>NZ_JBAMDD010000011.1:0-155028 GCF_036961565.1 Chitinimonas sp. JJ19
AAGCTGAAGCCCACCCAATAAGATGGTGCATGGCAGGAGCTCAGAGTTTCATCAGCAACTGCAGCAGCCACATCGCCAGTATGGCCAGCTGCCCCAGGAAACAAACCAGCCTAAGCCACACCTGCCAAGCTCGCGTACCGCTCAGGTGCACCAGCGACTGGCTCACCCGCAGCCCCAGCAGCACAGGTGCCGCCGCATCGGTAACAGCAGTCTGGCCGGTGGCAATGGCATACAGCAGCACGGTGGCCACCAAGGGCAGGTTCTCGATGCAGTTGCCATGTACCCGCACGATACGCTCGGCCAGATCTCCCAGGCCCTTGTTGTCGGCGGTGAAGCCGTTCACCGCCCGCTCCCCCCGCAGCAGGAACAAGGCCCGGTGATTGATCAATAACAGCACCATCAGCACACACCAGCCGGCGTAGCCCAGCAAGGCCACCGCAGTGGGATTCATACCTACTCCTTCGTCTATTGCATCACGGTTAAAGCGCCTTCACCACCCACTTGAGGGTTGCATCATCGGGGTGGGGGCGTATATCAAAACCCAGTTTCTTCATCAAACCCAGCATGGCGGTGTTGGACCCCAGGATATCGCCCTCTATCGAAGACAAACCGGTATCACGGGCCGCCTTGAATAGCGCCTCCATCAATTGCACGCCCAAACCCTTGCCCTGCCAACGATCCGCAATGGACACCGCAAACTCGCAGCTGGCGGCATCGGGGTTGGCGGTATAGCGGGCCACGCCGGCGATGCGCTCACGGCCATCCTCCGTCACAGTCGCCGCCACTGCCATCTCGCGGGCGTAGTCGAGCTGGGTAAAACGCACCAGCATGCCGGGCGACAATTGCTTCAGCGTGCTCATGAAACGGTTGAAACGGCTCTCATCCGATAACTCCACCCGTACAAAATACTGCAGCTCATCCGCATCTTCCGGCCTCACCGGGCGGAGCACACAGGCCATGCCGTCCTTCAACTGGCCATGGGTGATCAGATGTGCCGGGTAGGGGTGCACCGCCATATGGCTATAGCGACGAAAGCCTGGTGGCAATGCCGCCACGACGATGCTGGCATCCACCGCAACCGCCCCGTGCTCATCCACTACGACCGGGTTCAGATCCAGCTCCACCATCTCCGGCAGCTCACATACCATTTCGGACAAGCGCAGGAGTATCTGTCTGACCGATTCGATATCGGCCGCCGGATGATTGCGGAACGGCCCCAGCGCCCTGGCCACCTTGGTGCGCTTGATCAGGTTGCCGGCAATCATGTCATTGAGCGGTGGCAAGGTCACCGCCACATCCTCAAATACATCCACAGTCAGGCCGCCAGAGCCAAAGGCAATGATAGGCCCGAACACCGCATCACGCGCCACCCCCAACATCAACTCCCGGCCATGGCGCTTGCCATGCATCTTCTGCACCACCAGCCCATGCACGCTGTCCGCAGGCAAACGCTGGCGGGCATAAGCCAGCATGGCCTCGGCATTATCGGCCACCTGCTCCAGCGAATTAAGATTGAGCAGCACACCATCGATATCGCTTTTATGTATCAGGTTGTCGGCATCTATCTTCAAGGCCACCGGCAAGCCTATGCGGGCAGCAGCAGCCACCGCCTCCTCCCGCGTCGCCGCTGGCAGGGTGGGGGGATGGGGAATATGGAATGCATCGAGCACCGCCAGCGACTCCGCCGTGGTCAACAGGCTGCGGCCTGCCGCCAGGGCACCCGCTATCACCTGTCTGGCCTGGGCCACATGGGGCTCGCTACGGCTGCTGAGCGGACCGGGCGTCTGCAGGCTCAGCTCCTGTATGTAATTCCAGGCCGCCAGGCTGGCAAACGCCTCCACCGCATGCTCGGGCGAAAAGAAATACGCCATATGGGCCCGATCCAGCAATTTGCGGGACAAGGCGATCTTCTTGTCCCCAAGCCAGACCAGCATCAATAGCTTGTCGGTCTTGCGCCGCAGCGCAATCATCCGCTCCGCCGTGGCAAGATGATCGGTCCCCGCCTGCGGGGTCAGCACCACCAGTACGCCATCCACATTCGGGTCAGCCAGGCAGGCCTCGGCAGCCACCAGAAAGCGCTCTGGCGGCGCATCCCCCAGGATATCCACCGGGTTATCGTGATTGCCTATGGGCGGCAGCGATTGATCCAGGTAGGCCACCGTGGCCGCATCCAGCCTGGGCATCTCCACCCCCAGCTCGCGCGCCCTATCCACCGCCATACGGCCGGCGCCATAGCCATTGGAGATCACCGCCAGCCTGCGGCCGCGCGTGCGGTAGTTGGCCGCCAGCATGCGGATGGCGATGCTCATGTGCACCATGGTGGGCACCCGCAACACGCCCACCCGGCGCAATGCGGCATCAAACGCATCGTCCCGCCCTATCAGCCGGTAAGAATGCGTACGGGCGGCATGGTCTGTCGGGTTGGGGTCACGTCCCACCTTTAGGCAGACCACCGGCTTCTGCCGAGCCGCGGCACGCAGCGCGCTCATAAAGCCACGGGCCTCGCCTACATCTTCCAGGTACAGCAAAATGCCACGCGTCTGGGAGTCCTGCGACAGAAAATCCAGTATTTCGCCAAAGTTCACATCCGCCGCCGCCCCCATGGAGACCACGGCCGAAAAGCCCACCTCATGGGCTTCTGCCCAATCCAGAATGGCACTGGCCACCGAGCTGGACTGCGAAACCAGGGCCAGATTGCCTGGCTTCACATGCCCCTGGTAATTGGCAGCAATCAGCCCTTGCGATGGCCGCATCATGCCCAGCAGGTTGGGGCCCAGGAGACGCACACCGTATTGCCGCGCCATGGCCACAGCCTCTTCCAGCAGGGCGCGATTGCTGGAATCCACCGCCACAAAATCGCGCGACAGCACCAGCGCCATCTTCACACCACGCTCGCCACACTCCCGCATCAATCCCGGCAGGGTACGGGCCGACGTGGTGATGACAGCCAGGTCTATCTCATCGACCGGCACTGCCGCGATGCGGTCGTACACCCGCTCGCCAAAGACCGCACCATGCCGCAGGTTCACACCAAACAGTGCGCCCTTGAAGGGCGCATCGAGCAGGTTGCGGAACACGCGGGCACCAACCGAATCCGTGGTTTCGGATGCACCGATCACCACGATATTGTTCGGCTGGAACAGCGGGCTGAGGTAATGCGCCTTCATTGCGGTCCAGCGCTCCATGGAGCCATCCCATCTCGTGTCGTTGTAGCGGGCAGTTACAGTGTAGCCGCTGCCCAGGCAAGGCTAGTGACGGTATCGCCACCCAGCATATAGCCTAGGCGTACCGCTAAGCCCCCTGAATCTGCCTGCAGCCCCATCCTCGCTACAGACGCATCAAGCCGGCACATCAAAGCCCGCAGCCTCAATGGCCGCGCGTATTGCAGCCACAGTGGCCTGCTGTGGCTCGAATACGACGGTAGCTTCCGCTTCCGCCAGACGCACCTGTACGGCACTCACGCCGGCCACCGCCTTGACGGCGCGCTCCACCGAGGCCACGCAACCACCGCAGCTCATGCCTTCTACCTTGAATACCTGTTCCATCACTTGCTCCTTTGCCTATCGCCACGGGCATGGCCTGGGTACCAAGCCTATCACCACGCCGTCCCCTGCCATAGTGCAGCGATCTTCCGCTCATGTTGTGGTCAACAGAGCCGATTCCGGGCGGGTATAATCCTCCCGCTGATTAAATCTCTCCTGCATTGAACCAAGGACAAACCATGAATCTCGACCGCGTATCTGCTGGCAAGGACGTACCGAACGACTTCAACGTCGTCATCGAAATCCCCGCCAACGCCGCACCCATCAAGTACGAACTGGACAAGGAAACCGGCGCCATGTTCGTGGACCGTTTCATGGGCACCGCCATGTTCTACCCATGCAACTATGGCTACGTGCCACAGACCCTCAGCGAGGATGGCGACCCGGTCGATGTGCTGGTCGTCACCCCCTTCCCCCTCAGCCTGGGCGTGGTGGTGCGCTGCCGTCCGCTGGGCGTGCTGAAGATGGAAGACGAGGCCGGTATCGATGCCAAGCTGATCGCCGTACCGGTGGACAAGCTCTGCCCCATGTACAAGGAGATCAAGTCCACCAGCGACCTGCCCCCGCTGCTGCTGGAACAGATCCGCCACTTCTTCGAGCACTACAAGGACCTCGAAAAGGGCAAGTGGGTCAAGGTGACCGGCTGGGACGGCATCGAAGCCGCCCAGAAGGAACTGGTAGACGGCGTGGCGCGCTATAAGTAAGCCCGCTCGATCACCGCTACTAACGGCCGCCTCAAGCGGCCGTTTTTCATTTCCATTCATCCCCTTCATCAACAGCTCGTCGCATCGCGCTGGCCCCCGCCCTTGCCTCTCTGGCATAAGAGCCCGCGAAGAACTCAAGTCACTGATCGATGGGTAGGGACGGGGTTGGCATCAGGGATATTCAGGCACAGGACGTCAGTGCAGCCTGGGCCAACAGGTTCTCCCTGACTGTATCCCTACCCAGCCCTCCCGCTGCGCCGGCGCAGGGCAGCCAACGATCTGGCTTCTGTTTCTCAACAACAAAAGCTCACCACAGGGGACAACACATGCAACTGACCCGCCTCACCTGCGCGCTCGCGCTGGCACTGCCACTCAGCGCCCTCGGCGCGCCCAAATCCGGCATAGACCTGAGCAACTTCGATACCAGCATACGCATACAGGACAATCTCTATGCAGCGGTCAATGGCGGCTGGGAGAAAAAGACCGAGATCCCGGCCGACCGTACCAGCTGGGGCGCCTTCCAGCAGTTGCGTGATCAGTCCGAACAGCAGGTACGCGGCATCATCGAAGCCGCCGCCAAACAGGATGACGCCAACGCACGCCAGATCGCCGCGCTGTACGGCAGCTTCATGGATCAAGCCCAGGTAGAACAACTGGGCATCAAGCCGCTCAAGCCACTGCTGGAGCAGATAGCCGCCATCAAAAACCAGGCTGGCCTGTTGACCGCACTGGGGCAATGGCAAAGCCGGGGCGTGCGCCTGCCGCTGCGGATCAGCGTCGATCAGGACAGCAAGGACGCCACCCGCTACCTGCTGGATATCCGCCAAGGCGGCCTGGGCTTGCCCGATCGCGACTACTACAGCGAGCCGGACGCACGTATGGCCGCAGCGCGCGCCGCCTACAAGCGCTATCTGCAGACCCTGCTCATGCTGGATGGCGAAACGGCCCAGGACGCCGGCACCAAGGCCGACGCCGTGATCGCCCTCGAGGGCAGGCTGGCACAAGCCCAGTGGAGCAAGGTTGATAATCGCGACCCCGAGAAAATTTACAACAAGCTTGACCGCGCCGGGCTGAAGGCCTTGGCGCCGCAGCTGGATTGGGACGCCTTCCTGGCTGCTGCGGACGCCGGCCAGGCCACCGAGGCCAATATCAGCCAGCCGGGCTACATCAGCACCCTGGCCAAGCTGCTGCACAGCGAGCCGCTGCCGCTATGGCGGGACTACCTGCGCATACGGGTACTGGATGGCTACGCCCCCTATCTGTCCAGCCCGTTTGCCGACGCCAGTTTCAACTACCACGACCAGACCCTAGCCGGCGCCAAACAGCCACGGCCACGCTGGAAACGCGGTGTGGAAATAGTGGAAAGGAACCTGGGGGAAGCCGTGGGCCAGCTCTATGTGGCGCAGTACTTCCCGCCCCAGGCCAAACAGAAGATGCAAACACTGGTGGACAACCTGCTCAAGGCCTATGGCCAGAGCATAGACAAGCTGGAATGGATGAGCCCAGCCACCAAGCAGGCAGCCCAGGCCAAACTGGCCAACTACACGGTCAAGATCGGCTACCCCAAGCACTGGCGCGACTACAGCGGACTGACCATCAAACACGATGACCTGCTAGGCAATGTGCTGCGCGGCCACCAGTTTGACTACGCCCGCGAACTCGCCCACCTGGGCCAACCCATAGACCGTGAGGAATGGGGCATGACACCCCAGACGGTGAACGCCTATTACAACGCCTCCCTCAATGAGATCGTGTTTCCGGCGGCCATACTGCAGCCCCCGTTCTTCGACGCCGAGGCTGACGATGCCGTCAACTACGGCGGCATAGGCGCAGTCATCGGCCATGAGATCAGCCACGGTTTTGACGACGAAGGCAGCATGTTCAACGGCCAAGGCAACCTGCAGAACTGGTGGCAAGCCAGCGACAAGGCCGCCTTTGGCAAGCTGGCAGATCGCATGGTGGCGCAATACAGCCAGTACCAGCCCATAGCCGGCCGCTACGTCAACGGCAAACTGACGCTGGGCGAGAACATCGCCGATCTCTCAGGCCTGCAGATTGCCCACAAGGCCTATCTGCTCAGCCTGGACGGCAAGCCGGCGCCTACCCTGGATGGCTATACCGGCGATCAGCGCTTCTTTATCGGTTTTGCCCAGGTCTGGCGTAACAAGACCCGCGAAGCCCGACTCCTGCAGCAACTGACGACAGGCCCGCATTCGCCCGCCACGCTGCGTCCCATTGGTGCCGCCGTCAACAGCGATGCCTTTATGGAGGCCTTCAACATCAAGCAGGGCGACGGCATGTTCAAACCCACCAGCGAGCGCATACGCATCTGGTAGGACACCAACGCTTCTTGGGGCCGCGCAAGCGGCCTTTTTTTATTGGTAAGCCCCCCGCGTACACCACCCCACAAACCGCTGCCCTTGCGCTATTCTGTGCTCCCCATCCAACACGGAACACAGCCATGCGCTACCAGCCGCTGGGCAGCAGCCAACTCCAGGTCAGCGCCCTCTGCCTGGGTACCATGACCTTCGGCGAACAAAACACCGAGGCCGAGGCGCACGCCCAGCTGGACCTGGCCTATGAGCGCGGCATCAATTTCATTGATGTGGCCGAGATGTACCCCGTCCCCGCCCGGGCAGAAACCCAGGGGTTGAGCGAACGCTACCTCGGCACCTGGCTGGCACGGCAAGCGCGCGACAAGCTGATCATTGCCACCAAGGTGGCCGGCCCTGGCCGAGGGCTGCAATGGCTGCGCTCACCCTTGCGTTGCGATGGCCCGCAGATTCAGCAGGCCGTAGAGGCCAGCCTGGCGCGCCTGCGTACCGACTACATCGATCTTTACCAGTTGCACTGGCCTGCCCGTAGCGTCCCACTGTTTGGGGCCAGCCAGTACGAACCGGCCGATGAGCGCCACCACCCCAGCCTGCACGAGCAACTGGCAGCGCTGGGACGGCTGGTCGAGCAGGGCAAGGTACGTTACGTGGGCCTCTCCAACGAAACCCCCTGGGGGGTCTGCCAGTTCATCAAGCTGGCAGAGCAGCATGGCCTACCCCGCGTCGCCAGCGTACAGAATGCCTTCAGTCTGGTGAACCGCAGCTTCGAGCAGGGTCTGGCCGAGGTCTGCCATCGCGAGCATGTGGGGTTACTGGCCTATAGTGCGTTGGCCTTCGGCCACCTGAGCGGCAAATACCTGGATGACCCGCAGGCTGCGGGCCGTATCACCCGCTTTCCCGCATTTGGTCAGCGTTATGGCAAGGAACAGCTCCCGCCTGCCGTCGCCGCCTATGTCGCCCTGGCCCGGGAGCATGGCCTCAAGCCCGCCCAGATGGCCCTGGCTTGGGCGCAGCACCGCTGGTATGTCAGCAGCACCATCATAGGTGCGACCCAGTTGGGGCAGTTGGCAGAAAACCTGGACAGTACAGAACTGGTATTGCCGCAGGCCGTGCTGGACGGCATAGAGGCCATCCACCGACGCTACCCAAATCCAGCCCCCTAGAAGCTGGCGTAGCGCTGCTCGATGGCGGCGTAATCGCCCCGCTTGCGCAGGGCAGCCCCATCAATAGCTGTCGTATTTCTTCTCGATGGCGAGGTATTCCCCACTCTTGCGCAGCGCTTCCAAGCCCGCATCAAACCGATCGCGTTGCTCTGGCAGCCTGAAGGCCACCTGGTAGGGCGTGGGGGGAAACAAGGCAAACCAGCTGACGGGCTGGCGGGTATCCACCACGTCCGATACTTCGCGATTGAAGTACTGAATAATGCGTCTATCCCCCACCACCACATCAATACGGCCTGAATACAGCAGGCGATTGCGGGAGATTTGCTGGGCTTCTTCCCGATACTGGGGGTTGTTGGATGCCATGGCCTGGAACTCTGTACCCAGCAGGGTGCGGGCACGCTGGAAGGCGCTGACAGAATAGCCCCCCAGATCCGCAATGCTGCGCAGATTGAGCTTGCGCGAGGCCAGCGCCACCGCCACGTTGTGGTATTCGATATACGGTTTGGAGTAGTGGGCCGGTACGCCACTACGGGTATTGGTAGTGGCAATGGCATCGATCTGGCTCATCTCCTGCATGCGATGCAGCCGTTCCATGGGCGCAAAAAAGGGCTCCACCTCGAAACCTGCCGCCATGGCGGCCTGCACCACGATATCGTATTCCAGCCCGCGCTTTTCCTGCTCAAAGATATACGGTGGCTTATGGGTCCCAAAGCCTATGCGCAATTTCTCCGCCGCGCAGGCGCCTGACAGGAGAAACAGGCTGACAAGTAGGAAATGACGAATCACGGCTTGGGTGGCTCTATAACCTCAATCATTTCTTTATAGCGCAAGGGCGCGGCATCGCAGCGGCCAAAACAGACTTCAATCTGCTTCAGATTGCGCACCCGCCGCCCTTCCAGCATGGCAGGCTGCCATACCGCCCGACGAAAGGCACCGATGGCCAGGTTGTTGAGTATCTCGTCCGCCGTGGATTCCACCACCTCGACACGGTCGGTCACGCCAAACTCGTCGACATAGACCGCCACCTTCACCCGGCCGTCCAGCTTGGCATGCCCCATATCCAAGGGCGTATCGACTCGCACCTCCACCAACGATTCCGCCGCGACATCCACCTCCTCGCTGGTGTACCAGGTGGTGTCGCTCGTTCCGCCAAACACCGCAATAGCACTGGGCAAGGATGAGGCCAAGGCCACCTCGACCGGTTCGGCAGCAGGCGTAGCTGCGGCATCTGCCGTGGGTGGCAGTACAGGTGACACAGGCTGTGGTTCAGCCGTGCCGGGCGGTGTCGGCAAGGGCGCTGGCGGGGCCGGCTGGGGCGTCACCCTGGCCAGCTTGGGTTGCAGTGTTACATCCAGGGCCAGGGTATGGCGCCCCTGCCCTGTTACTGCTTCCGCCCCCAACAGCGACAACAAGCTTGCATGCACCAGCGCAGAACCCGCCAAGGCATAAAAGAGTCGTCGCTGCATGGGCACGGCGTTACGGCTTACTTGGTCTTCTTGGCCGACAGCTTGGCTTCAAACTCTTCGACCGGAATGGCGCCCGATACCAGCTCGCCACTCTCGAACACCATGGCAGGCGTACCGTTGATGCCCAGCTTGTCCGCCAGAGCCACCGTATCTGCCACCGGGTTAGGACAGCTATCGCTACCCTCTGGCAGCTTGCCTTCAAACATCCAGCCTTGCCAAGCCTTCTGCCGGTCTGCCGCACACCAGATCAGTGCCGACTTGCGCGCCGCGTCGGGATGCAACTGGGCCAGGGGGTAGAGGAAGGTATAGACCGTCACATTGTCCAGCTTGGCAATGGTTTCACGCTCTATCTTCTTGCAGAAAGGGCAATCGGGGTCAGAGAACACCGCAACCTTGCGTGCACCCGTACCGCGTACCAGCTTGATCGCCTTATCCAGCGGCAGGCTGGAAAAATCCACCCGCGTCAGCTCCTTCATGCGGGTTTCGGTCAGGCTGACCTTGTTCTTCACGTCCACCAGGTCGCCGACCAGGATGAAGTCGCCACGGTTGTCGGTGTAGATGATCTGGCGGCCTTCCATCACCACTTCATAAATACCCTTGAGTGGCGTGGTGCGCACGCTCTCTATCGGCCGATTGGGGAATTTCTTCTGGATGTCGGCCTTGAGGTTAGCAGGCGCATCGCCAGCTGCATTGGCACACGCTGCCAGCGACAAACCCACCAGCGCTGCGAATAACCGTTTGTTGAAAGCAATCATGTGATGTCCTGCGTTGGGTGTAAAAAGATTAACGAAAAGCCTGCCGCATCAGGGTCCGCTTGAGCGGCCCCAATGCATCGGTCAGTTGCAGGCCCATATTGCGCACACGGCCCAGAACCGGGTCTGGGCTGGCAAACAGCTTTTGCAGGCCGTCACAAACGGTCTGCATCAGTAGTACTTCTTCGGCACGGCTGCGCGCATAACGCTGCAGCAGCATGGCATCGCCCGGGTCACGCCCCGGCTTGGCGTTGAGCAGCTCCGCCAGCACCCTGGCATCGCCAAACCCCAGATTGACGCCCTGCCCCGCCAGGGGGTGCACCGTATGGGCCGCATCCCCCACCAAGGCCAGACGCCGACCTATGCTGCGCTCGGCGCGGCCCAGGCTGAGGGGAAACCCCGCCGCAGGGCACAAGGGCGCAAACGCACCCAGTCCATGCCCACCAGCCGCCGCCACCCGGGCCGCCAGCAGCTCAGGCGCCAGACCCAGCAACTCGGTCGCATGCTGATTGCCGGTAGACCAGACCATGGAGATACGGTTGCCCGGCAAGGGCAGCCAAGCCAGTATCCCATCATGACCGAACCATTGCCGGGCAATATCACCATGTGGTCGCTGGCAGCTGAAATTGGCCACCACCCCCTGTTGCTCATAGGGCTGGCGGGCAAAGGCAATACCGGCCTGCTCACGCAACCAGGAGTTGGCACCGTCAGCCGCCACAGCCAGGCGAGCCTGAATACAGGCACCATCCGCCAAGGTCAGGCTGACGTGTTCCGCATCAAACTGCACAGCATGGAGGCTGGCCGGCGCCAATAGTTCCACTTGGCCTTGCAAGGCCTGCCATAGCCGTGCTTGCAGGCCCCGATTCTCTACCGTTGCAGCCAGTTGTTCGCTGGCCAGCTCCAGCGCATCGAAATGGATGCGCCCCCCGGCATCGCCCCGTACATCCATCTCGCGTATGCAGCCAGCGCGCAAGGGCGGCCAGGCGCCAAGGCTCGCCAGAAAGGCCTGGCTGCCGGGGCTGATGGCAAAGATGCGATTGTCCCAATCCTGCGGCAGCGCCGCCGGCAGCAGCGGCAACGCTCGCTCCAGCAAGGCCACCCGCCACTTGCCTGCCAGGGCCAGGGCCAAACTGGCACCGACCAGGCCGCCCCCCACGATCACAATATCGAATTCGCGCTGATTCATGCCGTACCAAACACCATGCGTTGCGCAAAGCCACGCCGCAGCGGCTGGAGATTGTCCAGCGCCAGCAAGCCTGCGGCCCGTAGATGTCGCACCGGCACCGATTCCAGGCCAAACAGCCGTATCAGTCCGTCGGTAAAGCCCACGGTCGCCAGGCTGTCGCGCTGCCGCAAAGCAGCGTAGCGGGCCAGCATGTCCGCATCCCCCAGCGCGGGCTGCGGTGTCGCCGCGATCACCCTGGCCAGGGCAATCGCGTCACGCAAGCCCAGGTTAAAGCCCTGCCCCGCTACCGGGTGCAGGGTCTGGGCCGCATTGCCAACCACAGCGATACGGCGGCCATGGTGCGCATCCGCCCACTTCAGCCGCAGCGGAAACGCCGCCCGCGTTCCCACTCGCGTCAACAGGCCCGCCCGGTCACCCATGCGGTCCTGCAGGGCTGCCAGAAACGCAGCATCAGGCAATCCCAGCACCGCCAAGGGATCGTTGGCGGGCCGCGTCCAGACCAGGGCGTAATGATCCTGCTTGGGCAGCATGGCAATCGGGCCGTCCAGCGCAAAACGCTCGAACGCCTGGCCATGGTGCGGTGTATCGGTCCAGACTTCAGCCACCACAGCCTGCTGTTGGTAATCATGTTCGGACTGGCCTATGCCGCTGCCAGCCAACAACTTCCCACCTTCGGCCAGTACGGCCAGGCGGGTCGTCAGCAGACGCTCCTGCCCGCCCTGGTTGACGGTGACCACGGCATAGCCATCCAGCGACTTCAGGCCACTCACTTGCGCGCCCGTCAGGTAATGCACGCCGCCAGCCTGTTCGGCCAGCCTGGCGTGTATGGCCGTGGCCAGGTCGGCATAGGGCAGCACATAGCCCAGCGCCGGCAAGCCCAGGTCAGCATCACTGAGCTTGACCCGACCGAAAGCCTGCTGCTGCGAGACATGTACGGTATGTATCGGCGTTGCGGCCGCCTGTGGCCAGACACCCAGGCCCGCCAGCGTCTGCCGGCTGGCATGGGCCACCGCCAGGGCGCGGCTGTCCTGCGCAGGCTGCTGGCGAGCCTCCAGCACACCGACCTGCCAGCCACGGTGAGCCAGCAACAGCGCCAAGGCGCCTCCCACCGGCCCGCCGCCGACGATGATCAGATCCAGATGATCAGGGAAATCGCGCATCAGCGCCCCACCCCCAATAAATCATGCAACTGGGCATACTGCAGCAGCATGATGGTTTTGCCATCACGTATGGCCCCACTGGCCACGGCGGCGACAGCCTCTGCAAACGACCACTCCAGCACTTCGATATCCTCGCCTTCCTGCTCCAGCCCACCACCTTCAGCCTGCTTGTCGGCCGGGTGATACTCGGCCACAAAGAAGTGCAGTATCTCGGTCACCGAGCCAGGCGACATATAGGCCTCGAACACCTTCTGCACCTGCCCCACCCGGTAGCCCGTTTCCTCGGCCACCTCGCGGCGTATGCAATCGGCCGGGCTATCGGCATCCAGCAAACCGGCACAAGCCTCCACCAGCATGCCGTCAGCGTTGCCATTGACCCAGGTCGGCAAGCGGAACTGCCGCGTCAGCACCACCGTGCCCTGGGCACGGTTATAGAGCAGGATGACCGCGCCATTGCCACGGTCATAGACCTCGCGACTCTGCTCCTGCATCTCGCCATCACGGCGCATCAGCCTGTAGCGGTAGCGATGCAGCAGATACCAGTTGTCCGACAACAACTGCTTGTCCATGATCTCGACCCGGCTCACGGTAGGCTTACCCAGCTTGACGCGCCATGGTGGCTTCGATGTCCGCCACAGTCTTGGGCGTCAGCGCCGTCAGGTTCTCGTGGCCATCGCGGGTCACCACCAGATCATCCTCAATACGCACACCGATATGCAGGAACGCCTCCGGTACCTCGACATAGTGGGAGGGCGAATCCGGCAGCAAGGGGCGGAAGTACAGGCCAGGCTCTACCGTCAGTGCCATACCGGCCTCCAGCGCACGCCAGTGCCCGTCTATCTTGTACTCGCCGACATCATGCACATCCAGCCCCAGCCAATGGCCGGTGCCGTGCATATAGAACTGCTTGTAGGCTTCGCTCTCTATCAGGCCATCCACCGTCCCCTTGAAGATGCCCAGATCCA
This sequence comes from Chitinimonas sp. JJ19, assembly GCF_036961565.1. Taxonomy (NCBI): domain Bacteria; kingdom Pseudomonadati; phylum Pseudomonadota; class Betaproteobacteria; order Neisseriales; family Chitinibacteraceae; genus Chitinimonas; species Chitinimonas sp. JJ19. Next base: position 13,272 of record NZ_JBAMDD010000011.1, read on the forward strand.
GCAGGCCCTGCGTCAGGGTGCGGACCGAGGCATCATGGTAAGCAATGCGGCTGGCACCAGGGCGTACTTGCTCGAAGCTGGCTTCCATGGCGGCCAGTACCAGCTGGTAGATGTCCTTTTGCGGCCCACTGAACCTGCCGCTGACCGGGAAGGTGCGGGTGATGTCGGCAGCATAGCCATGCAGCTCGCAACCAGCGTCTATCAGCAGCAGGTCGCCGTCATGCATGCGGCGGTTGTTTTCGTGGTAGTGCAGGCAGGTGGCATTGGCGCCGCTGGCGACGATGCTGCCATAGGCCGGATAGCGCGAGCCATTCTTGTAGAAGTGGTACAGCAGCTCGGCTTCCACTTCGTATTCGAACTGGCCGGCGCGGGTAGTCTGCATGGCCCGTATATGTGCCTCGGACGAAATGCGGCCGGCCTCGCGCATGATGGCCACTTCGCTATCGTCCTTGAACAGCCGCATCTCGGCCACGGCCGCACGCACATCGACAAACTCGATCGGTGCCGGCTTGCCGTTGCGGGCCCGCGCCTGCACCTGCTGCACCAGCCCCATGATGCGGCGATCCCACTGCTCGTCAAAGCCGATGGGGAAGTACAGCCGTGGCTGGCCGGCGATCAACTCGATCAGCTTGGCGTCCAGCTGGTCGATGGCATAGGCCTCATCAAAGCCAAACTGCTCACGGGCCGCTGCCGGGCCATAAAGAAAGCCCTCCCAGATTTCGCGCAGCTCGTTCTTGGGCTGACAGAACAGGGTGGATTTCACTTGCTCGCCCAACTGCATCACCAGCACGGCTTCCGGCTCATGAAAGCCGGTCAGATAATAGAAGCTGCTGTCGTAGCGGAAGTGGTAATCGGTATCGTTGCTGCGATTGCGTACGCGCGCCGTCGGCAGGATCACCAGCCCCTCGGGCAGGCGCTCGTTCAGGCTGGCACGACGGCCACGATGACGTTCAACATTGATCTGCATGGTATGCATTCCGGATGGGTGCCTCCCTCATCATGGGAGAGGGGCGGGATAGACGCACGATTATAGCCGCATCCAGCAGGGCTACGCCCCGGTGCGATGGGTGTTAGGCCTGGCCAGACGGATGGCTATCGCTTGCGACAGGCGGCAGGTCTCTCAAGCCACCGGCGCTATGCCTCGAAGCGGAAGCATTGGTGGATCTTGCGGTTGCGAAAATCCTCAGGCACCGACTGCGCCGAGATATCGCGGCATAGCGGCTGTAGCCCAGCATCCAGCTCGAACCCGCGCAGATTGTTCGAGAAGTACAGCACGCCACCGGGCATCAGCAGCTTGCGGCATTGCTGCACCAGCTTCACATGGTCGCGCTGCACGTCCAGGATATCCAGCATCTTGGCGGAATTGGAGAAACTGGGCGGGTCCATCACAATCAGGTCAAACAGTTGACCCTCATCCATGGCCTCCTCCAGGTAACGGAACACATCCGCCCGCACCAGCTTGTGCCGGACAGGATCCAGCCCGTTCAGTTCAAAGTTGCGGCGAGCCCACTCCAGGTAGGTATTGGACAAATCCACCGTCACCGAATCAGTCGCGCCGCCCGTGGCCGCATAGACGGTAAAGCTGCCGGTATAGGCAAACAGGTTCAGAAAGCGCTTACCCGCTGCCTCCTCCCCCACCCGCTTGCGGGTGGGCCGGTGATCCAGAAACAGCCCGGTATCCAGGTACTCATCCAGGTTCACCCAGAAGCGCCGACCCTGCTCGCTGACCACGAAATCCTCACTGTGGTGGCCGGTGCGGCTGTACTGGAATTCCCCCTTCTGCCGCCGGCGCAGCTTGAAGGCCACAGTTCTGGTTTCCATGCCCAGCACCTGGGCCACGCAGGCCTTGACCTCAGCCACCCAGGCAGCGTGCTCCTCATCAGTCTGCTGCCAGCCGGTATCGTACTCAGCAATATGGGCGCGACTGCCATAGATATCGACGGCGACCGGGTACTGGGGAATATCCCGGTCATAGATGCGGTAGGCCTCGGTATGCTGGCGCTTGGCCCACTTGGCGTAGTGCTTGTGGCTCTTGGCGAGCCGGTTCTGGAAATCCTGCAGGGCAGACATGGCTAGACTCGAATGAAGAAGTAACAGGCCGGCGAATCAGCATCCGCCGGCCCTAGGTAGTGTAGGGATGAAACATAGGCCGCGCTTGCCAGGGGCGCTGGCACTCAGGCAGCTCGCTAGCCCTTGAGCGTCATCTCGATAAAACGCCTATGCACGGGCGCTGGCACATACTGCCTGAGCACCGACTCCCAGCCTACCGGCCCCACCAGGCCCTTGATCATGGTGGAACTGACTTCGGCGATCTCGCGGGGTGGCATCAGGAACACGGTGTCGATGTCCGGCACCAGATCACTGTTCACATAGCGCATGGTGCGCTCGAACTCATAATCGCTGGCAGTACGTATGCCGCGCAGGATGAAATTAGCGCCAACCGATTGGGCGTAGTTCACCAGGAACTGGTTCTCGAAGCTCACCACCCTGAGCTTGGGCAGGTGGGTGGTGCATTCGCGCAGCATGGCTTCACGCTCTTCCACCGTAAAGGTGCTGCGCTTGTCCGGGTTCACCCCGATGGCCACGATCATCTCGTCGAACAGCTCGTAGCCCTGCTCTATCATCCACAAGTGCCCATTGGTCACCGGGTCGAAGCTGCCTGCGTAGACCGCGCGTTTCATCGTAAGGGCATTCCTGTTCACTGGGCCGACCATTCTAGAGCCTGCGCCGAACTATTTCACCTGCCCATTTGTGGCATTGCCCACTCTTGTTTTGTCAGCGCCACCAGCAGGCAAAACAGCATATGACATCCGGCAAGAAACCAGCTCACGCCAAAGCACCAAAACATGTCGCGCGCATAGCTTTTTACTGTGTTTCTCGCCACACCGCCAAGCAGACCACTTTCCTGATACAACAAGTGCTTACGCCATCCTGTACGGCAATTTTCCAACAGCGGCAATACCATTAGCGCATCACGATACGACCATATTGAATGCACTGGGCAATCTGGCGCAAACTCAGTCCGGCATTGACCAAGATAAAAGGGAGAAAACCTTATGCGCGCAGTAACACAGGGGATCCTGCTGGCCCTTTGCCTGATGGGCAGCGCGGCACAAGCCGCCATTGTCGTCGGCCAGAGCGCACCACTCACCGGCGTGGCGGGCGAATATGGTCGCCACCTTTCCGAGGGGGCCAAAGCCTACTTTCAGTCCCTGAACAAGCAATCCGGCGGCATCAACGGCGAGCAGGTCAAGCATATCGTCTATGACGATGGCTTCGAAGCCAAGCGCACGCTGGACAATACACGCAAGCTGATAGACCAGGACAAGGCCGTAGCGCTGATGGGTTACTTCGGCGCAGACGGGACTTATGAATTGCTGCGACGCAGCTGGCTGGAGCAGGCCGGCATCCCGCTGGTGGGCCTCACCAGCGGCGCAAGCTCGGTACGCGATGCCGCATCGCCCTATATTTTCAACACCCGCGCAGGTCAGCAGGACGAAGTCATCAAGTTGGTTACCCAGATGAAGCGCCTGGGCATAGACCGCTTTGGCGTGCTTTACCAGGACGACGCCTTTGGCCGCGATGGCCTCAAGGTCGCCCAAGCCGAGGCCAAAAAGGCCGGACTGGGCATCGTAGCCACCGGCAGCTACAAGGCCAATACCCTGGCCGTGGAGAGCGCCGCCAAGAAACTGGCAGAGGCTAACCCACCCGCCATCCTGATGATCTCCATCACCAAGCCTACCGGTGCCTTTATCAAGGCCTTCCGCGGCCTGGGTGGCGGTGCCATCCTTTATCACACCTCCACCGTCGATTTCGACGAACTGGTGCGTGAGGTCGGCGCCGAGCTGGCCCACGGCCTAGCCATCGCCCAGGTCTATCCCTACCCCTGGGATAACCAGAACAAGCTGATACGCGAGTACCGCACCGCCATGGCCGAATACGCCTCAGCCAAGACCCCCATCAGCTATGCCTCGCTGGAAGGCTTCATCATGGCCAAGCTGGTAGCCGAAGCCATAGGCCGAGCCGGCCCCAGCCCCAGCCGCAGCCGGGTATTTCAGGCGCTGTCTAACCTGGGCGAGGTCAACTACGGTGGCTTCCGCATAGGCTACGGCCCGACCGACCGCGCAGGATCGCGCTTTGTCGAGCTGACCATCATCAACCAGAAGGGTGAGTTGTCGCGGTAGCTGAGCCGCCAACCAAATCAGGCCCTCGCGCCTATCCAAGCAAACGGCCACCCAAAGGTGGCCGTTTGCTTTTAGTGCGATTACCTGGCTTGGCATCGGCAATGGACTTGAAGCGTTGCAAAACCGAAGTCCATACACCACAGCAACCAACGCCAGGATTACCCTGGCACCTGCCCAGCCATGTCTTAAGTCCCTAACAAGCGCTTAAGCAGCAATCTCTTCAATCCGGTGGCAAGCCACCAGGCGATCATCGATAGGCCGCAACAAGGGCACTTCCTGCTGGCAGCGCTCGACCGCATGCGGGCAGCGCTTGTGGAAAGCGCAGCCCGACGGCGGATTCAGCGGGCTGGGCAACTCACCCGTGATCTTGATCTTGAGGCGGCGGTCTTCCTCGCGTATGGCCGGCGTCGCACTCATCAGGGCCTGGGTATAGGGATGCAAGGGCCGGGCGTAGATGGTGTTCTTGCTGCCATACTCCACTGCGGCGCCCAGATACATCACCATCAGGTCGTCGGCCACGTGCTCCACCACGCTGAGGTTGTGCGAGATAAACACGTAACCGGCGCCGAACTCCTCCTGCAGGTCCATGAACAGATTCAGTATCTGCGCCTGTATGGAGACATCAAGTGCCGATACCGGCTCATCCGCCACCACGATGCGCGGATTCAGGATCATGGCGCGGGCAATGGCGATACGCTGGCGCTGACCACCCGAGAACATATGCGGATAGCGCCGTACATGCTCGGGACGCAGGCCGACCTTCTGCACGATGGCGTCGATCTTCTCCTTGCGCTCGGCCGAACTCAGGCTGGTGTTGATATACAGCGGCTCATCCAGCGTGGCGGAGATGGTCTTGCGGGGGTTCAGCGAGGCATAGGGGTTCTGGAACACCATCTGCACCTTGGCACGCATGGCCTTCACCGTAGCGTGGTTGGCCTGAGCCACATTGACTCCCTCGATGCTGAGTACACCCGAGGTAGCCGGCTCGATCATGGTGAGCTGGCGTGCCAGTGTGGACTTGCCACAGCCCGACTCGCCCACCACAGCCAGCGTCTTGCGTGGCTGCAGGGTAAACGACACACCATTGAGCGCCTTGACCGTGGCGTGCCCCTTCATGAAACCACGGCTGACCTGGTAGTGCCGGGTCAGGTCCTGTGCCACCAGCAGATCGCTCTGGGTCGGCGGAAGATTGTCCAGATTAGCCATGAGTCGATTCCCCTTCGGCATTCAGCGGGTAGTAGCAGCGCACGCCATCCAGCAAGGCGGGCCGCTCCTGGCTGCATTTATCCTGTGCATAGCGGCAACGCGGCGACAGCAGGCAGCCCTTGGGCCGGTCATAGTGGCCAGGCACGATGCCGGGCAGGGCCGACAAGCGGTGGGCGCCCTTGGAGTGTTCGGGAATGGCTTCCAGCAAGGCCTGGGTATAGGGATGCCGGGGGGCGCGGAACAAATCCGCCACCGGCGCCTGCTCCACCACCTGGCCGGCATACATCACGCAGATGCGCTTGGCCATCTCGGCAATCACGGCCAGATCATGGGTAATCATGATCAGCCCCATATTGTGTTCCTTCTGCAGCCGCTCCAGCAGATCCATGATCTGCGCCTGTATGGTCACATCCAGGGCGGTGGTCGGCTCATCGGCAATCAACAGCTTGGGGTTGCAGGCAATGGCCACGGCGATCATCACGCGCTGGTTCATGCCACCGGAAAGCTGGTGCGGATAGGCACTCAGCCGGCTCTTGGCAGCCGGTATCTCCACCAGCTCCAGCAACTCCAGTGCCCGCTTCTCCAGCGCAGCACCACGCAGACCCATATGTACCTTGAGCGATTCCTTGATCTGGAACCCCACGGTATAGGATGGATTGAGGCTGGTCAGCGCATCCTGGAAGATCATGGAGATGTCCTTGCCCACGATCTTGCGGCGCTGGGCCGGCTTGAGCTTGAGCAGGTCATGACCATCAAACACCAGCTCGTCTGCCGTCACCCGGCCGGGCGCATCGATCAGGCCCATCAGGGCCATCATGGTGACCGATTTGCCAGAGCCAGACTCACCGACGATGCCAACCAGCTCACCGCGATCAATATCAAAGTCCAGGCCGTCCACGGCCGGAAACGGGTGCGCCAGCGAGCCGAACTCAACGCGCAGGTTGCGGATTTTTAGCAAGCTCATGACCGCTCCTTAGGCTGCACGCTTGAGTTTGGGGTCCAGCGCATCGCGCAGGCCGTCACCCATCAGGTTGATAGACAGCACGGTCACCAGTATGGTCACGCCGGGCATGGTCACCACCCAGGGTGCCCGCTCGATGTAGTCACGCGCGGCCGACAGCATGGTGCCCCACTCCGGTGTGGGTGGCTGCACGCCCAGGCCCAGAAAGCCCAGTGCAGCGGTTTCCAGGATGGCGGACGAAAAGCCCAAGGTGGCATTGACGATGATTGGCGCCATGCAGTTGGGCAGCACGGTCAGGAACATCAGCCGCAGCGCGCCGGCACCCGCCACACGGCTGGCTGTCACGTACTCCTTGTTGATCTCGGCCATGGCAGCCGCCCGCGTCAGGCGGGTATAGCTGGGCAGAGTGCCGATGGCGATGGCGATCATGGTATTGATCAGGCCAGGCCCCAGGATGGTGATGATGCAGATGGCCAGCAGGATGCCGGGCAAGGCCAGCATCACATCCATCACGCGCATGATGACCGTACCTGCCCCCTTGGGGAAGAAGGCCGCCAGCAGGCCCAACACCATGCCGGGTATCAATGACATCAGCACCGACATGAAGGCAATGAACAGCGAGATGCGGGCACCGTGGATCAGGCGGGAGAGAATGTCGCGGCCCAGCTCATCCGTACCCAGCAGATAGGTGGACATCCCACCTTCGGCCCAGGACGGCGGCGTCAGCATATGGTCGCGATATTGCTCAACCGGATCGTGCGGTGCAATCCAGCCGGCAAACACCCCGCAGAAGATCACACTGAGGAAGATGAACAAGGCCACCACGGCGCCCTTGTTGTGCGAGAAGCTCTGCCAGAACTCCTTCAGCGGGGAGGGGTAGCTGGGTACTACATCAGCGATTTGGACTTGAGTCGTCATGTTCGTTCCCTTACTTGGCCGAACGGATACGCGGGTTAACCACGCCGTAGAGGATGTCCACGAACAGGTTGACCACGATAAAGATGGTGGCCGAAACCAGGATGCCCGCCTGTACCACCGGGTAGTCACGGCGGGAGATGGAATCCACCAGCCATTTGCCTATGCCGGGCCAGGAGTAGATGGTCTCGGTCAGTACCGCACCGCCCAGCAGGGAACCCACCTGCAGGCCAATCACGGTGATCACCGGTATCAGGGCATTGCGCAGCGCATGCACCACCACCACACGGGTGGGTGCCAGGCCCTTGGCGCGGGCGGTACGGATATAGTCCTCACGCAGGACTTCCAGCATGGAGGAGCGGGTCATGCGGGCTATCACCGCCAGCGGGATGGTGCCTAGCACGATGGTGGGCAGTATCAGATGCATGGCGGCTGACTTGAAAGCCCCCTCCTCGCCCGACAGCCAGCTGTCTATCAGCAGGAAGCCAGTGCGCTGGGCGATGTCGAACTCGATGTCGATGCGGCCTGATACAGGCGTCCAGCCCAGGGTCACCGAGAAATACATGATCAGGATCAAACCCCACCAGAAGATGGGCATGGAGAATCCTGTCATGGACACCCCCATCACCCCATGGTCGAACACCGATCCTCGCTTGAGACCCGCAATCATGCCGGCAGGCAAGCCCACCAGCACGGCAAACAGCAGGGCGCAGATGGCCAGCTCGACGGTGGCGGGAAAGAGCGTCAGGAATTCCTTGGTGACCGGCTCACGGGTCACCAGCGAAATGCCCAGATCGCCCTGGGCAAGGTCCTTGACGTAGCGGAAGTACTGGATGTGCAGGGGCTGATCCAGTCCCAGGCGTTGCATGGCCGCCGCATGCATGACCGGATCAAGCTTGCGCTCGCCCACCATGACCTCGATCGGGTCGCCTGGAATCATGCGTATCAAGGCAAAAGCAACCAGGGTAATACCGATAAAGGTCGGTATGACGGTTGCCAGTTTCCTGAGGATGAAGGAAAACATGTACTTACCTCCGAGACACCAGGGTGAATAACCCTGATCGGGGGGTGGAAAAGCGCGCGATGTTACGCGCGACTAACGTCAGCGGCAATTACCGCTCCTGCATGCCTATGCTGCATGGTGTTTGCGCCACAGCTACGGAAAACCCTTCTAGCCAAATCTGCAATTGACGCGGTGTAGCAAAGCGCCGCACCTGCACACCTTGCGCCGCCAGCCCGGCCAGCACCGGCGGCAGTTCGCGGCGGCGACGCCAGTAGGTCTGCAGAAACCACAACAGGATGGAATCCCGGCTCAAGGTCTTGCCCAGCAACTCCTGGTTGCCAGCCAATAAACGTTCCCGGCTGCTCAGCCTGCGCCAAGTGCGGCCCAGCAATTGCCACAGATTGCGGGCAAAGCTGTAGTCTAGCCAGATCACCAGTTGCAGATGCGGCGCGTACAGATCACGCACAGCCGAGTAATTGCCATCTACCACCCAGGCCGGCGCCGCCACCGCTGCAGCGACCCGCTCGCGGAACACCGTCGGGGCGGCCGGCTGCCAGTCCGCCTCCCAATGCAGCGCATCCAGTTCGATATGCTGGAGCGCCCAACGCGCGCATAGCTGGCGTGCCAGTGTGGTCTTGCCCGCACCTGTCGTCGCCGTCACCCAGATACGCTGCACCGCTACCACCACACCGGCTCAGGCTGCAGCTGCACGCCAAAGCGTTCCGCCACATCAGCCTGCACCTGCTGCATCAACCGCCGCACATCGTCTGCCGTGGCACCACCATGGTTGACCAGCACCAGTGCCTGTTTCTCGTACATGCCCACCGGCCCCAGTTGCCGGCCCTTCCAGCCGGCTTGCTCGATCAACCAGCCCGCCGCCAGCTTGGCTCGGCCCTCGGTATGGGGATACACCGGCAGGCCGGGGTAGGCCGCCTGCAAGGCATCGGCCTGCGCTGTGGGCACGATGGGGTTGTGGAAGAAGCTGCCCGCATTGCCTATCACCGCCGGGTCCGGCAGTTTGCTTTGGCGGGCCGCCATCACGGCCGCAGCCACTGCCTGCGGGGTAATGGCCTCGCCGGCCAGCCTGCTGCGCAAATCCCCGTAGTCCAGCCGTGGCTGCCACTGCTTGGGCAGCTTGAACAACACGTCAGCAATCAGCCAGCGACCGGCCTCGGCCTGCTTGAACACGCTGTCACGGTAAGCAAAGGCACACTGCTCAGGGGTAAACACTGTAGTCGAACCATCTGTCAGGCTCAACGCAGTCAGGGCATGGAAATGGTCTTTCAACTCCACCCCATAGGCCCCGATATTCTGTATGGGTGCGGCCCCTACCGTACCAGGTATCAAAGACAGATTCTCCAGCCCCGGCCAACCCTGGGCCAGGGTCCACTGGACAAAGTCATGCCAGTTCTCACCCGCCGCAGCGGCCACATACCAGGCCGCCTCGTCCTCACCCAGCAACTGCCGGCCCTGCAGCTCGACCTTGATCACCGTGCCATCTACCCTGGTGCCAGGTACCAGATTGCTGCCACCGCCCAGTACCCGCAGCGGCGCCACGGCACCCGCCAGCAGCGGCGCCAGTTGTGCCGCCTCGGTCAAGTGGCTCAGGCGCTCCGCCCGTGCAAGCAAGCCCAAGGTGTGCAGCGGCTGCAGATCGGCCGCTTCGGTCATCGTCATGTTTGTCCTTGTGCACCGGGGCAAAGAATACGAAATCCGCCGATTATAAGGGCGCTGCGGGAAACCTCGGCTCCCAAGCGTCGCTTATGAGCTTAATTCGTGAAAAAACTGAAACCCGCTCCCTATGCCTCATCAAGCATGGGCAAGCAGTAGCGTGGGCCGAAGGGGTAAAGGTAGCCAGGGAAGCGTCCCCCGCCCTACTCGACCAAAGTGGGCTTGCTGGAACTGCCCTATACTGAGCAAAGTCTATCCATCGCAGCATGTATGACCAAGCTCGCCCCTTACCTGCTGTTGCTGTTGTGCGGCCTGATGGCCTGCGCGGAACCCGTGCGTGCCTATACCGAGGACTTCCCGCCGTTCAACACCCTCAACGAACAAGGCCAGCCCAGCGGGTATGCGGTGGAATTGCTAAGCCTGCTGATGAAAGAGGCCCAGCAGGAATACCGGCTGGAGCTGGTGCCCTGGGCCCGCGCCCTCAGCAATGCGCGCCAGCAGCCTGGCAGCCTTATTTTCACCATCGCCCGCACGCCAGAGCGTGAGCCGCACTTTCACTGGATAGGGCCGATTGCCGCCCGCAGCACCGCCATGATGCGGCTGCGCGACGGGCCTGCCCGTGCCAGCAGCCTGCAGGAGGCAAAAGCCTACAAGGTCGGCGTCATCAACGGCGACGCCGGCATGGAGCTGTTGCTGTCCCAGGGTTTTGTCCGAGGGGTCAATCTGGTCCCGCTGGACAAGCGCAACGACCTGGTTCGGCTGCTGCAACTAGGTTCGCTAGATTTTATCGTCGCCAGCCCCACCCTCATCCAGTATGTGGCCAGCCGCGCCGGCATACGGCCAGACCAGCTGGAGATCAGCCTGACCCTGTTGCGCCAGCCCGAGGGCTTTTACTTTGCCCTCAACAAGCAATCAGACCCCGCCCTGCTACAACGCCTGCAAGCCGCATTCGAGCGCCTGCAGGCGCGTGAGGTGGTAGACCAGCTCAAGCGAAAGCACGCCATAGAATGAAGCTGGCCGTATTCGACACCCATAGCTACGACCAACAGGCCCTGAGCGCGGCCAATGTGCGTCATGGGCATGAGATCGTGTTCTTCGAGCCCCGCCTGCATGCGGCCACGGCGGCACTGGCCGCCGGCTTCACCGCCGTCTGCCCTTTTGTGAACTGCCGCCTTGATGCGGCTACCTTGCAGCAGTTGGCCCAAGGTGGCACCCGCCTGGTCGCATTACGGGCGGCCGGCTATAACGGCATAGACTTGGCCGCCGCCCAGGCACAGGGCATCACCGTAGTGAGGGTGCCAGCCTACTCGCCCCACGCGGTGGCCGAACACGCCTTCGCCTTGCTGCTGACCCTGGTGCGCAAGACCCACCGAGCCTACAACCGGGTGCGCGAAGCCGATTTCTCGCTCGATGGCCTGGTGGGTTTCGATCTGCACGGCAAGACCCTGGGCATCGTCGGCACCGGCCGCATAGGCCGGGTAGCGGCGCGTATCGCCACCGGCTTCGGTTGCCGGGTGCTGCTATGTGACCCGCAGGCCGATCCCGCGTTTGCCCAGCAACTGGATGCAAGCTACTGCGAGTTCCCGCAGTTGCTGGCCCAGTCCGACATTGTCTCGCTGCACCTACCCCTGACGCCCGATAGCCACCACCTGATCAATGCCGAGTCGCTGGCGCGCTGCAAGCCCGGCGTTATCTTGGTCAACACCAGCCGTGGCGGGCTGATCGACACGCCCGCCCTGATCGCCGCGCTCAAGCGGGGGCAACTGGGCGGGGTCGCGCTGGATGTGTACGAACTGGAAGAAGGCGTATTCTTTCAGGATTGGTCAGGCACGGGCCTAGCCGATGATCAACTGGCCAGGCTGACCACCTTCCCCAATGTGCTGATCAGTTCGCACCAGGGATTTCTCACCCGCGAGGCACTGGCCAATATCGCCGACACCACGCTGGAGAATGTCCGTGCCTTTGCCGCAGGCGAAGTGCTGAGCAATGCCATATCATGTTGAACATGGGTAGTTTTGACACTGGCCTTGCATGACAACCACATTCAGCAAGTGTTCACCCAGCCATGGCAGAATGGTCACACGCAAAGGATGGGGTGTAAGAAAAGCCGGCTCATGCTCGACCAAGGTTCACCGGATCTTCCCCTTAAACACCGTTACACCAAACAGGAGTTACCCAAATGGACAAGAAGCAAGCTCTGATCGCCGGCGCCCTGACCAGCCTGATCGCCCTCGGCCTCTCCTCCGGCGCCATGGCCGACGACAAGGCCGCCAAGGAAAAATGCTACGGCGTAGCCAAGGCAGGCAAGAATGACTGCGCCGCCGCCAACGGCTCCCACAGCTGCGCCGGCCAATCCAAGACCGACAACGACAGCAATGAGTGGAAGTACGTCGCCAAGGGTACTTGCGAAAAAATGGGTGGCAGCACCAAGCCGGGCGAAAAGAAGTCCTAAGCCCAGGCCTTCTGGAATACGCAACGGGCGGTCATACCGCCCGTTTTGCATTGCCACTGCCCATAGCGCATACCACTACCATGCATACCTCCCTTCCCCTCGCAGCCGGCCTGGGACTGCGGCTACCCCATATCCGTGAAGTGATAGACAGCCGCCCCGCCGTGGCCTGGTTCGAGGTGCATCCCGAGAATTATTTTGGCGGCGGTGCCAATCTGGCCGCCCTGCAACGGGTAAGGGCAGACTACCCGCTCAGTCTGCATGGCGTGGGCATGGGCCTGGGGTCGGCGGTGGGGTTGAATGCCGGACACCTGGACCGTTTTCGCGGCCTGATCGACGCGCTGGAGCCCGCCAGCATCTCTGAACACCTGTGTTGGAACCGCACAGACGAGGAATGCTACAACGACCTGCTGCCTTTGCCCTACAGCACCGCCGCGCTGGACTTCATGGTGGAACAGATAGACCGGGCTCAGAACGCACTGGGCCGCCCCCTGCTGATCGAGAACCTGTCGTCCTATGTCAGCCTGGTCGACGATGCCATCCCCGAGGGTGAATTCCTGGCCGAGCTGAGCCGCCGCAGCGGTTGCGGCCTGCTGCTGGATCTCAACAACCTCCATGTCAACGAGCACAATCTCGGACGCAGCGCCCACGCCGCCCTGGCGGCACTGCCACTGCATGCCGTGGGCGAAATCCATATCGCTGGCTTCGAGGAGCGCGACGACGGCCTATGGCTGGACACCCATGGCACCCCCGTGCGCGAAGCGGTCTGGGATCTGCTTGACGCCGCACTGGCCCGTTTTGGCCCCCTGCCCGTGCTGCTGGAACGTGACACCCAGTTGCCGCCGCTGGCCGAGCTGCTGCAGGAAACCGGCCGCGCCCAAGCCGCGCTGGACAGACTGGGAGTACGCCCATGAAACTGGATGAACTACAGCGACGTTTTGCCCAAGCCCTGCACGATGCAGCCGCCGCCCAGGCACTGTTCGGCGCCAGCGCCCACGGTGCCAGCGCCTATGCCAACAACACCCTGTTCAACCGCGCCGACGCCCTGGCCGAGGCCTATCCCATCGTACGCCAGCTGGTGGGCGATGAGTTCTTTGGCGGCATGGCCCGTGCCTATGCCCGCACCACCCCATCCCGCTCGGGCGATCTGAACCGCTATGGTGACGGTTTTGCCGACTTCATCCGCGACTTCCCCCCGGCCCAGGACATACCCTTCCTGGCCGATGCCGCCCGGCTGGACTGGCTGTGCCACCTGGCCTACTACGCCGAGGACAGCCCACCCTTCGATCTGGCGCGCCTGGCCCACGTGCCTGCAGAACAGCATGGCAGCCTGCATTTTCAACTGGCCCCATCCGCCAGCCTGCTGCGCTCGCCCTGGCCCGTCGCCAGTCTGTGGCTGGCGCACCAGCCCGAGGGGGGCGATTTTCCCTCACCCGACCAGGGCGGTGAAATGGCGCTGGCTTGGCGTAACCCACGTAACCGGGTGCAGGTGCGCCGGCTCATGCCTGCCGATCACGCCTTTCTATCAGCCTGTGCCCGCCAGCTCCCCTTGGCCGAAGCACTGGAGTGCGCCATGGATGAAGACATGGAATTTGATTTCGGACTGTCATTGCAGCAGTGGTTGCACGACCAAGTCATCGTCGATTTCAATGAAAGCCCACCACCGTGAACACCCTGCTCGCCCGTAGTCTGCAACTGGGCCGTTGCGCCATCCACCTGACAGACCGCTGGTTCGCCCCAGTAGCCGATCTGGCTGCCCGCCTGTATATCGCCCAGGTATTCTTTTCCGCCGGTCTGACCAAGCTGAATGACTGGGACACCACCCTCTTTCTGTTCACCGAGGAATACCGCGTCCCCCTGCTCCCCCCCAACCTGGCCGCCCTGGGGGGCACCTTCGGTGAGCTGTTCTTCCCTGTGCTGCTGGCACTGGGCCTCGCTGGCCGGCTGGGCGCGCTGGGTCTGTTCGGTGTCAACCTCATGGCAGTCGTCTCTTACTGGCATGTGCTGGGCACACCCGAACAAGCAGCCGGCTTGACTCACCACCTCGTCTGGGGCTTGCTGCTGGCAGGCCTGATGGCCCACGGCCCAGGCAAGCTGTCGCTCGATGCCCTGATACAGCATCGCTGGCCCAATCTCGGCAAGGCTGCCTGAAACCAGGCCGTACACGCCCGCTCACGGCACCGCAGACTGGATCAACGGCTCAGTATTGTGGTGCCAACGGCTGCACCCGCTCGCGGTTGCCCAGGTTCCATTTGGCGCAGTACCACTTGGTCTGCTGATTGTTGGTGCCCACCAGAACCGACAGGGTATCGCTGACATAGCGCAGTCCATCCACCGTCTGCACCGGTTTGAAAGCCACCCTGAGGTTTTGCTCCAGCGTGCGCTTGACCTCCTCCACCGGCTGGGCAATCAGCACCCCCAGCATCAGCGCACGGCTGGTGTCGACATTGGTGAAGATTTCCACCGTACTGGCCCCACCCAGCTGCGCCCCCTGTGAGCTCCACCAGCGTGCCTCGCCCCAATCGCGGATGCTGGTCTGCAGGTGCTTGTCGAAATAGCTTTGCCAGAACGCCGTGCTCCAGTCCGAGCGGCACAGCAGGGCTGACTCCACCTTGTCGTTGAAATCAGTAGGCAGTGCCCTTGCCGGTAAAGCAGCCATCACCACCAACACCCAAAGGGCTGACAGCCTGGTGATGCTCAACCGGTGGCGCGGGCTGCGCCCACGCCGCCGGCACACAGCCGGCTCAGCCGCTGTTGCGCAGGCCGGCCGCAATACCGTTGATGGTGAGATGTATCGCATACAGCACATCCTCGCTCTCGTCGCCCTCGCGGAACCGCTTGATCAGGTCCACCTGTATATGGTTCAGCGGGTCCAGATAGGGTAGCCGGTTCTTCAGGCTGCGCGCCAGCAGCGGGTTATCACCCAGCAACTCCTTGTGGCCGGTGATGGCCAGCACCGCATCGACCGCCCGCCGCCATTCAGCCTTGATGCGGCCAAAGATGCGCGCCGCAATATCGGCATCCTTTACCAGCGTGGCATAGCGGCTGGCGATCTGGATGTCACTCTTGGCCAGCACCATCTCCATATTGCTGATGGTGGCCCGGAAGAAGGGCCAGTCACGGTACAGGGCAGCCAGCTCTTCAATCGCCGCTTCACCGCGTTCGCGGCGGTAGTCCTCGATGGCGGTACCAAACCCGTACCAGCCTGGCAGCATCAAACGGCTTTGCGCCCAGGAGAACACCCAGGGTATGGCGCGCAGATCGGCAATGCTGTTGGTAGCCTTGCGTGCCGCCGGACGGCTGCCAATATTGAGCTTAGCGATCTCCGAAATCGGCGTCGCTTCCCGGAAATAGGTAATGAACTCCGGTGTGGCATAGACCAAGTCGCGGTACTCACGGTAGGCCATGCCCGACAGCCGCTCCAGCAGATCCAGCCGCTCCGGCGTATCGGCCTGCAATGCCTGCTCGGGTGGAAAGCTGGCGCTCAAGGTGGCAGCCAACAGGGTTTCCAGGTTGCGGCGACCCACCTCGGCATCGGAGTATTTGGCGGCAATGATTTCGCCCTGCTCGGTAATCCGTATCTGCCCCGCCACCGAACCCGCCGGCTGCGCCAGAATGGCCTCGTAGCTGGGGCCACCACCACGGCCCACCGAACCACCACGGCCATGGAACAGCCGCATCTGTATACCCGCCTGGCGGAACACCTCCACCAGCTTGACCTCCGCCTTGTACAGCTCCCAGTTGGAGGTCAGGTAGCCGCCATCCTTATTGCTGTCGGAGTAGCCGAGCATGATCTCCTGCACATTGCCACGGCTGGCCAGCAACTGGCGCCAGGCAGGCAGGCCGAACAGCTCGCGGACAATGCTGTCGCTGCCACGCAGGTCAGGTATGGTCTCGAACAGCGGAATGATGTTGACGGCGGCAAAAGGCTGGGGCGACAGCGCCACCAGGCCAACCTCCTTCAACAGCACCGCCACCTCCAGCAGGTCAGACACACTGGTGGCGTTGGAGATAATGTAGTTGGGCAAAGCCGCTGCGCCATATTTGGCATGCACCTGCGCCGCCGTGCGGGCTATGGCCAGTTCCTTGGCCGTTTCCTCGCTGTATTGAACATAGGGCGTCACCAGCAGACGGGCACTGGCCAACTCACGCAGCAGCACGGTACGCCGCGCAGCCTCATCCAGTGCCAGGTAGTCCTCCAGCCCTGCCTTCTGGAACAGCTCGGCCACCAAGCGCTCATGCACGCCGCTGTGCTGGCGCATGTCCAAGGGTGCCAGATGAAAGCCAAACACCGTGACCGCCCGTATCAGCCGGCGCAGCCGGCCACTGGCCAGCAGGGCAGAGCCATGGCTGGCCAGCGACGTGGCAATGGCCTGCAGATCAGCAACCAGGTCGGCGGCGCAGGCATAGGGAGCCGCCCCTTCGAATGGCAGTATCTCGCCCCGGAACTTGCCCAGCAGGTGGGCCGTCGCCAGGATGCGCTGGCGTATCGCCGCCATGGCCTGCCGGTAGGGTTCTTCTGCCCGGCTGATGGGCTGGTCGGGCGAGCCCGCCGCAATCAGCCGCACCGCCTCGCTCACCGTCACCAGGCGGGACGACAGGCTCAGCTCGCCCTCCAGCTTGGTGGCTTCCTCAAAATAGAAATCAAACGCCACGGCCGCCTGGCGGGCCACCGCATGCAGGGTCACCTCCGGGGTCACAAAGGGGTTGCCGTCGCGGTCACCGCCTATCCAGCAACCCACATGCATAAAGGTCGGCAAGGTCACCGGCGCACCCGTCAGCGCGGAAAGCCTGTCCTCCAGCTCGATATAGATGCGCGGCAGCTGCTTCAGGAAGGTCGAACGGAAATAACTCAGCCCATTCTCGATCTCGTCCTTGACCGACAGCTTGAACGCCCGGATTTCGCGGGTCTGCCATAGCGTCAGCACCACCCGCTGCAGCGCGATCTGATTCTCTTCCAGCTCCTCCGGCGTCAAGGCCTGCCGATCCCGCATAGTCAGGGTACGGGCGATGGTGCGCTCGCAATCGAGCTGGGTCTTGCGCTGTACTTCGGTGGGGTGCGCCGTCAGCACCGGCGCAATCAGGGTAGCGGCCACCATATTCTTGATGGCCTCGGCCGAGATACCGCGCGCCACCAGCGCATCCAGCGAGTGCGCCAGGCTGCCACGCTGCGGCTGGCTGCCTTGCATGCGGTGGTAACGGCGGCGGCGATTGTGATGCAGGTCTTCTGCAATATTGGAGAGATGCGAGAAATAGCTGAATGCCCGTGCCAAGGCCACGGTGTTGTCATGCGACAGGGTAGCCAGGGTGGTGGCCAGTTCGTCTGCCGCTGTGGAGTCCGCCTCCCAGACAAAACGCACAGCCAGCTCGCGCACCGCCTCAATCTGTTTCAAGGTGTCCTCGCCGGTTTCGGTCCGTATGGTATCGGCCAGCAGGCGGGCAAGCAGATCGAGATCCTGCTCCAGCGGCAGGTCTTTGGCAGCGGCGTTGTCGTAAAGGGCCATGGCGAGTCTCGTGTCGGTGGGGATGCTACGGTGCGATAGCGAGAGTAAAGGACTCACACCGTGTAGGGAATTGTAGTCGAACTACATAAAGGAAAATCCTCTGCTTTGCCGTTTTTCTACCACCCAAGCGCAACAAAGCCCGCATGAGAGCGGGCTTTGTTGCGCACCGGCGTAGGTTTCCTGCTTCGTAGCAAGGGCTACACAGCGTCTACACGTCCTAAAGCGCCTGCAACTACGCAATCCCCGGCGCCAGCTTTGCTGGACTCGCCGGGCTGATGTGCACCTTTTCGGCCAGCGTGACGGACCTTCCAGTTGCGACTGGCCGTGGAGATGCCGACGCCTACCGAGATGTAAGCTTGGTTTGACCGTTTTCAGAAGCCGCAGGGCCTTTCCTTGGGACTCTCCCCCAAGACGCTGGCTACTGAATCGGCAGCGGCCCGCTTTTCAGACCTGTATCAATTCTGCCAAAATGTGCATAGTCACGATGTCTTGGCGCGCCCAACGGCGAACCTGGCGCAAGTTATTGCGGATCGATTGAGGCAATGGCAGGCGAGGTTCTCTGCGGGGCAATAACAACCTGATCGGTCGTTGGGGATGGGAAATGCGTATCCACAAATGTTTGGACAGAGAGCAATGTTGATATTGTCATCGAGCTGAGCTCAACCCACGACAAGAACGCCTCCCGCCGCAAGCGCTTGCGTAGCACCCCTTTCTCTTGCTGATCAACGCCATGCAACTGAAAGACATTTATTGCCGTATCCACGGCCATACGCATCAGCTCACGGTGGACTGCCGTTCAGACCTGGCGGGCCTGGCAATGTACCCGCCCCCGGCACTACCCCATCCAGCGAGACCTCCCCTTGACCGCCCCTCCTTACCGCCGCGCCCTCGTCATCAAGCTTCAGCATCATGGTGATGTGCTACTGACCAGTCCGGTGATCAGCACCCTGGCTGCAGCGGGCGTGGAGGTGGATGCCTTGGTCTTTGAAGAAACCAAGCCCATGCTGGCCGGACATCCAGCGCTGTCCCGGCTGTTCGGCATTACCCGTAAGGGGCACAAGGCCTATGGGCTTTTGGGTTGGCTGAGGGCGGAATGGCAGCTGCTAAGGGCGCTACGGGCTCGCGAATATGATCTGGTGGTACACCTGACCAAACGCAGGCGCGGTGCCTGGCTGGTACGATTGCTGCGGCCACGCGTGTCGGTGGCACCCGATGCCCTGCCCGACCGCTTCTGGCGCAAAAGCTTCACCCATCGCTATTTCGAATTGCAAGGCGAGCGGCATATGATCGAGGTGCACCTCGATGCCGTGCGCCACATTGGGGTGCAACCCACCGAAGCCAGCCGCCGGCTGACCCTGGCGCTGGAGCCTGAAACAGTAGCGAGCGTCCGCGCCTTATTGGCTGAAGCCGGCCTTGCACCTGGAGGGTATATCCACGTCCACCCCACCTCGCGCTGGATGTTCAAAGCCTGGTCAGCCGAGAAGATGGCCGCGGTGATCGACACCCTCACAGCTGCCGGCGAGCAGGTAGTGCTCAGCGCCAGCCCCAGCGCGGACGAAATGGCGATGATCCACGCGATCAATGCCCGCTTGCAGCGCCCCGTTTTGGATTTGAGTGGCAAGCTCACACTCAAGCAGCTTGGTGCGCTGATCGCCGATGCCAAGCTATGGTTCGGGCTGGATTCCGCCCCCATGCATATGGCTGCGGCGCTGGGCACACCGACCGTAGCCATCTTCGGCCCAACCGGTGAGTGCAAATGGCGGCCTTGGCATGTTCCCCATCGGATAGTGGCCGCACCCGAGTATTTATGCCGACCCTGCTTCCGCGCCGGCTGTGGCGATGGCCTCGTCAGCGACTGCCTGGAAAGCCTGCCGGTGGAAGCCGCCCTGCGCGCCATTCGCGAATTAGGCGAAGAAGTGGGGCGGCCTATCGCCCTGGCTCCGGCGGTGATACGGCTAATGCCTCGCAGTGACTGCTGATCCGGTCATTTGAAGCGCAAGCGCGAGCCCTTACACCGGCCTGGTCGACATATTCAATACGGACACCCCCTTAAGCAACCCATAAAAATCAAACACTTAAACATCAAATCCAGACTGCCGCATGAGATAACTGGCAAAAGACATGCCCCGCAGGTCGATGGTAGACTGCACGCCAGTCCGTGTCTTAGCGTCGTGCCCCCTGGCACACATCGCGGTCCGCCAGCCGGTGGCGCGTATTCCTTGCGATTCCATCCCGCCTCATGCCTATAACGGAACACCCAACTCAGCCGGTGCAGCCCCAATCTGCGCACGCTCCCTCCCGATTGCACGCCTTCTCCTCTCAAGCACTTGCCGGCACGGCTACGCTGGCGCTGTTCAGTTTTGTCGCCGCCATGCCGCTCAGCGCCAACAGCCGGGTCGGACTGGTCTTGCTTGCCTGTATCGCCCTAGGGCTATGCCTTGCACAACCCCGACGCATGCTGGGCTTGCTTGACCCGCCCGACCATGCCCCCATGCTGGCGGCTGGAGCCCTCGCTAGCTGGTATTTGGTGCTGGCGGTCAACTGGCAAGCCAGTGCTCCGGCTATGGATGCGCTGCGTTTGCTGCTCAGCTGCGCCTTGCTGCTCCTTGCTCGGCGGCTACGTATCAGTTCCGACGCCTTGTGGCTGGCTTGTTGCGTGGCCGCCATCATCCTTGGTGCGCAAAGCGCTTGGCAGGCCTTGGTGCAAGGTTTACCAAGGGCTCAGGGCGTGTACTTTCACAATATCGTCGGTGCGCTGGGCGCCATCTTTGGTCTCCTGCCCTGGTTGGCAAGACCTGCACACTGGCAGCGGGGCTGGCGACGTTCGCTGTTGTGGCTTGGGCTCATCGGCGGCATCGTAGCGGCCCTGTTCTCATCGTCACGCATGGCCTGGATCACCATTGTTGTGCTGTTACTGGCATCTTTGCGGCGCGAGCAACGCGTAGGCGGAATCGTGCTGGGCGGGCTATTGCTGGCCCTGGTCACCGGCTTTTCCCCCTTGGTGCAGGATCGTTGGCAAAGCCTGTTTAACGACCTGGCTCGCTACCATAACGGCGACGTCGTCACCTCCGTGGGCATGCGCTTTGAGATGTGGCGGGCCAGCGCCGAGAGTATCTTGACCCATCCATGGCTGGGCGTAGGCCCCGATGGCTTCGTGGCGCTGATGCGCACCGGGGTCGAGCAAGGTCGCTGGCCGGCTGCCATGGCCCAACACACCCATGCCCACAATGAATTTCTGCATGCCTGGGTGACGGGGGGGCTAGCCAGTATGCTGGGGCTGATGGCGCTCCTGTATTATGCATGGCGGGCCAGCCGCCGGCTCGAAGCCGCCAATCCGGCGCAAGCCGCTGCCGCCCGGGGGGCACGGGCCATCATCCTGCTGCTGGTACTGCTAGGGCTGAGCGAGACTACGCTCATCTATGGTGGCATTTTCAACCTGTACCTGGTCTGCCTGTTCCTCTGCCTGGGCTGGGCCGGTCGCGATTGCTGAGCGTCTATGCACTACCAAATCGTTATTCCCGTCCTCAATCAGCTGCAATACACCCAGCAATGCGTGGACACACTCCTGGCACAAGGGGTCGCCCCAAGCACACTGCTGATTATCGACAACGGCAGCACCGACGGCACGCCGGCCTGGCTGGACAGCCGTCCAGACCTGCCCAGCCTGCGTAATCCGGTCAATCTGGGCTGCGGCGGGGCCTGGACTCAGGGTGCCTTGGTGGGCGACAGCCCATGGGTGGTGTTGCTGAACAACGATGTGGTGTTTGGTCACGACGCCATCGGGCGCAGCCTGGCCGCTGCCGAACGCAAGGGGCTGGACGTAGTGAGCCCGGCTTTGGTCGAAGGTGAGCTGGATTATGACCTGACCGCCTTCAGTGAGCGCTTCGGCCACGAGATGGCCGGCCAGCAGCGCGAAAACTTCTTCCATGGTGTCTGCTTTGCCGTGCGACGCCAAGTGTTCCATCGCCTGGGCTTTTTCGATACCGACCGTGATCTGGGCGGTCGCGAGGATACCGAGTTTCTGTTTCGCTGCCGCCGCCATGGCGTGGCGATGGCCATGGTGGGCGATGCCGTGCTGCACCATTATGGCTCCATCACCCAGAAGGCCATGAAGCTGGAACAAGGCGTGAGGGAGTTTGGCGATCACCGCTATCTGTATGGCAAGTTGGGGCTCAGCTGGCTGGGCCGCCAACGGTTCAAACATCAGCGCCGCCAGCGCGAGCGGCAATGGCGGAATGCCGAACTGACCGCACACGGCATGACCCTGCATATGGATCGCCGAGGCGGTGACTGGGTTTACCGTTGATGGCGGACGGTACACCTCGCCTCTCGATGCTGCTGATTGCCTACAATCAGGCCGGCACCATTGCCGATGCGATCGCAGGCGCTTTGGCCCAAGACTACGCGAATCTGGAAATCATCCTGTCGGATGACGCCTCCAGCGACGAGACCTGGCAGCTCATGCAGCAGGCGGTGCGTGACTACCGTGGCCCACACCGCATCGTGCTGAACCGCAATCCCAGCAATCTGGGCATAGGCGCACATCTGGATAGAGCAACGCGACTCAGTAGCGGTGAACTCCTGCTGGTAGCAGCCGGCGACGATGTGTCGCTACCGCAGCGGGCCAGTCTTTGTGCCTCCGCCTGGGTGGCGGCAGGGTGCCGGCCCGATCTGATCGCTGGCAGTCTGATTGCCATGGATGCGGACGGCAGCAGGCAGGAGAGCATTAGCCCCGATCAGTTGGCCACTTACCGCAATGCCGCCGACTGGCTAGCGCGGCCACCCTTGGTTATCGGCGCTGCCCAGGCCTGGACCCGGCGCTTGTTCGATCGGCATGGCGGGCTACCCAGTGGGGTGGTCTACGAAGATCTGGTGATGGTGTTCCGTGCCATCGTCGGCGGTGGCGCCATCACGCTTGATCAGCCGCTGGTGCGTTACCGACGCGGCGGCTATTCAGCCAAGCAAGCAAGCCTTAGCGCTGCTGACGTGGCCCGTCGCCTGCTGCGCGGCGCGCGTGGCGCCTTGGTCGAGATTCCCCTCCTGTTGCAAGCAGCGCAACTGGCTGGGCAGGAAGCGGCTGTGGCCAGTGCCTTTGCCGCCAAGCTGCGCCGCGAAGGCTTTATCCACGACATGCTCACCGCCGGCAATCAGGCTCAGCGCCTGCGCCTGTTTGTCACCACACCAGGCGTGCCGCTAGCGGTGCGGCTGCGCCTATTGGCTTACGCGGCATTCCCCTGGGTACTGGCTCCCTGGTTTGCTGCCAAGCGTTGGCGGGCACGGCGCAAAGGCGCAAAAGTCTCTTGATACGGGCAGATAAAGCTTGAACCTGGCCGGACTGGTATTCGACGTACCGCCCGGCTCAAATTCACAGCGCCCAGCCAGCAGCGCGGACGCACATGCGCTGCAACTGGGCTCGCATTCCATCGCAGCCGGCTCACGTTGTCTGCGATTCACACCGTGTAGGGAATTGCCGTCAAACTACTTACCGGAAACTCTCCGCGTTGCCGTTTTACTACCACTCAGGCGCAGGCTTCCTGCTTCGTAGCAAGGGCGACACAGCGTCTAGATGTCGTATAGCGCCTTCAATTGCGCAACCCTCGGTGCCAGCTCCGCGGCCTCGCCCGGCTGCAGCAGGCTGATGATACGGGCCAGTACCCGCTTCTCGTTGTCGTCCAACTTACCGTCGCGCAAGGCGATGGTCAGTATCTGGTCGAACTCGGCTAGGTCCAGCTTGCCATCGTTGCCAAAGCAGCTGATGGATCGAAAGCTCATTTCCAGGTAATCGCGTGCTTCGTCTTGACTCATGTTTCTTCCTTTTAGGTAGGGGGTTTAGTCTGGGTCGGCAATATGTGCCGTCAAATCGGTATTTCATCGGTAGCGGGCGGTGGCTCGCTGCTGCGTGG
Organism: Chitinimonas sp. JJ19; assembly: GCF_036961565.1. Taxonomy (NCBI): domain Bacteria; kingdom Pseudomonadati; phylum Pseudomonadota; class Betaproteobacteria; order Neisseriales; family Chitinibacteraceae; genus Chitinimonas; species Chitinimonas sp. JJ19. The sequence goes on from NZ_JBAMDD010000011.1 coordinate 37,068, forward strand.
CTTCAGCTGCAGCTTGCCGGCGCCTACCTTGCTGGCGATGGCCTGTAACTGTTCGTTGAGCAGTTGCACCCTGTCCCATATATCGTGGTCCAGCCTTATCTTGTGGTTCATGGCGCTGACCACCGGCACCAGCCCGGTATCGAACGATTGCGCCATGCGCTTGACCGTTTCGGACAAATCCCCCAGGTCTGGCGGAGCCACCTGCACCGTGGTCTGCTGCGCCGCCATGGCTGCGCCCAGGCCAGCCAGGGCGGCCTGCACGCCCTCGGCCCATTGCGGGGCGTGGCCGGCCTGCAGGGCTAGGTGTATCTCGCCCAACTGCCCGGTGATATGCGACAGCTGGGTAGCCAGCTTGCTGGCGCCATCGGCCTCGTCGCCACCGGTACGCTTGATATGCTGGTAATCACGCTTGATCTGGGCCCAACGCTCCGCTTCGGCGGCAGACATGCCACCACGCAGCTCAGCCAAGCGCAGCAGGTTTTCCTCGGCACCGGCGGTCAACGTCTGCGCCTCGCCCTGGTAGTGGTCAGCCAACAACTGGGCCAGTTCGGCTTCGCTCTGCAGGGCATTCACCTTTTCTGCCAGCTTGGCCATATTGCGGTAGCTACCCTGCAGCTTGAAGGCTGGCTCTGTGCGATAGGCATCAGCCTGGGCGGCCGAGGCGATATAGCTGGCGTTGACCTTCATCACCGTATCGCGCAAGCGTAACAAGCGCTGCAACACCCCTACGATCTCACTGATCTCGGCCTGGCCGTAGGGATGGGAAAGCGCCGACGGCGGTATCTCTTCACCGGCCGCCATGCGCAGAAAGCGATGCAAGTCATCCGGGTCACGGTTGGCCAGCGGCGCCAGTGCCGGGTTGCTGGTCAGGCAGTTCTCGATATAGCTGAGGGCAAACAACTCCTCCTTGCCGCCCAGCACATCGCCCAGATTGTAGATGTCCGCCCGGTTGGCCAGCATATCGGGAATCTTGAATACATCGCCCGACTCGGTATAGGGGTTACCTGCCATGACAATGGCGAACTTCTTGCCGCGCAGGTCACAGGTGCGGGGCTGGCCATTCCATACGCCGTCGATGCGGCGGGTAGCATCGCACAGGCTGATGAACTTCTGCAGGAAGGCCGGGTGGGTATGCTGGATGTCGTCCAGGTAGAGCATCACGTTATTGCCCATCACCAGCGCCAGATTCAGCTTTTCCAGCTCCTGCCTGGCGGTGACATCAGGTGCATCAGCCGGGTCGAGCGAGCTGACCTCGTGCCCCAGCGAAGGGCAGTTGATACGCACGAATACCAGCCCCAAGCGGTTGGCCAGATATTCCATCAAGGTGGTCTTGCCATAGCCTGGCGGTGATATCAGCAGCAGCAAGCCCATCTGGTCCACCCGGCGGCTATCGCCTACCGTCCCTATCTGCTTGGCAAAGTTCGCACCTACCAGAGGCAGATAGACTTCCGAGATCAGCTTGTTGCGCACAAAGCTGCTCAGCGGCTTGGCCTGGAAATCCTTCAAACGCAGCCGCTCCCGCTCACGTCCCAGCAGTTCGCCACGCAGTGCCTGGTACTGCTCGAAGCCTGGCAACACCTGCTCCACATGGTGGCGCAGGCGCTGGGCGAAATCATCCAGGGTCAGCCGCAAGCGGCCGTCCTGCAGGCGGGGATGCTGGCCCAGCAAACCTGTCACCTCCACCTCCAGCACAGCGTTGACGCGCTGCCTGGGCAGATCAGCCAGCAGTACGGCAGCGGCCTCAGCCACAAAATGGGCAGAGCCGCCATGGCGCCGGACATAGCCCTGCAACCAGGACTGCACCGCACGCCAACGCTGTGCCAGGCCTGCATGCCCCAAGGCATCGCGCCAGTCGCCAAAATGGCCGCGCTCGGTCAGGGTGCGCACAAAAGCCTGCGCCAGGTCGTCAGCCGCTGCCGAGAGCACAAACTGCAGCACTGTCTGGCCTAGCTCCTCGGCAAGGTAGCTGGCCACCAGCACGGCAGCCGGCAGTTGGTCGGCCGCCTCAAAGCCTGCCTGCTGCTGCCAACGCTCCAGCTGTTCGGCCAGTTCAGCCACCAACTGCTGCTGGGCGCCGCGCTCGTCGAACTCGCCCAGCAGCAAGCTGGCCTGACGCGCACGCAAGGCCAGGGCATGTTGATGGGCCTCGTCCAGGCTGGCCCAGAACAACTGGGCAACAGCCCGGATCCGGGGCGGGATGGCCAGTGTACCGGCGGCTGTGCGCATGGGTAGCAAGTCCGCCAGCAGGCGGCTGGCATCCTCGTCATGCACGCCCTTCTGGTAACCCTCCTGATAGCGGGGGGCAGCAAAGGTCTGCACCTTCTGCAACAGGGTGCCTTCCAGCGCAGCCACATCCAACTGGTTATTACTCAGGCCCTCGCGCCCCTGCTCCGCCGCGCGCAGCAGCTGCCAGGCCAGGAATTCTGCACGGTACACATCCGGGCTCTCGGATGGCAGTGCCAGCCCCCAAAAGGGGCGCAGCCCGGCCAGCCGGTCATCTGCAACCGGTTCGGTATAGTCTGTCCCACTGAGGTGGACACATAGCGTGTCGTCCCGCACAGCCAATGCCAGCTCCAGCGCCTGCTGGCTGACACTGAATCGATGCTTGCCCAGCCGTATCAGCTTGCCGCCATCCTCAAAGATGTCAGCCTGATCGCGCAAGGCGCGCACCGACTGATCCTGGGCCGACTTGAGCTGCCCTTCCAACTGGTCGGCACTGACGTTGTCGCCCGCGCCACGCAGGCTGGCGATCAATTCACGCAGCTTGAGTACCAATTGGTCGGCCGCGAAATAGGTCTGCAGCGCAGTGGCATCGGCGAACTTGCCTATCTTCTTGGCGATGCCGGCCGCCAGCCGGTCTGCCGCCGCCTTCAGGCTGCCGAGTTTCTGCTGCCGCTCTGCCAACAGGCCCTGGCGCTTGGCTTCAAAGGCCTCGAATACCGCCTCGCGCTTGCCCAGGATATCGCCCAGGAAGGCCTCATGCTCGCCAAAGCGGCCTTCCAGCTCCTCCAGCTGACCCACCAGCCTGGCCAATTGCTCATCGCAGGCTTCCGGCGTTGCCGCCAGGTTGAGGCCATTGTCCAGGCTCTGACCAAACAGCTTGAGCTGGGCACCGAATTCCGCCTGGGCCTCGGCCACACCCAACTGCTTCTTGCGGTTGCCGGCCTCGGCACGCAACTGGTTGACCCTGGCATAAACCGTGGAAATGGCATCCAGCAACCGCGTGCGCAGCACTGCGTCGCCCACCTTGAGCGCCCCCAGGGTTTCGGTCAGCAGATCCAGGCTGTCACCCACATCGTCCAGCGCGCTCAGCAGCGGCGCCAGCTGTGCAACGGTAGCCGCACCCGGCACCTTGCTGGCAATCTCGGCCAGTTGGGCATCAAACGCCGCCAATGCTGCCGGCTCCGACAGGAAGCGCACCGCCCCTTCGCCCAGCAGGTCCTGCTCGCGTGCCAGGATGGCATCCAGCTCGGCAATCCGGGCCGTATCGATATAACGCAGGTCTTTCAGCGTCAGCAGCTTGCCTCTTGCCTGCCGCAGGCGATCCAGCAACTCGGTAAATTGGCGCGGGTGCTGCCAGATAGTGCGCTTGATCTCGGCCACCAGTGCCGCCTGATTGGCCTCAGCCTCGGCGATGGCCTGTGCGGCCGTGCGGCGGTATTGCTCAACCTTGTCGAACTCGTCCAGCATCAGTCTGGCTGTATGGGCCAGCTGTTTCAGGCCCTCCGCCAGATCGACTTCCGGTGTGGTCAGCCAGAAATAGCCATCCACCACGCGGCGCGCACGCTTTTCCAGGTCTTCATACATGGCGCGTGCCGGGGCCGATGCCTGTGCGGCGCGGGCCAGCCCAAACAGCTCGGCAATGCCGCGCACCAGCTCGCCATTGCCCAGCTTGCCCAGAAAGCTCTGCTTCTCTGTCGCGCCAGCCGCATGCTCGTCGGTATGAAAAGGCGTATCCCACAGCTGCATGGGATGCAGCCTGACCGGTTCGTCGGCATCGACCGAAAACGCCAGCATGCGCCCATCGGCATACAGGGCATAACCATGGCCGACGATGGGATTGGCCAGGCGCTTGTGTATCAGGTTGTAAGGAAACAGACCGTAGCGGCCCGCCTCCAGATTGCAGAAGACATACAGCACATCCTCGCCATTGGGCGAGCGGATAAGCCGGTCGAATCCCATGCCGGCGCAGTCAGGGCCGAAGTCCTTGTACTCGCCGCTGGCCAAGTAGATGCCGCCGGGGAAGATGATGCCCTGATCCTCGGGCAGGCTGATGCAGGCCTGGCCCAGGGCATCGATACGCTGCACCGAGCGGGTACGGGGGTTGAAGACCAGGTAACGGTAAGCAGCCTCCCGGTATGGCCGTATCTTCAGCAGCAGCACGCCGCCCGCGCGGGCGTACTGGATGTCGGCATCCATCAGGGATTGGGTGCTGTCCTCCACCGGCTCGCTATAGATGCCCAGGCCGGTCTCGGTATTGTTTTCCACCTTGATGGTCAGGTCGCCCCCCACCGTCTCGACAAACACGGTATCGAGAACATTGACGTGAGGATGGCGCCCCAGCACATGCTGCTCACGGGTGGTGGCCTGCCACTCAAAATCATGGCTGGGTGGCAGAGCCATATCGCGCTCACCGCGATTGTCGATGTAACTGGCACTGCCATCGACCGCCAGCTCCCAGCGGAACACCCGCAGGTTCTGCATGCTGGGGCCGGTCTTGAATGCCGCCAGCAGCTTGCCATTGACCAGCCGCAGTTGCAGCAGGCTGGCCTCCTTGTAATAGCCATACAGCTCGCGAAAATCCTGCTCGAAGCGAGCGTCAGCCAGCAGGCTGTCCGCCAGCGGCAGTGCCTCCAGCTCGGGGCCATCGGCCGACTCTGCCAGACGGTAGAGGCCGAACACATCGCTGATGCGGGTCTCCTGTTTCAGCCCCAGGAACACGTTGTAGCCAAACAGCAGGGTATCGCCCACCCGGACGATGTCGCGGGCGGTGCAATTGCTTTCGGTCCGGGCCCGCACCCTGGCAGCCAGGGCCAGCCTGGATTCGCCAAACTCGGCCAGGCGTGCCGTATTGAGCGCCTCGGTCTTGCCCTCCAACTCGCGGCCCTGCTTGGCCAGGCGGCCCTTTACCAGCTCATAGCCGCCGCTCTCCGCCACCTGCAGGTCGGTTTCTTGGTCTGTGGTCTGCATCGGTACTCAATCATGGCGCAGGGCAGCCTTGCCGCCCTGCGCGGTTTCTGGATCAATGGTTCTTGCTGTCATCGCGGCTCAGGTAGGCCAACAGCTCGGCACGGTTGGGCTGGCTGTCGAGCCACTGCCTCAGCCGCACAGCTTCCTGGTAGACCGCCTCGCCCAAGCGGCTGCGCCAGGCCGATTCCCGGTGGGCCACAGCCTCCGCCTCGCGCACCCGTCGCTGCCACTGCGCTGACACCACCTCATCCAGCACGCCATCGTAGCCATACTGGCTCAGGGCAGCCCACTCATTCCCATCCAGCCAGACATGCTGGCAGGCAGCGCAATGGTCCAGCCGGAACGGCAGCCCGGCCGCCACCCGCAGGCGGTTCATCAAACGTTGGCAGTGCGGGCAGGCCGCCGCCTGCGCCACCTCGGCGGCGACATCCTCGCCACCCACCACCACCGGTTCGGGCTTGCCCACAAGCTGGCGTCTGGCACGCCAGCTGCGCCAGCCCTCCATGGCCAGCCAGCTACCGTGGCATTGGGCACAGCTATCGGCCTTTAGGCCGGGGCTCAGTTCGGTCGTTGCCAACACTTGGTCGCTGCAACGTATGCAATTGGTCACCATCATCAGCACCTTACTTACGCCCAAACTTGCCCAGCAACTGGCCTATCAAGGCTTTCTGCTCCTCACTGCCTTCGCTCATGACCTTGGCCAGAAAGGCCGATACCGTGAGGTTCTGCAGATCATCCGTACCCACATTGCCCATGATGTCCTTCACGTCGGCAAGCAGGTCCTTATCTCCATTAAGATGGCCCTTGAACACCGTCTGCAGGGTCTCGCTCTTGCCTATGGTGGCGTCTATGGCCTTGCCTATGCCCAGCGCATTGACGAAGCGTTGGAAGTAGTCGCCGTCGCCCCCCACGATATCGATCTTGGCGTTGCCCAGCGCAGTGGACAGTACCTCGGCCTGTTCGCGGGCAATCGAGGTATTGGCCTCAATGGCCTTGAGGGTCTCGATATGGGCGTTGTCCAGCCGCATACGGAATTCCTCGTGCGAGCGGGTGTCTTCGGTCATCGCGCCCATGGCGGCAAACTTTTCCTTCAAGCCAGCTGCCTCAGCCACGAAGCGGGCCTGGATGGCAGACGCTTCAGCTTCGCCCTGCTGGCGCAAGGCATCGGCATCCGCTAGGCGCACATGCACATCGGCCAGGCCCAGCTTTTCCTTGCCGGTGGCCTCGGCTTCCAGCTTGTCCTTCAGCGCGCTGGCTTCGGCATGGCCAAACTTGGCCACCGCATCGGCATCGGCCAGCTTCACCCGCACCGCCGCCATGCCATCCTTCTCCTTGGCATCGGCCTGCACCGTCATCACCTTGGCCTCTGCCAGGCCGGCTGCCGCGCTGAGTGCCTCTATGCCTTCGGCCTCGCGCTTCTTCGACTCGGCTTCCTTCTCGGCCACCTTGAGCTTGGCCTCCGCCAGCGTCAGTTGCTCGGCTGCCTTGTGCTTGGCACGCAGCTCCTCGGCCTCGGCCGCCTTCACATCCACCACCATCTGCTCGGCAGCCCGTCCTTCGGCGCTGATCACGGTCGCTTTCTTGTTGCGGTCGGCTTCCGATACCACCCGCAGCTCGTTGATGGCCTCTTCCTGCTCCGCCACGGTACGTTCCACGGCTATTCGCTCGCGTATCACCTCGGCGATGTTCTTCTTCTCGACCTCAACCGCCTTTTCCTTGTCTATCTCCTGCAAGGTCACTTCGCGCTCACGTGCCACCACCTCCAGCTCGCGGGCACGGACGACCTTTTCTTCCTCGATAGCCACGGCGCGCTTGCGGTTGTTTTCCGCCACCTCGGTTTCACGCTTCATGTTCTCGTTCTGTACGGCCAGGTCCTGCTCCATCTTGATACGGGCGGTTTCGGCCTTGAGCTTTTCTTCGGCCTGCACCTTGGCGGCCTCCGCCTCTTCGCGGGCACGCACCGAGGTGATCTCGCGCTGCTGCCGCGCCTCGGCATCGGCCTGCTGCCGTTCCAGCTCCAGCAAGGCTTCGGTGGTCTGCACATCCTTCTTCTTGATCTGCATCTGCTCATTGCGCTGCAGCTCATTGGTCTGCACGTGCTCCACCGCCGTCAGCTCGGTAATCTTGCGTATGCCCTGGGCGTCCAGGATATTGCTGGGGTCCAGCTTCTCTATGGGCGTCTGCTCCAGGAAATCAATGGCCGCATCGTCCAGCACATAGCCGGACAGGTCGTCGCCTATCTGGCGGATGATCTCGTCGCGGAATCGGTCGCGCGCTTGGTAGAGATCGACGAAATCCATGGACTTGCCCACCGTCTTGAGCGCCTCGGAGAACTTGGCCGAGAACAGCTCTTCCAAAGTAGACTGGTCAGATGCACGGGCGCAGCCCACAGCCTGCGCCACCTTGAGTACATCCTCGGCGGTCTTGTTGACGCGGATAAAGAAGGTGACCTTGATGTCGGCGCGGATATTGTCGGCGCAGATCAATCCCTCCTTTCCCGAGCGGTCTATCACGATGGTCTTGAGCGATATCTCCATCGTCTCCTTCTTGTGGATGATGGGATAGGCCACCCCACCGGTGAAGGTGACATCCGGCACGGCCTTGAGCTTGTTGATGATCAGGGCATGGCCCTGCTCCACCTTGTTGTAGAACTTCGCGAACAAGGCAAAGATGCCGAAAATAATGACGGCAAGTACGCCGACAGCGATCAGTATGGCTTCCATTGGGGTATTTCTCCTTGAGCTGACGGCCCCTGGCGAGGCTCTGTAGCGGGTAATCTGGTAATTTATTGTTGAACGGCTATTGCGTAGGCATCAAATCAGCGGGGACTCCACCACCTCGTAGCAACCACTGCCTTCGTCGTAGCTGATGATGGTGGCCACCGAACCCTTGACCAGACCGTTGGGCGCAGCGGCCCTGACCCGGATGGCGATGGCTGTACCCTCGGTTTCCACATTGGCCTGGCCAAAGCGCTCATCCACCTTCAGGGTGGTGATCTGGCAGCTCAGCCCCACCAGGCTGGCATTGCCCCGGGCGTTGTGTTCCACAAACAGACCACGCATGGGGCGCAGCGCGCGTGCGGTGACAAATACGGCAGCCGCCAGGGCCACGATCAGCACCACTGTACCGGCCAGCAGCGTCATCCAGCCCGGCATCCAGAACAGCAGGTAGCGGTCTGCCAGGTAGCACAGCAACCAGGCAATCAGCACCACCAGGCTAATCACGACGGAGAACGGCACGCCGGTCAGGCCAAAGGCCACCACATAGCTGGCGATCTGCCCTAGTTCGCTAGGGTCGGCATCCAGATCGACATCCAAGGCATCCAGGTCCAGCAGCCCGAACAGCGCCAGCACCCAATAGATCAGCAGCACGCCCAGCAATACCGTCAGCAGATTGGTGGGGTAGCTGGCCAGTGTGGTCGTGATTACATCAAGCATCTTGTTATTGTCCTATGTCATGCGCGCCATACCGCATCAAGGCGGCGGCGGGTGGCGCTGGGCAAAGGCGATCAGCTCCGCCGTCACCCGCTCCTTGATGGCCAGCCTGTCCTCGGCCGCCAGGCCAAAGCGGGCACCCAATGCATGGTAGTCCGCCTCGGCCAGCGACACCGTCAAACGTGGCCGCTTGGGGCGGGTGGATACGGGCAGGTTCAACACCTGCCGTATCTGATCCGACGGTGACAGCTCATTGCGATAGGCGGCATAACGCACCGCACGCAGCACCGCCTCCTCCACATCGAATGCCACCTGCACCGCCTTGATGGCCGGCTCGGCCTCGCCCCAGCGTGCCGGTACCTTAGGCATCGCTCGGCGCATCCGCAGGGGCCGCACGACGGGCAGCAATCCGCGCCAGCACCGCATCGCGCCGGCCAGCGTTCTCACCTATGCCGGCCGCTTCCAGCTTGCGCTCCAGCGCCTGCCCGCCTATCTCATTGTCCAGCTCGGCCGCCGCCGTCATCCGGTCGGCCAGATCCTGCTGGCGCTGCTTGATGCGCTCCAGCGACTCCCTGGCCGACAGCAGCTTGGAGCCGCCCGAGCCCATGCTGTGCGAGATAGACTGCGTCGCCCGATGCACGCTCTCGGTGGTCCTGGCCATCACCAGCTCGCGCTCATGCTCGCGCACCTTGGCCTCGGCCTGCTTGATCAGCTCCTTCAGCCTGGCAATGCTGGCGGCGAATTCCGTGCGGGCCTGCTGCTGTGCTGCCAGCTCGGTCTCCAGCGCCACGATGCGGTCTGCCACTTCCAGTGCCAGGGCATCTTCGCCCTTGTCCATGGCGGCCACGGCGTGGTTCTCGAAGCGGCCCATCTCAGCTGCCAGCCGCTCGATCTCGCGCCCGGCCTGCATTTCCTTGGCCATCACCATGGTCAGGTCCTGCCTGGCTTGGGTCAGGGCATGGCGGGCATCGGTGATTTCCTGCTCGTAGATGCGGGTGCCGTTGGCATCCACCACCGCCTCGCCCAACTCACGCACACTGCCGCGTACTGCCGTAACGATCTTGTTGAAGATAGACATGATGACGCTCCTTCTCGCTTACTTCAGATACTCGGCAAACGCATCCAGCGCATCCACCGCGTTTTCGCTGAGGGTAGCCAGCTCCTGCGCCAGCTCCTCGGCACGGGATTGACGCGACAGCGCGCCATACACCACGAACCAGCCCTCCACCCGCGCAAACGACGATAGCGGCATGGGGATGTTCAAATCCAGCAGCGCCTCCAACAGCGCCACCCGGCGCTCTGCCAGCACCTCTTTGTCGTGCCAGAGATAGCAGATGCAGATGATCTGTTCGCCGCTATGGGTCAGGTAGATGGGCAGCTCCTCACGCCCGGCCAGCGTGGCCTGCACCACCTCCACCTCGCCCGGTATCGGCTGCCACTCCACGGTCAGCCCATAGACCGCCTCGGCAATGCGCGCGGCTGTTTCCATCCTGCTTTGAAACTCGGTCATTTCCCACCTCTTCTACCTGCGGCCATCGGTGCGCGCCTGTCGCGTCCTGCTGATGGCCGTGTGTGCTGAAGTTAGGATTTTCGACATAAAATGTCAAGACATAAAATGTCACACACCCACAACAGCCCCCTGCCAGGCGACCGGCGGTGGCCCAGAAAACAAAACGGGCCGGTGTATACACCGGCCCGTGGCTAGACTGTGATGGCGCGACTAGTCGGAAAAGATCACCTGATCACGGCCACTGTTCTTGGCCTGGTACATGGCTTCATCAGCCCGTATCAGCATGGCATGGCCGTTTTCGTCCTGCTTCAGCTGCGCCACACCGGTCGAGAAGCGGATGTCGATATGCTGGCTGTGATGGAAGAAGGGCGTCTTGGCGTTGACCTGGCGCAGGCGGTCCACCAGGAAGCGTGCGCCGTTCAAGTCGGTTTCGGGCAGCAGCACCAGGAACTCCTCGCCACCGTAACGCACCAGCACATCACTCTCGCGCAGCACTGCCTTGGCTATGCTGGAGAAATGCATCAGCACCTTATCGCCCACCAGGTGGCCGAATCTATCGTTTACCTGCTTGAACTCGTCCAGATCCAGTATGCCTACCGTCAGCGGTAGATTGGCACGACGGGCGCGCTTCACTTCACGGGTCAGCAGATGCTCCAGGCCCTGGCGGTTGAGCGCCCCGGTCAATGGATCCTGCTCCAGCGTCTTGCGGTTGATGGCGAGGTCGGACTGTATCTTGTCCATGGTCGCCTTCAGTTCCTGCAGGTCACGATGCGAGGCATTCACCGTCTGGCGGACCGTGCCGGTGGATTCGATCAAGGTGCTCAACACCTGTTCCAGCGTGTCGGCATCGTGGCTGCTGCGCAGGGCATCCAGCGACTGATCCATGACCTCGCTGCCACGCAACAGGTCTTCCAGCAGCACTTCCGAGGTCTCGCTCATGCCGTCGAGCACGTCTGAAACACGGAACAGCACCTGATACGCACTCTTCAATTCCTCGTCGCTTTTATCCGTGGGGGACTTGATTGCGGCAATGGCGTTGTAGAATTTCGTATAGTTTTCCGGTGTCGGCGGCAAACCCAGCTCGGCAAGGCGCTTGAGCGCAATGCGGGCGATATCCGACGGCGTCAGAGTGGGTGACTGGGAAGGCGTCATCGAGCGTTCGTTCATTTATCGTCAACCACTTATATTACCAGAGCTTCGCGCAACTGAGCCGGGGCGATCGCAAAACAGGACTCTATGCACATCCATATTCTTGGCATCTGTGGCACCTTCATGGGCGGTATCGCCCAGCTTGCTCGCGCCACCGGCCACACCGTGACAGGCTGCGATGCCAATGTCTACCCACCCATGAGCACCCAGCTCGAAGCAGCTGGTATACAACTCATTGAAGGCTACTCGCCCGAACAGATCAATCTCAAGGCTGATATTTACGTTATCGGCAATGTGGTGACGCGCGGTAATCCGCTGATGGAAGCCATACTGGACGCCGGCCTGCCCTATGTTTCCGGCCCGCAATGGCTGGCCGAGCATGTGTTGCGCAATCCGGCGCAACCCCTATGGGTACTGGCTGTGGCCGGCACCCACGGCAAGACCACCACCACCTCCATGCTGGCCTGGATACTGGAATACGCCGGGCTGGCGCCAGGCTTTCTGGTGGGTGGCGTGCCCGAGAACTTCGGCGTATCAGCCCGCCTGCCCGGCGAACCACGGCAGGAACCCGGCGGCCGCTCGCCTTTCTTTGTGATAGAGGCCGATGAATACGACACCGCTTTCTTCGACAAACGGTCCAAGTTCGTCCACTACCGGCCCCGTACTGCCATCCTCAACAACCTCGAATTCGACCACGCCGACATCTTTGCCGACCTGGCCGCCATCGAAACCCAGTTCCACCACCTGGTCCGCACCATACCCAGCCAGGGCCTGATCGTGGCCAATGGCCGCGAGGACAGCCTGGAGCGGGTGCTCAAGCGCGGTTGCTGGTCGCCGGTGGCACGGTTCGGCGGTGCCGAGGGCTGGCAGGTCGGCGCGGTACACGACGATGGTTTCGACATTATCCTCGACGGCGTCCCGCAAGGTCGCCTGCGCTGGGATCTGATGGGCGAGCACAACCAGCTCAACGCCCTCGCTGCCCTGGCCGCTGCCCGCCATGTGGGTGTCACGCCCGAAGTCGGCATCGCCGCCCTGGCCGGCTTCCGCAACGTCAAGCGCCGCATGGAGGTACGCGGCACCGTCCATGGCGTGACCGTCTACGACGATTTTGCCCACCACCCCACCGCCATCGCCACCACCGTGGCCGGCCTGCGGCAGAAAATAGGCCGGTCACGCATCCTGGCCGTACTGGAGCCACGTTCCAACACCATGAAGCTGGGCACCATGAAGCAAGCGCTGCCCGCCAGCCTGAGCGAAGCCGACAGAGTGTACTGCTACGGCGCCAACCTGGGCTGGGACGCCGCCGAGGCCCTGGCACCCATGGGTGAAATCGCCCAGGCCCACGATGATTTGACTAAGCTGGTAGCAGCGGTCGCGGCCGAAGCGCGGCCTGGCGATCATGTATTGGTCATGAGCAATGGCGGTTTCGGTGGCATACACCAGAAGCTGCTGGCAGCCTTCGAAACCCGAGGATAACCATGCAGAACAACGATGCCCTGGTACAGCGACTGGTTCAATCGGTGCGCTTGTTTGGCGGTTTTACCGCCGAAGAAGCCCGCCAGTATCTCGCCGCCTGCCAGTTCGAGCAGCACCCGGCCGGCAAGCGCCTGCTGAACGAAGGCGAAGACGGCAGCGAGCTCTACGTACTGCTGTCCGGTACGGTAGCCGTCAACCGCTTCGCCGGCATCACCGAGCACGAGCTGACCCGGCTGGGGCCGGGCGAGACCTTTGGTGAGCTCGCCCTGATTGATTTCGGCTGGCGCTCTGCCAGCGTGGTGGCCATAGACGATGTGCGGGTGCTGGTATTCAAGCGTGCCAGCATGCCGCGCCTGGCCGGGCTGGAAACCAAGCTCTACCGCAACCTGGCCATCATGATGGCAGGCCGATTGCGCGAAACCGACGCCAGGCTGGCCGAGATGGCCGAGCAGAGCCAGGAGAAGCAAGCCTTCGAAAAGCTGGCCAGCGAGACCCAGCGCTACTTTGTCGGCTAGGGTCTTGACCCAGCCAACTCTGCCAGTCACCACCATGCCCCGCCAGATCGCCTTTCTTCGCGCCATCAATGTCGGTGGCCACAATGTCAGGATGGAAGACCTGCGCCGGCACCTGTCGGCCCTGGGCCTGACGGGCGTGGAGACCTTTATCGCCAGCGGCAATGTCATCTTTGATCGCGACGAGCGCCCAGCCCTTGAGCTTGAACAGGCCATCGCCCTGCATCTGCAGCAGACGCTGGGCTACGAAGTAGCCACCTTTGTCCGCAGCGATGCCGAAGTGGCCGCCATCGCCAGCCATCCGGCTTTCGAGATGGCCAGGGCAGGCAGCGGCCCACTGGCGGTCTGCCTGTTGGCCCAGCCCATGAGCCCTGCGCAACAGGCCACCCTGCTGGCCATGCGCAACGAACACGACGATTTCCACATACATGGCCGCGAGGTGTATTGGCTGCGCCGACAACAACCCAGCGAGTCGGAATTCAGCAATAGGCTGTTCGAGAAGACATGCAAGCTCAAGACTACCCTGCGCGGTATCAGCACACTGCAGAAACTGGCGGCAAAATACCCAGCCGCTTGATCACCAGCGGTACGGCCGGCTAAAGTAGGGAACTCTGGGTGCAGCAAACGCCTCGCCGCGTTTGTTGGCGCCCCACCGCCACACCTCATTGCAAAGAAAGGAGGTCAATATGGTTCTGTCTTCGTGCACCGTCTGGTTCGCACGCCTTTATGGCATGTACGCCCGCTCCTGCCCCATTTCTGTCGCGTTGCGATAGTGGGTCGGAGCAAAGCCCTCATTCCTGCCGAAAAGCCCTTCTTCCGCTTTTCCTGAGTCCTTTCCCGACTCCTGTCGTCAGCGCTTGTGTTGATGTGGATGCCTGCATCCCAAAAATATGGCAAGAGCGATGACTACACTGATTTCCGCACTCTCACTGCAACTGGATACCGCCGACGGCGCTTTGTTCCAGGATCTGTCCTTTACCCTCAACCTGGGCGACCGCGTAGGCCTGCTGGGCCACAACGGCTGCGGCAAGAGCACCCTGCTAGGCTTGCTGACCGGCACCCGCGAGGCCACAGCCGGTACCGTGCACCACGCCCGCGCCTGTCGCCTGCAACATGTGGAGCAGCATCTGCCCGCCGAGCTGGCCGGCTTGACCCTCCATGCCGCCCTCTGCGCAGCCGTGGGCAACCAGCCCGATGCTCACTGGCGCGCTGATGCCATGCTAGGGGAGCTGGGCTTCGAGCCCCATCACGCCCAGGTGCCTGTTTCGGGCCTGAGCGGCGGCCAGCACACCCGCCTGCTGCTGGGCCGTGCCCTGCTGCAGGAGCCCAATATGTTGCTGCTGGACGAGCCCAGCAACCACCTGGACCTGCCCTCCTTGCTCTGGCTGGAGCAATTCCTGCTGCGCTGGCCGGGCGGTTTTATCCTAGTCTCGCATGATGCCAGGCTGCTCGACAATGTCACCCGGCAGAGCTGGATATTGCGCGACAAGCGCTTGTACTGCTTTGACCTGCCCTGCAGCACAGCGCGGGCAGCACTGGACGAGATGGACCAGGCCGCCAGCCAGCGCCATGCCGCCGAGCAGAAGGAAATAGACCGGCTCACCAGCAGCAGCCAGCGTCTGGCCATCTGGGGTCGTACCTACGACAACGAAGACCTGTCACGCAAGGCCAAGGTCATACAGAAGCGGGCCGACCGGCTACGCGAGGAGCAGACCTTCGTCACCCAGGGCCCGCCGTGGCGCCTGGCCCTGCAAGGCCAGGCCCTGGCGGCCGACCGCCTGCTGGCGCTGAGCGCGTTGCCGGTCAGGCCCGCCGCAGGCCTGCCGCCGCTGTTTACGGTGGAAGATTGTAGCCTCAAGGCTGGCGACCGGGTTGCGCTGTTGGGCGCCAACGGCCTGGGCAAGTCCTCGCTGCTGCGGCAATGCTGGCAGGCCTTGCAGCACGACGCCCAGACTGAGGGCATCCAGTTCCACAGTCAGGCTGCCGTTGGGTACTACGATCAGTCGCAACAGCAGCTGCGCGACGACGATGACCTGATGAGCGCCCTGGCGCCCTTTGCCCGCCTATCCGGCCGCATCGCCGAGATGGACAGGCGCAGGGCACTGATCAGCGCCGGCTTTGCCTACCCCCGGCATGGCCAGAAGGTGGCGACACTCAGTGGCGGCGAGCGCTCCCGCCTGCTGTTCCTGGGGCTCTCGCTGGCCAGCTACCATCTCCTGCTGCTGGACGAACCGACCAACCACCTGGATATGGATGGCAAGGCCGAGCTGGCGCAAGCCCTGCTCGGCTATGCCGGCGGTGTGTTGCTGGTATCGCATGACCGGGAGCTGATAGAGCGCGCCTGCAACCGCTACTGGCTGATACGCGATGGCCGGATAGAGCAATGGCAGGATGCTGCCCAGGCCTATGCCCGCATGCTGGAGGTACTACCCGCCCCCCTCAGTCGTCCTGCCCCAGCGCCAGTCGCACCCGCTGCGGCCAGTGATACCGACCAGATGCTGGCCCGCTTGTGCGAGCTGGAAGCACGCCTGGCCGACGACCTGGGCCGCAAGCCGCGCCAGCAAAGACCGCAGGCTCAGCAGCAATGGCGCCAGGAAATCGCCAGCCTGAGCCAGGCCTTGGGTTTGTAGCTGCCAAAAGACGAAAAGCGACACCTGGAGTCTTGGCAACCGGAATAGCTCAACGAATCATGTGCGCCGACAGTACGTCGGCGTTTTTTTGAGCTGCCCTTAGTCTATGGGCCGGTCCCAAGCACCGCCGAGTATGTAGCTGATTCGATCGCGATCAAACGCAACCCAGGATGTCTTTCCTTGAAGTAGTGCGCCAAAGAACGAGTTATCGAGCTTGGCGACCATCTGCAGAAACGCCGTCCACTCCATGCCGACATAGCCGTTCTTGACCATCGGAGAGTCCTCGCATGTCGCGCTGGGAGCGAGAAGCTGACCATTTGGTCCGATCACATACTGCATTTTGAGGCAATCATTCGCTGTTGTGACGTACTGCTCCCCGACAGCGGCGCCCGCCGGAATCGAGGCCTTGTCGATGGGAACGAAGACCTGCTTACCTTGCATGAGTGCGTAGAGCTCGCGAAAATCCTTGTCTGCCTGATGCTCAGCGACATCAAAGATAAGCTGCTCCAAGTCTCGCTCGGACGATGTCGGTTTCTTGTGAAGAAATGAAAACATAGGCCTAGACTCGGATTTGAATATCGATTGCCACGGGGAATGACGCGGTACCACGACTGTATTCAAGCACAGCGTCATCTTGCTCGCCAGGCAGGCCCACCAATTAGCATTTACCGCGACTCGGGCCACACCGCCTAGTCTGCCTAGGGGCGGAATCAGCTGTCCTGACAACCGCCACAGCTAACTTGCAGGTACATTGGGAGCCAACCGCCAAGCGGTTTTGGTTTTTAGTCTCCGTACTTACACCTGCCGCTAATGCAGCCTTCGCCCACTGCACAATGCCCTCTGCCTCCCGCTGCTCCGGCGCACTGTAGCTTTTGAGAAGATACCGCACTTTGCCTTGATACATACGCTGGGCCAGATAGGGCGCCAATGAGTGTAACTCTGGGCCAAGTGCATCAAACAAGACGAAGTACTCAAACGCTATTTGCGGCGGTTCCCCTGTGCCGGTTAACACCTTCGGATTCACGCCTACCCACGTAATCTTTCCGTCGATTCCGTAGGCCTTGGGTTCGGCACCGATACCTCCTACACCAATGACTGCATCGTATTTGTAGGCTCGCACCATGCCCATGCAACCATTCACCCCGAAAATACCGCGATCATCAGGATCGCCAGTATGAGTACGCTTATACGTCAGAATTTGCATAGACATCGCCCTCCAAAAAATACGGCCGCCCCCTGTCAGCTTAATCATTGAGATGACAACAGAATAGCAATCCGGGGCTCTTGCCTCGCCTACTCACGCCACCAGGCATCCTCAGCTGGTGGCAGCAACATATCGACCTGCTGCCCCATGCGCGGCGTGGTCAAGGCTACCTGCTGCGCCTGGGCCAGGGCGCTGATGCGCTCGAAAGGCTCGTGCCAGGCATGCAGCGACAGGTCGAACGTGCCGTTGTGTATGGGCAGCAGCCACTTGCCCCGCAAATCCAGGTGCGCCTGCAGGGATTGCTCGGGCAGCATGTGGATATCGGCCCATTGCTCGTTGTAGGCGCCCGTTTCCATCAGGGTCAGGTCAAACGGGCCATACTTGTCGCCTATGGCCTTGAAGCCGGCATGGTAGCCGGTGTCGCCGCTGAAGTAGAGCTTGAGCCCTGGCGCGGCAATCACCCATGATGCCCACAGGGTGCTGTTGCGGTCACTCAGGCTGCGGCCGGAAAAATGCTGCGCCGGCGTCGCGGCCAGCATCACCCCGCCTACCCGTGTCTCCTGCCACCAGTCCAGCTGCTGCACCTTGGCAGCCGGCACACCCCAGGCCACCAGGCGGTCGCCCACACCCAGCGGGGTATAGAAGCGCTCCACCTTGGGGATAAGCGCCTGTATGGCCGCGTGGTCCAGGTGATCATAATGGTCATGCGACAGTATCACCCCCTTGATCGGCGGCAGCGCCTCTAGGCTGATGGGGGGTTGATGAAAGCGCTTGGGACCCAGCCACTGCAAGGGCGACGCCCGCTCCGAGAATACCGGGTCGGTCAGCCAAAACGCCCCCTCCAGCTTCAGCAGCATGGTGGAATGCCCCAGACGATAGAGGGTGTTGTCAGGTGCGGCCAGCAAATCGGCCTGGCTCAGCGCCATTACCGGAATCGCCTTGCGGGGGGTGGTGTCCGGTGCCTTGTCCACCAGCATGCTCCAGGCGGCCCTCAGGGTCTGGCCCAGGCCTGGGCTGGGTGTGGTGGCGACATTGCGGAAACGGCCTGCTTCAAACTGCGTGGAGCGCGGATAAGCAGGCACGGTGCTGCAGGCATTCAAGGCAAGGTAGGCCATGGCGACGGTCAATCCTATCAGGGTCAGACGTAGGGGCTTCATCGGGTTCTCCGGAACAGGTCCTCTGCCCCTTCGAGATAAATTACACTACACAGTGTAGTTTTATGCAAGAGAAAAGTACACTCATCAGTGTAAAATCAGATTCAACCCTCAGGTATCCGCCCAACCATGTCTGAACCACGACGTCTGACTGACCAGAAACGCGCCGCCATCCTGGCTGCGGCCATTGCCGAGTTCCGCGCCAACGGCTTCCAGAGCACCAGCATGGACAAGATCGCCGCCAGCGCCGATGTCTCCAAGCGTACGGTCTACAACCACTTCCCCAGCAAGGAAGAACTGTTCGCTGAAATCCTGCTGCAGCTCTGGCAGCGCAGCCTGGCCCGGCGTGACCTACCCTATCGCGCCGACCTATCCCTGCGCGAACAATTGCTGGCCCTGGTGGCGCAGAAGCTGGACATGCTGGACGACGACAATTTTCTCGACCTGGCCCGCGTCGCCATCGCCGAGACCATACATACGCCCGAGCGGGCGCAGGCCATGGTGGCCAGGATGGGCGAGCGGGAAGAAGGCCTGACCACCTGGCTCAGGGCCGCCCAGGCCGACGGCAGGCTCAGGCCGCACGACCCGGCTTTCGCTACCCACCAGTTGTATGGCTTACTCAAGGCGTTTGCCTTCTGGCCCCAGGTCACCATGGGCCAGCCCCGCCCCACGGCCGAGGCAAGGCAGCACATCATGACCACCACGGTAGACATGTTCCTGGGCTACTACGCCCAGCACTCCCCCACGGAGGCCTAGCCCATGCAGAACTGGCTCTTTCTCGCCATCGCCATCGTCGCCGAGGTCATTGCCACCTCGGCCCTCAAATCCAGCGATGGCCTCACCCGGCTGTGGCCCTCCCTGCTTACCCTGGGCGGCTACAGCATTGCCTTCTATTTCCTGTCGCTCACCCTGCGCACCATACCCATGGGCACCGCCTACGCCATCTGGTCAGGCGCCGGCATCGTCCTGATTGCCCTGATCGCTTGGCTGCTGCACGGCCAGAAACTGGACGCACCCGCCCTGCTGGGCATGGCCCTGATTATCGCCGGGGTAGTCGTCATCAATCTCTACTCCAAGGCGGCGGCGCATTGAGGCACGCTGGAGGTAGCATCGAACTAGGCGCACCAAGCCCATCAGTCAAACCAACGCATTAACACAGACGTCAGGCGGCAAGGAAGAAGAACTTATGGATGCAGTCGATCGAGATCGGAAGAAAGCATGGAAGCTGCAACAGCGAAAACTGGCGCAGCAGGCTTTCCCCATAGCCGACTCACTGCTGGAATCGATGTTTGAGGCAGTGGACGCAAAAGTTGAGGCGGTGGGATGCAATCACACCTTACGCTTTACTGAGTCTTGGATCGCAGAGAACCGGCAGCCAGCAGAATCCATTCTTGACTGGCTAAACGAACACGGTGGTTTTTGCGATTGTGAAGTGCTGACCAATACTGCAGACCATTGGGAACAGAATCGCTGACGCTTTCTAGCCCAACGAGTTACGTCAGCGGACTGCCTTCGGCAGCCGCTGAATCCGAACATAGCAGCATCAGGGGAATACCCCCGGCCAACCTACTCGTCACCCTGACGGCTTTGCGCCACATCTATAGAACGGCCAACAAAACCCTTCCACCTATGTTGCGCGAGCTTACCAGACCTATGTGCTTCTGTTGCACGTGCCTAGCCAGAATCGGGACACTGGATTACAGGGGTGACTTTATGCCACGCGACGTCGCTTCTGTGCAGCCTTAGCGGGCAATCCGCCAAGCCAGCCGCGCCGCCACCTTAGCCGTGACACCATCACGGTCGAAGGCCGGGTTCAGCTCGGCGATATCCGCCAACATCAGCTTGCCCGTGGCCTTGGCGGCATCGATCAGGGCCTCGACCACCGGCAGCTCCACGCCATAGGCTGCCGGCGCCGAAACGCCGGGCGCCACACTGCCCGGCAGGACATCAAGGCAGACAGTCAGGTACAGCCAGTCCACCTCGTCGGCAAAGAAGGCCAGGGTATCGAGCAAGTCTTCCATCTTGTCGCGGGTACACTCCTCGTCGCCGCGCCACTGCACGCCCAGCTCGCGGGCACGGTGGAACAGGGCCTCGGTATTGCCTGGCTCCGAGATGCCATAGACCAGGTAGTTGAACGACATCCGGTTGGCCGCGCAGGCCTCGGCAATCTGCCGGAACGGCGTGCCGGAGCTCCCGCGCTCGCCTGCCCGTAGATCGAAATGGGCATCGAGATTGATGATGCCTATACGCGGCGGCCTGCCTTGCAGCTCGGCGTGACGTGCCAGGCCGAGGAAGCTGCCATAGGCAATTTCGTGTCCACCGCCCAGCACTAAGGGGAAATGCCCGCGCTGCAGCAGATGGGTTACCTGCCTGCCCAGCTCCTGCTGGGCCTCTTCCAGTGCATCGCCCACGCAGCGCACATTGCCCGCATCGTAGATATGCCCCTCATGGTGCCAGGCCAGGTTGGCGAGCGCCTTGCGCAGGGCCAGCGGCCCCTCCTCGGCACCGGGCCGGCCGTGATTGCGCTGCACCCCGGCGTGGCAGGCAAAGCCCAACAATGCTGTACCGGGGGGCGCATCATCATGAAAGGCCTGCAGGCACTCATGCCAGCGGCGGGCCAGCGGGCCTTCTTCGGTATCCACCCTGCCCTGCCACACGCTCATGTCGGCTACGGAAAACATGCTGTCTCTTTCTATCTATTCGGTTTCAATTACGCCGCCAGGGCCAATCATTGTGCCCCGCCGCATGGACCAGCCGGCAATAGGCAAATCCCACTTAATACGCTGATACAACGCACGGCATGAACGGCTTGTGCCCAGAAACAGACCGTCGGACCGTGCATCAGGAACATTGAAGACAACACCGACAGCGTCCTTATCCTCGAATGCACTGTAGGTGTCGAATGTCGCCCGATTGGATATGGTAGTGCGCCAGTAAGGCAGACCATAGAAAGCGCTGTAGCAGCGGACGCCTGAAGGGCCGATTTGCAGCAGCTTCATCCAAGCCAGCGGATTCAATAGCACCAGTGCGGTCGGCACGCTCCACCTGGCTAAACCTTCCATCACACCAGGGAAGACAAAGCTCAGCGGAACTAAGATCAAGGGCGCGAAGATCAGCACCGTCAAGGCACTTATGGCTGCGAGCGAATCCGCTACGACATACCACACCCCCTTCCCACGCTGCTCACGCCACCACCAAGAATAGAAATATGACATAACGTCAGGCAGCGTAACGCCCACCCACCCAACGCCCCAGCAGCGGCTCGCCGCCCAGCCAATAGCATAGCTCGGCCGGCCGATTGATTTGCCATAGTGCCAGGTCGGCGCGCTTGCCGATTTCCAGTGTGCCGGTCTGCTGCTGCAGGCCCAGTGCCTGGGCTGCATGGCGTGTCATGCCGGCCAGAGCCTCGGCCGGGGTGAGGCGGAACAGCGTGCAAGCCATGTTCAGCGCCAACAGTGGGCTGGAAGCCGGTGCCGTACCAGGGTTGCAGTCGGTAGAGACCGCCATGGGCACACCTGCCGCCCGCAGGGCAGCGATAGGTGGCAGCTTGGTCTCGCGCAGGCAGTAGAAGGCAATGGGTAGTAGCACGGCGACCGTGCCATGCTGCGCCATGGCGGCAATGGTCTGCTCATCCAGCCATTCCAGATGGTCGGCCGACAGCCCGTCATGCTGGGCAGTCAGCAGCGCCCCGCCCGAGTCGGACAACTGCTCGGCATGCAACTTGACCGGCAGCCCCAGCGCCTCGGCCGCCTGGAACAGGCGCGCCACCTGATCGCGGCTGAAGCCTATCTGCTCGCAGAAGGCATCAACGGCATCGATCAGCCCTTCTTCCGCCAGCGGCTTGAGCCAGGCAATACAGGCATCGATATAGTCATCCGGCCGGCCCTGGAATTCTGGCGGCAGCGCATGGGCCGCCAGATAGGTGGCCTGCACGCCCACTCGCCGCTGCTGGCCCAGCCGCCGCGCCACCCGCAACATCTTGCGCTCGCTGTCGAAATCCAGACCATAGCCCGACTTGACTTCCACGGTGGTCAGCCCCTCGCGCAGCATGCCATCCAACCGCCGCAGCGCCTGCGCTAGCAATTCATCCTCGCTGGCCGCACGGGTGGCCGCCACCGACGAGCGTATGCCGCCACCGGCCCGGGCGATCTCCTCGTAGCTGGCGCCATTGAGCCGCAGCTCGAACTCGTGCGAACGGTCTCCGCCAAATACCAGGTGGGTGTGGCAGTCGATCAGCCCAGGTGTAAGCCAGCCTCCCTGCCCGTCCACCTCTTCCAGCTCACCCTGGCCGGCAGGGATATCCTGCTCCGCCCCCAGCCAGGCGATGCGGCCATCGCGTACCAGCAGGGCGGCATCATGCAGCTCGCCGTAGCCGGCGGGCTGGGCCAAGGTGGCAAGGTGGGTGTGGCGTATCAGCAGGTTCATGGCTTTGGCGTTGTCTGCAGACCCAGATTTCAGGCCAGGTGTTCAATGGGCCGTGCCGCCGGGCAATCGCGCGGCGGCACGGGTAGGTAGCAGGGTGGGCTGCCGTCTTGTCGCCGGCACCCCGCCTGATCAGCGACCCAGCATGGGCAGGTTCAGCCCCTGCTCACGGGCACAGGTCTGTGCAATCTCATAGCCGGCATCGGCATGGCGCATCACGCCGGTGCCCGGGTCGTTCCACAGCACCCGTTCGATACGCTTGGCGGCAGCATCACTGCCATCACAGACGATAACCACGCCGGAATGCTGCGAATAGCCCATGCCCACGCCACCGCCGTGGTGCAGGGACACCCAGGTCGCGCCGCCAGCCGTGTTCAGCAGGGCATTGAGCAGGGGCCAGTCCGAGACGGCATCGCTGCCGTCGCGCATGGCCTCGGTTTCGCGGTTCGGTGAGGCCACCGAGCCCGAGTCGAGGTGGTCGCGGCCGATGACCACAGGGGCCTTCAGCTCGCCCGTCCTGACCATCTCGTTGAAGGCCAGCCCCAGACGATGCCGGTCGCCCAGGCCCACCCAGCAGATACGTGCCGGCAAGCCCTGGAAGGCAATACGCTCGCGCGCCATGTCCAGCCAGTTGTGCAGGTGCGGGTCGTCGGGTATCAGTTCCTTGACCTTGGCATCGGTCTTGTAGATGTCCTCTGGGTCGCCCGACAGCGCCACCCAGCGGAAGGGGCCTACGCCCTTGCAGAACAGGGGGCGGATATAGGCCGGCACAAAGCCGGGGAAATCGAAGGCATTGCTGACGCCCTGGTCCAGCGCCACCTGGCGGATATTGTTGCCGTAGTCGAGGGTGGCCGCACCGCGTGCTTGCAGGTCCAACATGGCTTGCACATGCACGGCCATGGAGCGGCTGGCCGCCTCCACCACGCTCTGGGGTGCCGACTTCTGCTTGTCGCGCCACTCCGCCACGCTCCAGCCTTGCGGCAGATAGCCATGCACCGGGTCATGGGCCGAGGTCTGGTCGGTCACCACATCGGGGGTGATGCCACGCCGCACCAGCTCGCCAAACACATCGGCAGCATTGCCCAGCAGGCCCACCGATACCGGCTTGCCTTCGGCACGGGCGGCATCCAGCATGGCCAGCGCCTCGTCCAGGGTATGGGCCTTCTTGTCCACATAGCGGGTCTTCAGGCGGAAATCGATGCGGGTCTCGTCGCACTCCACCGCAATCATGGAGAAGCCCGCCATGGTGGCGGCCAGCGGCTGGGCACCGCCCATGCCCCCCAGGCCACCGGTCAGTATCCAGCGGCCTGCCGGCTTGCCATCAAAATGCTGGTTGGCCACCGCGTAGAAAGTCTCGTAGGTCCCCTGCACAATGCCCTGGGTACCGATGTAGATCCACGAGCCGGCCGTCATCTGGCCATACATCATCAAGCCCTTCTTATCGAGCTCGTTGAAATGGTCCCAGTTGGCCCAGGCCGGCACCAGATTGGAGTTGGCCAGCAGCACGCGCGGCGCGTCGGCATGGGTACGGAACACCCCCACCGGCTTGCCGCTCTGTATCAGCAGTGTCTCATCGTCGTTCAGGGTCTTGAGCGTATCCAGTATGCGGTCATAGCAGGCCCAATCGCGCGCCGCCCGACCTATGCCGCCATAGACCACCAGTGAGGTCGGGTGCTCCGCTACCTCGGCATCCAGATTGTTCTGGATCATGCGGAAGGCAGCCTCGGTCAGCCAGCTCTTGCAGCTCAGCTCGCTGCCGCGCGGGGCGCGGATAACGCGGCTGGGGTCGATGCGGGGATCGGTCATGGTGGTCTCCTGTCGGGGAAGGGTAGATCGAATCAGGCTGCGCCGGGGCCGAGGTCCAGGCGCAGAAAATCGGTGGTTGGATGCTTGGGATTGGCACCGTCGAAGCGCCAGCCATGCCGACGGTAGAAGGCCAGAGCAGGGAGGTTATGCCTGTCCACGCTGAGTCGCGCGGTATGGCAGCCATGGCGCCGCAGATAGTCGACAGCATAGTCGTGTAGCTGCCCACCCAAGCCTTGATGGCGCCTGGCCGGCAGCAGGTAGAACAGATGCACATAGCCGTGCCCAGGCAGCTCAGGCTCGTGCCTGACCTCAAGCTGGCCGACGATCTCGTCCCCCAGCCAGGCATGCATATAGCCATCCGGGTAGTCGGCGCAACGCTGCGCCAACCTGGCCCGGTACAGTTCGCCTGCGGGCCCGGCATCGTGGTCGAACGACTCGGTGGTACCAAACGATACCCGATAGGAATCCCGCCGCATGGCATAGGCCTCGGCAAAATCATCGGCCAGCTGGATGGGGGCAAGGCGCAGAGGCATCATGGCCAGCCCTAGAAATGCCCGCTGAACTGATAGCGGCCGGCCGGGTGGTACAGGTTGGCCACGCTGGCCACCAGGCCACTGGAGTAGGTGCGGCGATGCAGCACCAAACAGGGCTCGTCCTTGTCCATGGCCAGCCTAGCCTTGGCGGTACGATCCGGCCGGCGAGCCTCGATACGGTATTCCACCCGTGACAGGGGCGCGGCACGGGTCAGGTATTCATTGGGGGTGATGCGGCTGTAATCCTGCTTGAGGTAGTCCGGCGCCAGCTGCGGATTGGCCCAGCGTTCCTCCAGCTGGATAGGCAGCCCGTTCTCGCGATGCAGTATCAGCGAATAGAACAGCGGCGCCCCCACCTGCAGACCCATCTCGGCGGCCAGCGTGGTATCGGCCTTGACGGCCTGCAGCTTCAGCAGCTCGGCCGTATGCTCATGCCCACGTGCGCGGATTTCCTCGGCGATGCTCTTGATATCGACCAGCGTGCTCTGGTACTTGGTGGCGGCCACAAAGGTGCCCGCCCCTTGGCTACGGGTCAGCACCCCTTCGGCCGCCAGCTCGCGCACGGCGCGGTTGACTGTCATGCGGGCCACATCGAAGCGCTTGACCAGCTCGTTCTCGCTGGGCACCTGGTCACCTGCACGCCAGCGGCCTGCCTGTATCTCGCTCAGCAGGTAGTCCTTGATCTGTTGGTAGGCCGGTGTGCTCATTTTCTTCTCACCTCAGAGCCCGTCATGGGCTCCAGTCATCGCTGCTTGTAGCGCATTCCACGGGTGCCAGGGCAGACCCTTAGCCTCAAGATTGCCTGCCCCAGCAAGCCCCGTGATTGTATCCACGCACCGCCGACTAGGCGCGTGGCACGCCGTCTCAGGCCTGCGAATCGAAGCGGAACGGCGCCAGCTTGGCAAAAGCCCCGTCGCGCACCAACTGGGTGATGGCCTCGATATCGGGCGCAAAGTAGCGGTCGATATCGTAATGCGGCACCTTGCCACGGATCAGCGCCATGGCGGCCAGCAAGCGTGGTGAGGTCTGGTGCGGTGCACGCAGATCCACCCCCTGGGCAGCAGCCAGCAGTTCTATCGCCAGGATATGCGCCACATTCTCGGCAATATCACCCAGCTTGCGGGCAGCGAAGGTTGCCATGGACACATGGTCTTCCTGGTTGGCCGAGGTAGGCAGCGAATCCACCGAGGCCGGATGCGCCAGGGTCTTGTTCTCGCTGGCCAGCGCAGCCGCCGTCACATGGGCAATCATGAAGCCGGAATTCACCCCGCCATCCTTCACCAGGAAGGGCGGCAGGCCGGACAGTGTCGCATCGATCAGCAGTGCGATACGACGCTCGGCCAGCGCACCGATTTCGGAGACCGCTATGGCCAGGTTGTCGGCAGCGAAGGCCACCGGCTCGGCGTGGAAGTTACCGCCGGACAGCACTTCATTGGTATCGGGGAACACCAGCGGGTTGTCGGAAACCGCATCGGCCTCACGCAGCAGCACATTGGCGGCATGGCGCATCTGGTCCAGGCAGGCGCCCATCACCTGCGGCTGGCAGCGCAGGCTGTAAGGGTCCTGCACCTTGTCGCATTCCTTGTGGCTGGCATTGATGGCGGAACCATCGAGCAGCTGACGATAGGCCGCCGCCGCTTCAATCTGGCCGGCATGGCCACGCAGCTCGTGGATACGGCGGTCAAACGGCACCACCGAGCCAGCTGCCGCGTCCACACTCAAGGCACCGGCCACCAGGCCGGTCTGGTACAGGTCTTCAATGGCATACAGGTTCACCAGCGCAATGGCGGTGGAAGCCTGGGTACCATTGAGCAGGGCCAGGCCTTCCTTGGCACCCAGGGTCATGGGGCTGAGGCCAACACGGGCCAGGCCTTCCACGGCCGGCAGGAACTTGCCATCCACCATCACCTCGCCCACACCCAGCAGCACGGCTGCCATATGGGCCAGGGGGGCCAGATCACCCGACGCCCCAACCGAACCCTTGGCAGGGATGCTGGGCAGCACATCGGCGTTCAGCAGCTTGAGCAGCGCCGTGATCACCTCCAGCCGTATGCCGGAATAACCACGGCCCATGCTGGAAATCTTGAGCGTCAGCAACAGGCGCACCATGGGTGCGGGCAGCGGCGCACCCACGCCCACCGCGTGTGACAGCACCAGGTTCTTTTGCAGCAGCTCCAGCTGATCGGCCGGGATATGGGTGGATGCCAGGCGGCCAAAACCGGTATTGATGCCATAAGCTGGCGCCCCCTTGGCCACAATGGCCGCCACCGCGCGCGCGCCGGCCTCAATGCCGGGCACAGCAGCGGGGTCCAGCGTCAGCTGCACACCGCCCGCCATGATGGCGCGCAGTTGCTTGTGGGTCAGTTTACCGGGGGTCAGGGTCATGGCTTGCATGGTGTCTCTCGCATCGGATGATCGAATGAAACACAGATTACTCGTCTACATTTGTATAGACAAGATCGATTGCAAAAAAACCTGAACCACGAGGGAAATCCCCCAGCCATCGATAGCCCGCCACGCGCACCAGAAGCCTGGGACAGGCGCCTGTGCCATCCGCCCCCCACACTGGCACAAACTCAGGCCATACGGGCTGCCCTGCTATTGCTTGGGCGCAGCGGCCACAGGCTTGGCGGCGCTACCCAGCTTCTCCCGCAGGGCTGTGGTATCGAGCTTGTAGCTGGGCGAGGCCAGCGGGCCGCTGATCTGTATCGGCACCTGCACACCCTTCAGGGCATCGAGTTCGGGCACGCCACTGCCACCACGCACAGTGGCATTGAGCAGGTAGTCCACCTCGCCCTGGCCTATATCGATACGGCCATCGCCTGCCAGATTCAGGAATGGCGCACGTATGACCAGATCACGGCTCTCGGCCACGCCTTCCTTGATCACGAAACGGGCGCTGAGGTCGGAAAAGCGGGTACGCCGGGCCACGTCCGCCGGTATGGCACCACCAGTCAGCCTGGCCAGGTTGCTACGCAGGCCGCGCAATACATCGCCCACATCCAGTCCGGCAATGGCGCCTCGGGTCAGCATCAGATCCACCCGCCCCGACATACCCTGGCGCAGTGCCGCAATACTGCCGGCCGGTGCCGTGATATCCAGATTAAGCGTGCCCCGGCCTGACAGGCGGTCTATGCCGAAGGTATCGGACATCAGTGCCGCCACCTCCATACCGGTCAGTGTCTGCAACATATGCAGCCGGGGTTTGGTGCCCCCTTCCAGCAACAGCTTGCCATTGAGCTGGCCACCGTAGATATCCGCCCGCAGCGGATCGAGCTTGAGCTGGCGCCGCTTGGTGTCCACATGCGTCTGCAGGTTGAATACCCGGAAACGGCCTATATCCAGCTCGCCTATGCGCACCTCGCCACGTGCCACCAGGCCGCTCAGCCAATCCAGCGACAGCGGCTGTGCCGGGTCCAGCAGCGGCGCCGCCTCGGCATTAGGCAGGTAGGGGGTAAGGTCGAGCTTGGCCAGATCCAGGGCAAAGGCATAGCGCGAGGAGACAAAATCCTCCAGCGACAGCAGTGCCGTAACCGGCGCCCCATCCAACTGGCCCCGGCTATCCCAGTCGAAGCGCTCCCGCTCCAGATCGACCGCCGTGCGCCCAGCCAGCGCCAGCTTGATGGCCCCTTGCGGCAAAGCCTTGTTACGGTATGAGCCGGTCAGGGTAAAGGCCGGCAACTCCATCGTGCGCCAGTTGCCCATGCGCAAGGGGCTCTCTATCTCGAGCTGGGCGTTCTGGGTGTCATCCAGCAGTTGCAGGGTCAGCCTGGCCTGGTCGGCAGCCAGGCCGCCCGTGGGCTCCGCAGCCAGCCGTGCCAGCCTCAGCTGGCCAGCGATTTCGCTGAGCCGGCTCTTGATACCGAACTCCGCCTCAATCTCGCCCGTTGCCAGCCCGCCCTCGCCACCACGCAGCGCCGGCGTTCTAAGCTTGGCCTGCCAGCGCTGCTCACCCCGCTGCACGGTTGCCTGCGCCACCACCTGCTGCAGCTGCGCCCGCCATGGCAAGGCCCCCAGCTCCAGGTCGCCCGCCAGCTCGAACCGTCCATCGCGCCATTCTGGCGTCTGCGCATTGATGGCCAGGCGGAACTGCTTGAGCCTGGCCGCCAGCTTAGCCCGGTCTACCCGCAGCTTGCTATCCACCCGCAGCCCACCGCCCCAGTCCGGCGCCGTCAGTTGCCCCACCACCGTTACCGCGCCATTCTCCCCCTCAGGGTCCAGCGCGTGCAGGTCTAGCTTGCGAAACCGGGTCGTGGCGCCATGGGCGTCCTGCCAATTCAGCGCTGCCGACACCAGGTCCACCCGCTCCGGCCGCCAATCCACGCGACCAGGCTTGGGGCGCCGCGCCAGCAGGTCGTCGATATTGAGTGTGCCATCCAGGCGCTGGTAGGCATTCACCACCAGGCCTTCAACCCGGGCATCGACCAGCTCGGCCCTGCCCTTCACTAGCCCCCCCCAACCCAGCGAAAAGCGCGCGCTTTCAAAGTGGGCAAACAGGGCGCGGCCATCCGGCTCGCTGATGGTCAGGTCTTCCAGGGTGACATTGGGACGCGGCAACAAGGCCAGGCGCAAGGCGCCTATCTCGACCTTGCGGCCCAGCGAATCACTGGCATCAGCAGCCAGCTTGTCGCCCAGCGCGCTGAGGTTGAATAGCGGCACGGCCACCACCACCGCCAGTAAAAAGGCGAAGGCATAAAGGCAGCGGCGTAGCCGTGGGGGAATCTGATACAAAGGCATGGCCCGATTATGCCTGCGGCAAGGCTCACCATGCCACGACCCTTGCAGGATTTATATTTGCCAAAATACAAATCCAGCGCTTGCGGATATCGCCACTGACCAGCCCACCGGGCGCGACGCCCTGCCAACTGGCACCCATGCGGTGAAAAGCCCATAACCCGGCACCTGTACAGCCCGCACTACCAATCAGTGGCCTGAGCCCATCACAGGCTCTATGATGCGCCCATCCTCACTCACGAGCCCATCGAGCATGAGCAATCCACATATTACCGAGATCAAGGTACGCGGCTACCACCTGGATCTGTACGGCCACGTCAACAATGCCCGCTATCTGGAGTTCCTGGAAGAAGCCCGCTGGGGCTTTACCGAAGACCACGGCTCGCTGGACTTCTTCAGCCAGGCCGGCCTCGCCTTTGTCATCGTCAACATCAATATCAACTACCGCCGTGCCGCACTGATGGGCGAAGAACTGAGCATCGCCACCGCCATGCAGAAGATAGGCAGCCGCAGCGCCGTCATCCATCAGGTCGTCAGCCTCAAGGGCAGCGATACCGTCATCGCCGAGGCGGATGTCACCTTCGTGATCTTCGACGCCAAGCAGGGCAGCGCCATCGCCATGGATGGCGAGCTACGCACCATGTTCGAGCGCTTGCCGCACTGGCCGCCAGCCGGCTGATACCGCAAGCCGCCAGAAGACGCAAAAAGCCCAGACAAGGTCTTGGGCTTTTTGTGTGTCTTGCAAGCCTAGCTCACACCCGGTAGCGCGACACCGTCACCTGCATCTGGTTGGCCAAGGCCTGCAACTGGTTGGCCGCATCCGCCGTGACGCCAGCAGCACCGCTGGTTTCCTCCGACATCTGGGCGATGCGCTCAACCTGCTGGGCGATATTGGTACTGGCCGCGCTCTGCTCGCGGATGGCATGGCTGATATCGTCCACCATTTCCACCACCTGGCCCGAGCCCTGCCGTATCTGCAATATGGTCTCGCCGGCCCCCCTGGCCTTTTCCACGCCGACATCAACCCGCTCCACCACCTCGCGCATACGGCTCACCGCCGCCTCCGCCCCCTGCTGTATGGTGGCGATCAGGGCACCTATCTCCTGCGTGGATACCGAGGTACGCTCCGCCAGCTTGCGCACTTCGTCGGCCACCACGGCGAACCCCCGTCCCTGCTCACCTGCGCGGGCTGCCTCGATGGCGGCGTTCAGCGCCAGCAGATTGGTCTGGTCCGCCACGTCCTTGATCACGCTGACCACGGCGCCGATATTGGCGCTCTCACGGGCCAGCAGATTGATCTGTTCCGAGGCGTCCGCCACCCGCTCGGCAATGCCATTGATCTCAGCCACCGTGGCCTTGATCACCACCTCGCCCTCGCCCGCCATATCACCCGACCGCCGCGACATGGTATTGGCCTCGTTGGCCCGGTCGGCCACATGGTTGATGCTGACAGTCACTTGCTCCACCGTCGCCGCCATATTGGCGGCCGACTCACTGGCCGAGGTGGAACTGTGCGACATCTGCCGGGCGGCGTCGGCCATGCCGTTGGCCTGGCCCGCCACGCCATCGACACCGCTGGCGATATCCCGGAAGCTAGTCTGCAAGGTATCGAGCAGGCGATTGAAGGCGGCCACCGTCATGCCCACCTCGTCGCGGCTGCTGATAGGCACGCGCTGGGTAAAGTCGAGGTCCCGACCTATGCGCTCCACCGTACGCTCCATCAAGGCCAGCGGGCCGGAGACCGCGCCGTAGATCCACCAGCCAAACCCCACCAGCACCAGCACGCCCAGGGCAATCACCACCATGAACAGATTGCGTGATGACTCATACACGCTTTCCGCCTCCAGTGCCGCAGCCTCCTGCATCTTGATGTTGTAACCCGCCATCTTCTCGATGGAAGCCTGTAATACCTGCTCGGCCGGTATCACCTTGCCATACAGGGCCGCTACCGCCTGGTCGGCCTGGGCCGCGCTGGAGCTTTTCAGGGCCTCGGCATAGCCGGCCTGATAGGTCTCGAAGGCCGTTTTCATGGCGCCATAATTGGCCTTGTCGGTCGCATCCGAGGCAAAGCTGGCATAGCCATCCACCGCCAGCTTGGCCTTGCTGACAGCCTCATCCACCTTCTGGTTGAAGGCTTTCTTGAGGTCCACATCCTCTTCCATGATGTGGGACAGCAGCAAAGCCCGCATCTCGCGGTAGGCAATGGCAATATCGTTGGTGGCCTGGACCCGGGGAATACTTTCGACGGTGAGCGACTGCACCTGGTTGTTCAGTGAAACAAAGGCCTTCAGGCCTATGCCACCCACCGCAAGCAGTGCAACCAGGGCAACAGCCAGCATCACGACAAGACGCTTGCCTATGGACATATCGGTGTTCCTTTCTGGATTTCGTCTTCGCCTGCTGCCAGCGAAGCCGAGCGCGCCGGCCCGCATTGCTCAGCGCCCACCCAGAAAGGTATCAACTGCCGCAGCAACGCACGCCGGGCACAGCCAGCCTGCGCTGCCCCAAGTCGAGTAAATACACTATAGCGTTGGCGCCAGCAGGATGCTGACCTGAATCAAACGATGATGCCGCCCCCCAGGCAGGCCTCGCCGTCATACAGCACGGCAGACTGTCCGGGCGTCACCGCCCACTGCGGTGCATCGAACCGCAGCCTGGCCACGCCGTCGCGCACTTCCAGCAGCTCGCAGCTGGCATCTGCCTGGCGATAGCGCGTCTTGGCGGTATATCGGCCAGGCCTGGGCGCCTCGTCTGCCACCCAGCTGAGTTGGTCGGCCAGCAAGGTATCTTTCAGCAGCAGCGGATGATCATGGCCTTGCACCACAATCAGTTCATTGGCCGCCATGTCCTTGCCCGCCACATACCAGGGTTCGCCCGGCCCACCTATATTCAACCCCTGGCGCTGGCCCAGGGTGTAATACATCAGGCCCATATGCTCGCCCACCGTACGGCCCTCGGGCGTACGCATGCGGCCAGGCACCTTGGGCAGGTAGCGGTTGAGGAACTCACGGAAAGGACGCTCACCGATAAAGCAGATGCCGGTGGAATCCTTCTTGGCATGGTTGGGTAGCTTGATCTCCGCCGCAATCTGCCGCACCTCGGTCTTGCGCATCCCCCCCAGCGGGAACACCGCCCGTGAAACCTGGTACTGGCTCAGGCGATACAGGAAATAGCTCTGGTCCTTGGTTTCATCCACCCCGCGCAGCAAGCGGGTGCGCCCATCGGCGGCCAGGTCGATGCCGGCATAGTGGCCGGTGGCAATCTTCTCGGCCCCCAGGCTGATGGCATAGTCCAGAAACGCCTTGAACTTGATCTCGGCATTGCACAACACATCGGGATTGGGCGTGCGCCCTGCCTGGTACTCGCTCAGGAAATAAGCGAACACCCTGTCCTTGTACTCGCTGGCAAAGTTCACCAGCTCGATATCGATGCCCACCAGGTCGGCCACTGCAATGGCGTCGCGTGAGTCTTCCTTGATCGAGCAGAACTCATCGCTGTTGTCATCTTCCCAGTTCTGCATGAATACGCCGACCACGTCTATCCCCTGCTGCTTGAGCAGCCAGGCGGTTACCGAGGAATCCACGCCGCCCGATAGGCCGACGACTATGCGCTGGGTCTTGTCAGTCACAAGCAATACTCTTCTGCGGCCTGGGCCGCGTTGTCGGGATAGGTTCTACCTGCCAAGGGCAAGGCAACACTTTCCCCAAATTAGCACTTCATCCGGCGGCCTGGCTGGCGCTCAAGCAACATCTTTGTCGTAGTGGCAGATCAGGTCCAGCGGATAGCGCCGTCCCGCACGGTAATCCTCTATGCACTGCAGCACCAGTGGGCTGCGGTGCTGCGCCTGGCAGGCAAGGACTTCCTCATAGCTCAGCCATACGGCACGGACGATACCGTCGTCCAGCACCGCCAACACTTCGCCCGGCCTCGCCTCGGCCGCAAACCGATGGCTACAGACCGCCAACCCGGCAGCCTGGCCAGGCGCCAGGTCGGCGGCGTAGGCAAAGCGCAGATAGGTCAGCCCGGGCTTGCCGGGCGGTGACCATTGGTAGATGCCCACCAGGGCCGTGGGGCACACCTGGTAAGCCGTTTCCTCGCGAGCCTCACGTATGGCCGCAACCAGCAATGACTCATCATCATCCAGATGTCCCGCCGGCTGGTTGTAGCGGCGACCGTGCTCGGTCAGCTCTTCGACCAGCAGATAGCGCCCGGCCTGCTCGACCAGCACAGCCACGGTGGTATTCGGTTTCCAGATGGGGTCGGACACGGTGCACACAAGCCTTGCAGCGGGAAAATCCCGCTATTTTAAACGCTTAGGGCCCGTTCAAGGTCTTTTCGCCGCCCCTGGCGAACGACACCCCTCAACATGCCTTACCCCTGCAGCGCAACGCTCCAAGCACCGCAACAAATCCGGCGCAGCGGTTCTGTTAGCGGCGCCAAATGCAAAAAAGGCGGCTCGCGCCGCCTTTTGCCATTCAGGCCGAAGCCGTCCCGATCAGGACTTCTTCTCTTCCTTCTTGGCTTCTTCCTTCTTGGCTTCAGCCTTTACTTCAACCTTCTTCTCTTCTTTCTTGGCTTCGGCCTTCACTTCAACCTTCTTCTCTTCCTTCTTGGCTTCGGCCTTGGCTTCCACCTTCTTCTCGTCCTTCTTCACTTCGGCCTTGGCGGCATCAGCCTTGGGGGCTTCGGTCTTGGCAACTTCGGTGGCGAAGGCAGCGGTAGCGAACAGGCCGGCGATCAGAGCAGCGATCAGTTTCATGGTGTTTCCTTTAACTGGAGGAGGAGTGGATACAGCTTGGAATTATTACGACGGTATGACACGTCATCCGCCTTAACGCAGACCCCAGCAAGGCGGTTGACACGCCACGGCAAGAAATCTGATACCAGCCAGTTGCCGCCCCAGGCGCAGTCACGCCACACATAGCCCGCAAAATCGGGACTTGCCGCACAAAGTCGTTGACAGCATCACGCCAGTGGTATTGAATCGGTATTGTATTCAACTGGTATCAAACCAGTCACAATAAGACCGGTATCTATTGGTCACGCGGAGTTAGTGGATGTCTCTTGAATTCTTGATCGGCGTCGATGGCGGCGGCACCGGCACCCGGGTGCTGGTGGCGGATCGCGACGGCCGCGAGCTGGCACGGGGCAGCGCCGGCCCATCGGGTCTGGCACTGGGCATCGCGCCAGCCTGGCAAGCCATACAGGCCGCCTGCGACAACGCATTCGCCAGCCTGGGCCAGCCTTACGATGCCGCCCGCTGCGCCATGGGCCTGGGCCTGGCTGGTGTCCATAACGCCAGCTGGGCCGCGGCATTCCTGGCAGCCGCGCCCGCACTCCATGCCATCAAGCTGGACAACGACGGCTTCACCACCCTGCTGGGTGCGCACGGTGGCCAGCCTGGCGTCATCGTTGCCATCGGCACCGGCACCATAGGCGAGGCCTGGTTCGGCGACAGCCCATCCGGCCCGCGCAAGCGCACCGTATCGGGCTGGGGTTTTCCCTGCGGCGACGAAGGTAGCGGTGCCTGGATAGGCATGAAGGCCACCCAGCTGGCGCAGAAGGCATTGGATGGACGACTGCCTCGCGGACCACTGGCTGAGGCAGTAATACAACATGTTGGCGGCTCGGTAGACAGTGCCTATGACTGGCTGGCGCAGGCTCGCCAGACCAATTACGCACAACTTACGCCGCTGGTACTAAGCCACGCCACGAACGACGGCGCCGCTGCTACCATCTTGCGCCAGGCTGGTGAAGAAATTGCGGCGATAGCGCTAGCGCTGGATCCCGAATCTCATCTGCCACTGGCGTTCTGTGGTGGTCTTGCTGCGGCATTGCAACCCTGGCTACCAGCAGAACTGGTCCACCGTGCGCGCCAGCCTCTGGGCGATTCCGCCACTGGCGCGCTGCATCTGATTAGGGGAAATACATAAATGGACAAGGCCCGCGAAGCCGCCCTTCTGGCACTCAAGCCGGATGCAGACAGCAGCACCCCGCTTTATCTCCAGGTTGCCAACAAACTCTCCAGCGCCATCTCCACCGGTCTCTGGCAAGCCGACGAGGCCCTGCCTTCCGAGCGCGTGCTGTGCGACATGCTGGATATCTCCCGCGTCACCGCCCGCAAGGCCATGGACATGCTGTTCGAGCAAGGGCTGATCGTCAGGCGCCAGGGTTCGGGCACCTATATCGCCCCCCGCCTGGTACAGCCACTGTCGCGCCTCACCAGCTTTTCCGAAGAAATCCGCAGCCGTGGCTTTGCCCCCTCGTCGCGCTGGCTCAGCCGCGAGACCGGCATCGCCAGCCAGGAAGAAGTCCTGCGCCTGGGGCTGTCACCGGCAGCCAACGTAGCCCGGCTCAAACGCCTGCGCATGGCCGACGACACGGTCATGGCGGTGGAAACCTCCACCCTGCCCAGCCGCTACCTGGCCGACCCCACTGTGGTGGCCGATTCGCTGTATGCCTATCTCGACAGCCACGGCAGCTCGGTCACCCGCGCCCTGCAGCACATCAAAGCCGTCAATGCCACCGACGAGATAGCCCAACTGGCAGGCATACCCTCGGGCACAGCCATGCTGATGATTACCCGAATCGGCTATCTCGACAGCGGCCTACCGGTGGAGCTGACCTACTCCTATTGCCGCAATGACTACTACGACTTCATCGCCGAACTCCGCCGCTGAGCAAAGAACCTGAACGATGCAAAACCTGCACGGCAATATCCTCACTCCTGATGGCTGGCAACACGGCGAACTGCGCTTCGACACGCATATCACCGCATTGCAGGGCCAGGCACGCGATCCCGCCGGCAACGCCGACGACATCATCCTGCCTGGCTTTATCGACCTGCATGTCCATGGTGGCGGCGGTCGTGATGTCATGGAGGGGGGCGATGCCCTGTCGGTGATCACCCGCATCCATGCGCGGCACGGCACCACCAGCCTGCTGGCCACCACCATGACGGCGCCCAAGCGTGAGATAGAACATGCGCTCAGCGGCGTGGCCACCGTGGTGGCGCAACGCACCGGCGGCGGTGCCAGGGTACTGGGCGTGCATCTGGAAGGCCCCTATATCAACCCCGGCAAGCTCGGCGCCCAGCCCAACTTCGCCCGCGACGGGGTGCTCAACGAGATCAGCAGCTTCAACAATCTCGCCCCGCTGCGGGTACTGACCCTGGCGCCCGAAGTGCAGGGCCATATGGCCTTGATCAGCGAACTGGTGTCACGCGGCATACGGGTACAGCTGGGCCACACCCTGGGCAGCTACGAGGATGGCGTGGAAGCCCTCAAGCACGGGGCGTCCAGCTTCACCCACCTGTTCAACGCCATGACCGGCCTGCATCACCGCGAGCCCGGCATGGTGGGCGCCGCCCTGGCCCACGCCGAGTACGCCGAGCTGATACCCGACCTGCTGCATGTGCACCCTGGCGCCATCAAGGCAGCGCTGCGCGCCATACCCAAACTCTATTGCGTCACCGACTCAACCGCCGCCGCTGGCATGCCTGACGGCAACTACAAGCTGGGGCGCCATACCGTGACCAAGTGCATGGGCGGCGTACGCCTGCCCGATGGCACCCTGGCCGGCTCCACCCTGACACTGGACGAAGCCCTGCGCAACCTGGTGAGCCTGGGCCTGGACCTGGACGACGCCGCCCGCCGGCTATCGACCTACCAGGCCGAGCTGCTGGGCCTGGACGACCGCGGCCAGCTCAAGCCCGGCGCCTATGCCGACATTGTGGTGCTTGATCGCAACCTGAAACTGAAGGCCGTCTATGTCGAAGGCGAGCCGGTAAATCTGACGTCGGAGAAGTAAGTGACTACTTGCATGTGGAAAGAGATGCGCGAAGGCGCAGCTGCCATCGCCCGCCAGGCAGACAAACAGGATGCCCGCTACGCCGAACTGGGTGCGCGCCTGCGCCATACCGACCCGCACGCACTGGTCACCGTGGCACGGGGCAGTTCCGACCATGCCGCAGCCTATCTGGCCTATCTCACCATGCTGCGGCTGGGCCGCCTGTCCGTCTCGCTGCCCATGTCGCTGGTCACCCTCTACGATGCCCCGCTGGATGTGGCAGGCACGGTAGCCGTCGCCATTTCGCAGTCTGGCCGCAGCCCCGATGTGGTCGAACCGATCAAGCGCTTTCGCCAGGGCCGTGCCCAAACCGTAGCCCTGGTCAACGATGCTGCCTCGCCGCTGGCCGAAGCCGCCGAATGGACGCTGCCGCTGGAAGCCGGCCCCGAATACGCCGTAGCCGCCACCAAGAGCTATATCGCCAGCCTGGCCGCTGGCGCCCGCCTGGTTGCCCACTGGGCCGATGACGCGCAACTGCTCAACGGCCTGGCCGCCCTGCCCGATAACCTGGCCAAGGCGCAGGAAGTGGACTGGTCTCACGGCGTGGAGGTATTGCAGCAGGCCGAGCGCATCATGGTGGTGGGCCGCGGCCTGACCCTGCCGGTTGCCCTGGAGGCCGCCCTCAAGTGCAAGGAAACCGCAGCCATCCAGGCCGAGGCATTCTCGGGCGCCGAGATCAAGCACGGCCCCATGGCACTGATAGACGAAGGCTACCCCCTGCTGATCTTCGCACCGCGCGGTCCGGCGCAAGCAGGACTGATCAAGCTAGCGGAGGAAATGCGCGGCCGTGGTGCCAAGGTACTGCTGGCGGCCCCGACCGATGTGGCCGAGCGCGAACTGACCCTGCCGCTGGGCCCGGTACCGGAACTCGACCCCATTGCAGCCATCACCGCCTTCTACCCCATGGTGGAGGCGCTGGCCCGTGCCCGAGGCTACGACCCCGATCAACCGCGGCACCTAAACAAGGTGACCCTGACCCGCTAGCCCACCGGGCCAGCACTGGCCGCGCCGTAGACCACCCAACGGCAAGCCAAGCAATTGACCAGCCCTGGCCCCAGGCCAGGGATAGAGACGACACCGCGCCCAAGAGCCCGGTGCAGGATTGGAGGGCGTGCCAACGCGCACGCCTGCTAGACGACAACAGACTGATGGGGTGTATGCACCATGAAGACCAACCGTATCGCCAAGACAGCCCTGCTGCTGGCAGGCCTTGCCCTCTGCGGCCAGGCACAGGCAGCCAAGCAGCGCCTGGAGTTCTGGACCCAAAGCCTGGCGCCCAAGTTCGCCCCCTACTTCAAGGATGTGGTCAGCCGCTACAACGCGTCCAACGCCCATGTCGAAGTGGTCTGGGTGGATTACCCCTGGGACGTGATACGCACCAAGTTCACCGCCGCCATCGCCTCGGGCAAGCCCCCCGCCATGGCCAATATGGACGTGCCCTGGGCCTATGAATACAAGCAGAAGGGGCTGATACAGTCGGTCGACCCGCTGGTGGACAAGAGCCAGTATGTCGGCGGCGCCCTCAAGGATGTCACCTTCGATGGCAAGCTGTACGCCTTCCCCTTCTATAACGGCGCCAATGTCATTGCCTACAACACCGAGCTATTCAAGAAAGCCGGCCTGGACCCGAAAAAAGCCCCCGGCAGCCTGACTGAGCAGCTCCACTACGCCAAGATCATCAAGGCCAAGACCGGTGTCGCCGGCTTTGCCCCCACCCTGGGCCCCACCAAGCTGGAAGGCCTGATGGCGCAGGAAGGCCTGGAGGTATTGAAGGATGGCCGCGCCGTATTCAACTCGCCCGCCCATATTGCCCTGGTAAACAAGCTGGCCGACGCCTACAAGGCCGGCGCCCTGCTCAAGGACAATCTGTTCGCCCAGGACAACTTCCAGGTCTCCATGGCCGCCTATAACAGCGGCCGGCTGGCCATGCTGGTATCGGTGCCCGCCGCCATGACCCGGGTGCGCGACGATGCCCCCGGCATCTACAAGGTCACCGATGTGGCCGGCCTGCAGCTCAGCCCCACCGGCATCGCCTCGGGCGGCTGGCAGTTCACCTTTGTGGTGCCGCGCAATGTCGATGCCAAGCTGCTGCCGGAGATAGGCAAGTTCGGCAACTACCTGACCAATGCAGAGAACCAGCTGGCCTTCTCGCGCTTTGCTGGCACCCTGCCTACCTCCAAGCGGGCCGCGCAGGATGCCCACTTCCAGACCTACCCGGCCAACGCCGGCGCGGTGGAAAAAGCCGTGGTGGCTGCCGCCAAGAACCTGGAACAGACCCGCACCATCTACCTGGGCGGCGTCAAGGATGCCGAGCTGCTGTCCACCCGCCTGTCCGCCGCAGTCGAGCAAGCCGTCACCGGCCGCAAGGACACCAAGCAGGCGCTGGATGAAGCCGTCGCGTTCTGGAACAAGAAACTCGGCAAGTCCTGATACCGATACAAGGCCTTGACCCGCTACGCCCGCCCTGGGGCCGATGTAGCGGGTGCCGCACGCCCATACCGGGCAAGGCGACCTGGCTGATCCGGGCATAGACCGGCATCGCCCTGACACGCAGCTGCCGTACACCGGCATGGAGACATCTATCGTGGC
Source organism: Chitinimonas sp. JJ19 (assembly GCF_036961565.1). Lineage (NCBI taxonomy): Bacteria > Pseudomonadati > Pseudomonadota > Betaproteobacteria > Neisseriales > Chitinibacteraceae > Chitinimonas > Chitinimonas sp. JJ19. Next base: position 77,259 of record NZ_JBAMDD010000011.1, read on the forward strand.
CCACTCCCGCAAAGCCACCCTGACGGCCTATCTGTTCCTGGCCCCGGCCATTATCCTGCTCCTGGCCTTTGCCTTCTGGCCCGTCGGTTTCGGCTCCTATATCGCCTTCACCCAATACAATCTGATCGACGCCCCGGTATGGGTAGGGCTGGATAATTTCCGCGAGCTGTTCGACGACGAACTGTTCATCGGCTCGCTGAAGAATTCCGCCCTCTACCTCATCGTGGTGCCCGTCATCCAGGTACTGGCTATCCTGCTGGCGGTCTTGGTCAACAACAACCTGCCGGGTATCAAGTTCTTCCGCGCCGCCTATTACCTGCCGGTGGTCACCACTGTGTCGGTCATCGGCATCATCTGGAACTTCATGTACAACGACGATGGCGCCCTCAATGCCATCCTGCGCTGGCTACACCTGATCAACGAGCCCATCGGCTTTCTCACTGACGACCGCATCGCCCTGTTTGCCGTCATGTTCGTCACCATCTGGCGCGGCCTGGGCTGGTATATGGTGCTCTACCTGGCCGGCCTGCAGGCCATCTCGGCCGATGTTTACGAAGCCGCCACGCTGGACGGCGCCAATGCCTGGCAGAAGTTCTGGCGCATCACCGTGCCCCTGCTGCTGCCCACCATCCTGCTCTGCTCCATCATGTCCATGCTGGCCGCCGTCAAAGCCTTCGAGGAAGTACAGATCATGACTCAGGGCGGGCCATTCCAGTCCACCTACACGGCGCTCTACTACGCCTATGAATTCGGTATCAAGTCGCTCAACTTCGGTCGTGCGCTGGCCGCCAGCCTGGTCATGTCGGTCGTCTGCATGCTGCTGGCCTGGCTCAACTTCCGCTACCTGCAGCCCAAGAACCCATGAGCCAAGCCCAAACCATGCCGGCAATCGCCCCCTCGTCCGCCACCATGCTGCAGCGCGGCCTGCACAGCGCCCGCCTGCGTCGCATCGTCCGCCGCCTGCCCCACTACCTGCTGCTGTCTGTGCTGGCCATCATCACCGTCTATCCATTCTGGTGGACCCTGGTCACGGCCCTCTCCACTACGGGTGACGTCTACAGCTTTCCACCGCCGTTGTGGCCGCAGGACCCCAGCTTGGTCAACTTTATCGAGGTGTTCGACACCATCGATCTGCTGGCCTTCTACAAGAACTCACTGCTGATCTCTGGCGCTACCGTGGTCGGCACCCTGGTGATCTGCAGCCTGGCCGCCTACCCCCTGGCACGGATGCAGTTTCCCGGGCGCAAGCTGGTGTTCGGCGCCATTATCGCCACCATGATCCTACCGGCCGAGATCAACTTCCTGGTCAACTTCATCACAGTCTCCAAGCTACAGCTGACCGACAGCGTGACCGGCGTGGTCCTACCCAATCTGGCAGGCGCGGTCGGCATCTTCCTGATGAAGCAGGCCTTCGAGGCCGTGCCGCAGGATCTGATCGACGCAGCCCGGGTAGATGGCGCCAACGAGTGGGAAATCTTCTGGAAGATCATGCTGCCGTTAGCCAAGCCCGCCCTGGGTGCGCTGGCCATCCTGACGCTGGTAACCGCCTGGAACCAATACATCTGGCCCTCGGTGGTCATGACCAGCCCGGAGAACTTTCCGCTCAGCGTAGGCGTGCAGTACCTGTCGGGCTCATTCAGCTTCAAGACCCGCGTGGTTGCCGCCGGCGCCGTACTGACCGTGATCCCCATCCTGATCGTCTTCCTGTTTACCCAACGCTATTTCCTGCGTGGCTTTGATGGTGCCGTGAAATGACCCAGAACCTGAACCAGCTTGCCGGCCGCGCCCTGATGGTCGATGTACCCGGCGATGAACTCACCGCAGCCGATGCCGATTTCCTGCGGCAGCTTGATGCCCGTGCCATCTGCCTGTTCCGCCGCAATGTCAGCAGCGCCGAAAAAACCCGCAAACTGGTGGCCGACCTCAAGGCCGTCATCGGCCAGGATGCCCTGATAGGCATAGACCAGGAGGGCGGTGCAGTCATGCGCACCCTGTTTATGCCGGCGGCCCCCAGCGCCATGGCCCTGGGCGCGATAGGCTCCGACACCCTGGCCTACCAGGTCGGCGCCGCCATCGCTCGCGGCCTGGCATCGCTGGGCATCAACTGGAACTACGCGCCGGTACTGGACCTGAACAACAACCCGCGCAATCCCGTCATCGGCGAGCGCAGCTTTGGCGCTGATCCGGAGCAAGCTGCCCGCCTGGCCGGCGCCTGGATGGCCGGCCACCTCAGCGAAGGCGTGGCTACCTGCGTCAAGCATTTCCCCGGCCATGGCGACACCCATACCGATTCACACCTGGCCCTGCCCATCGTCGACAAGTCACGCAACGCCATTGAGCAATATGAATTGTCGCCGTTTCATGCCCTCATCCATCAGACCCCTGGCCTGATGAGTGCCCATATTGTCTTCCCTGCCTTCGACAATGAGCGCCCCGCCACACTCTCGCCCGCCATCTTGCAAACCCTGCTACGCGACGAGTGGGGCTACCAGGGCGTCACCATTACCGATGGCATGAACATGAAGGCCATACGCGAGCGCTGGGGTCAGGCCCAAGGCACGGTCATGGCCGTCGCGGCAGGCGCCGACCTGTCGCTGGTTCTGCAGTTCGGCGATGAAATGACCGAGGCCAAGCAGGCCTTGCTGGCGGCCGTCGCAGCCGGCACGCTGCCTGCAGCAAGACTGGCCGAGGCGGATGCGCGTGTCACCGCCATGGCCCGCCGCTATCCTGCCGAAGTCCGTCCCTATAGTGCCGAGCAGGAAGCCGCCGACCGCGCCCTGTTTGCTGGCGCCTGGGCGCGCGCCCTGACCCTGGTAGGCGAGGCACAAAGGCCGCCGCTGGGCAGTCGGGTCAGGCTGGTATTGCAGGCCGACGCACCCTCCGACGGCGTGTCCGAGCCCGGCCTGGCCGCCAGCGTGCTGATCGCCAAGCTGGCCCCCCTGTATGAGCTGGACGTAGTGAGCTACCAGCGCCGCAGCGAGCTGCAGTGGGAGAGCCTACCCCAGGATGGCGTCTACACCATCGTGGCCTCCACCACGCGCGAGCGTTATGGCGTCGCCGAGCGCAGCAGCTGGCGCCCGCAGCTGCACCTGGCGCTATGGAACCCCTATGCCGCAGCCGACCTGCCCTGCGCAGCCTTGGTCAGCTATGGCTTTGCCGACCCGGCGCTGAATGCCGTGGTGGCCTGGCTCAAGGGCGAACTGAACGCCACTGGCCAGTTGCCCGCCCCGCTGGACGCCTGATACAGCGCAAACACAAGCACTCCGCCCGACCACCTGAGGCCCGCCTGCCCCCCTTTTTTAATGGGGTGTTGCAGGCGGGCCTTCTGCTGTCCGCCACCAGGTTTGCACGGGGATTGGTACAAGCGTCCAGTGCCTGCCGCACAAACGCAACACTTGCAGACAAGCACCATAAAGGCGTTGACAGTGTTGTTACAGTGGTATTGAATCGGTCTTGTATTAAATTGGTATTGAAGCGGTGTCAACACGACAATACCGCTGGCCAACAACAAGGAACCGGTCCATGGCCGAACTGAAACTGAAAAACCTGCAGAAGACCTACGAGGACGGCCCTACCGTCATCCACGGCATCGATCTCGATATCCGCGATGGCGAGTTCATGGTCTTCGTCGGCCCCAGCGGCTGTGGCAAGACCACCACCTTGCGGATGATAGCCGGGCTGGAGGACATCAGCGGCGGCGATCTGTCCATAGGCCAGCGCCGGGTCAACGATGTTCCCGCTGCCAAGCGCGGGGTTGCCATGGTGTTCCAGAGCTACGCCCTGTACCCGCACATGACCGTGCGCGAGAACATGGGCTTTGGCCTCAAGCTGGCCAAGAAGCCCAAGGCCGAGATCAACGAAGCCGTCGAGCGCGCCGCACAGGTGCTACAGATCACCCATTTGCTTGAGCGCAAGCCCAAAGCGCTTTCGGGCGGCCAGCGCCAGCGCGTTGCCATAGGCCGCGCCATCGTACGCAAGCCCGACGTTTTCCTGTTCGACGAGCCGCTGTCCAACCTGGATGCCTCCCTGCGGGTGCAGATGCGCATCGAATTGGCCAAGCTGCACAAGGATCTGGCCACCACCATGATCTACGTCACCCACGATCAGGTTGAGGCCATGACTCTGGGTGACCGCATCGCCGTCTTCAATGGTGGCCGCATCGAGCAGGTCGGCACCCCGTTGGAGCTGTACCAGCAGCCAGCCAACCAGTTTGTCGCCGGCTTCCTTGGCTCGCCCAAGATGAATTTCCTGCCGGCCCAGCTGCGCAGTGGTAGCAACAGTGGTAGCGATATTGTTCTAGCTGGTAATACCAGTATTACTCTGCCACAACAGTACCGCCTGCTGTCCGGTAGCCCCATCATCCTGGGCGTGCGGCCAGAGCACATTGCCTGGCAAGGCCAGGCCGAGGACAACGCCATCCCCGCCAGCGTCGATCTGGTGGAGCACCTGGGTGGAGAGCAGATCATCTACGCCCGCGCCGACGGCATGGACACCCAGATCGCCTTCTCCCTGCCCAGCAAGGAAACCGCACCACACCGAGGCGAGCGCGTCTGGCTCAAGCCCGAGCTGGCTGCCTGCCACCTGTTCGATGCGGCCGGCCTGGCCCTGCCGGGCAGTGGCCAACCCTATCCGTAGCACCCGTATACCCCGCCTTCGCCGGGTAGGGCGAGGCCGGGATCGTTGTTCAGCATCAGAGCGGTACTTATCCAATTACAGGAGAGTGGCATGTTTAACGAAAGGGGTTTCGCCATGCAGTACAAACCAACGCCCGTCGCCTTGGCAGTAGCCATTGCCATGCTGGGCGCAGCAGCACCCGCCTACGCGGCCGATGCACCGGCCGCCCAGCCGGAGGTGAAGGCGGAGGAAGTAAAGGTCACTGGCATCCGGGCCTCCAAGCAGCGCTCACTGGTTGCCAAGCGTAACGCCGCCTCGGTCGTGGAAGTCGTGACCGCTGAAGATATCGGCAAGATGCCAGACAAAAACGTCGCCGACTCGCTCCAGCGCGTTCCCGGTGTGAATACCATCACGGCCGGCGGCACCGAGGGCGGCTTTGGTGAAAACGATCGTATCAGCCTGCGTGGCACCCCCCCCAGCCTGACCGCCACCACCATCAACGGCCACGGCGTCGGTACCGGTGACTGGTTCATCCTGAACCAGACCGGTGCAGGCCGCAGCGTCAGTTACTCCCTGCTCCCATCCGAACTGGTAGAGCGCATTGAAGTACGCAAGAGCGCCCGTGCCGACGTCACCGAAGGCGGTGTCGCCGGCTCAGTAGACATCCAGACCCGCCACCCGCTGGACGCCAAGACCCCGTTCTCCGCCACCGCCAATATCCAGGCCGTCTACTCGGAACTGGCCGACAAATGGGACCCCCAGCTCAGCGCCTCCTTCAACTGGAAGAACAGCGCCAATACTTTCGGCATCATGGTGCAAGGCTTCAACGAGAAGCGCCATCTGCGCCGCGACGGCCAGGAATTCCTGTGGTGGGACACCCTGGAAAATCTCTGGGGCAAGAACAACGATGTACTGGCAGCAGCACCCGAGCTGCGTGGCAAGAACATCAGCCTGCTGACCGGCTCGGCCTGGTTTGAGCAGGAGCGCGTGCGCAAAGGCGGCTTGATCACCCTACAGGCCCGCCCGGCCGAAGGCATCAACCTGGAACTGTCCGGCTTCAGCTCCAAGCTCAATGCCTCGAACTACAACCGCAACCAGATGTTCTGGGCCGTATCGCCACTCACCAATGGTGTCGTCCCCTCCAGCTACACCATAGAAGGCAGCACCGTCACTGCTATCGCCTTCCCCGCCACCTGCCCTGCCCACCTCAATGGCGCCTGCGGTGGCTCCTGGATACAGGACGCGATTGGCCGCAAGGGCGCTTACGCCAAATCCGACTTCCTCAACCTGGATGGTCGCTTCAATATCAACGACCGCTTCACGCTGACCGGCCAGCTTGGCACCACACGCGGTGAGGGCGGCACGCCGCGCGATACCATCGCTGAAATTGGCGGCCCTTACGTAGGTGGCAGCTACAAGCTCAATGGCATGAACGGCGCGGCCACGGTCACCATACCTGGCGTGGCAAACTTCCCCACGGCAGGCAATATCGACACATGGGGCGGCAAGGTACTGACCAAGGATTCCGAGGACTACGGCCAGGTTGATGGCCGCTATACCTTCAGCGAAGGTATCGTTCCCAGCCTCAAGTTTGGCCTGCATTTCGCCAAGCATGAGCGCAGCCTGGAGCAGACCGGCAGCATTACCGATCCTGCAGGCGTGCCACGCAGCAGCCTGGGGGCCGTTACCGGTAGCTATCCCAGTGACTTCGGCGCCGGCCTGGGTGGTGGTGTGCTTGGCGGTTCCTGGGCCATCCCCTTTGACCAGCTGATTGCCTGGGGCGACAAGTACAAGCGCGCCGACCGGCAGGACTGGGCCAGCTCCTACACCATCAGCGAGCCCACCAGTTCGGCCTACATCATGGCTGACATCCAAACCGACGAAGGCCTGAGCGGTAATGTGGGTATCCGTTTTGCCCGCACCAAGGAAGAGATCAAGTCCTACGTTCTGGATGCCAACGGCAGCTTCCAGGGGCCAGGTAACACCCGTTACGCGGCCAGCGTAGTATCGTCGGACTACACCGACGTCCTGCCCAGCGCCAACCTCAAGCTCGACATCGGCAACGATCTGGTCGCCCGGATTGCCTTGGCCAAGGTCATGGCCCGCCCCGACTTTGGCCGCCTGGCCGGCCTGAGCCTGAATGATACCTCACTTAGCGGCAGCGGCGGCAACCCCTACCTCAAGCCTATCCGCTCGACCAATTTTGACGCAGGGGTGGAATGGTACTTCGGCAAGAACGCCATGCTGTCAGCGGCCTTCTACTCGATGGACCTGTCATCCTATGTCTCGTTCGGTACTTACAATGCCGTATTCCGCAACGGTGTCGAAAGCCAGAAGCAGGGCAAGGACATATTCAGCACCTATCTGATGAATACCCCGATCAACACCACAGGTGATGTCAAGGGCCTCGAGCTTTCGCTGGAAATGCCTATTGGTGGTGGTTTTGGCTTCAACACCAACTACACCTATGCGGATGGTAAGGAAACCAGCGTGGCCTGCGAGGCCAAGGAAAAAGCCGGTGACCGGCACGCTTGCGACCTCGTCGGCACCTCTGAGCACTCCCTCAACCTGGGCGGCTTCTACGAAGTGGGCAAGCTGAGCGCTCGCGTCGCCTACAACTACCGCTCCGCCTTCCTGAACGGTATCGATCGTCGCAGCGCGGTCTATCAGGATGCCGTCGGGACCTGGGTCGCTTCGCTCGGCTACACCATCAACGACAACCTGGCACTGAGCTTCGATGCCAAGGACATCAACAACCCACTGCTGAAGACCTATGTCTACGACAAGACCGGTGCCAAGCAGCCACAATCGTTCTACAAGAATGGCCGCCAGTACTACGTCGGCCTACGCATGAAGTATTAAAACCTGGCAAGGGGCAGGCCGTCGCTGTCTTGCGGCCTACCCTGCTCCACCCCAGGGTGAGACAAAACACCGCCATTGCGGCGGCCGGCAAGGCGGCGTAGCAGGTCCCGGCCCATCTTCCATCAAGGTTCACTCCTCTCTGGCGCGTGTTGCATCCCCCTGTGGGCCATGCCACCGCGCCACTTTTTATGCCTCACCCGGCACGAAAAACGGCGCACCGGCCAAGCCGGTACGCCGCTTATCGTTAAGCCTCGCCTAGCGCCTGAGCTTGCTAAAGCGCGGCAGGTTGTCCACGTTCTTGCTCAACTCCTCCATGCGCTCGCCCATGGCCGCATCCAGCCGGTCCAACCGGTCATTGGGCATGGGGTGGGTTTCCAGCAGAAAACCCAGGCCGGGATCGCTGGCCGATTCCGACAGGGTCTGCAACACCCCGACCAAACCATAGGGGTTGTAGCCGGCACGCGCTGCAATCACCACCCCCATGCGGTCGGCCTCGAACTCGTCTTCCTTGTCCAACCCCTTCAGGTACAGCTCCTTGCCACCGCCGATCAGTTTGGCGGTATTGGCTGCGCTACGCTTACCGGTGTTATCGGCATACTGGGCGGCAATGTCGGACAAGGCCGCTGTCCCCAGGCTTTTCTGGATGGCGCTGAGCTGGTGCTTCTTCAGCACGTGGGCGATTTCATGGGCCAGCACCCCCGCCAGCTCGGCCTCGCTGCGCAGGCGCTGCAGCAGCCCGCGGGTGACCAGGATATGCCCGCCTGGCGTGGCGAAGGCATTCACATGGGGATGGTCTATCACCCCGAACTTCCAGGGCAGGCCCGGGCGCTCGCTGTGCTGAGCCAACCACACTCCCACCCGGTTCACATAGCGCTGCATCTCGGCGTCATCCACCAGCGGCGCGGCACCCAGCAGGGTGGCAGCCAGCTCGCCGCCCATCTGCACCTCTTCGGCTTCAGTAATGTCGCGATTGGCATCCACTACCTTCTTGGCGGTCTCCAGCCCCTTGATCAGCTTGCCCACATCCCAGGCCTGGGCCGGGGCGGCAAAGGCCAACAACAGGGGCAATATCAGTTTGCGCATGCTGAGCTCCTTATTCCCTGTCATTTGCCGTCAGCCGATTTGGGCAGGTAGTCAACCTTCACGTCTTCCAGCTTGCCGGCGCGGGCAAACCGCTTGGCATCCTCTGCCGTGACCTGCATGCCGTTGAGCTTGGCCAACTGCTCCATATCAGGCTGTGCCTCCTTCAGCCCATCCTTGCTGATGCCTTTGACGCCCGTGGTCTGGGTCTTGGACGAACTCCCGGTCTGGAACACCGATACCAGCGAGCCCAGCCCACCACCGCCGCTACCGGGCTTGGCCTGGCTGTTGCCGGTGCGCACGTTCAACATCTTCACCCAGCCGACCTGACCGTCGGCCTTGATCTGTATCCAGGCACCCTGCCGCTGCACGATCTCTACTGCCGCCTTGGCCGTCACATCGCTGACCTTGGCTGCATCCGCAAAAGGCTTTTGTTTCAGTTCTGCTGCCCGTAACACCGTGCCCATCTCTGCCGCCTGCGCCAGGCCGGCCGCCAACAGCAAGACAGTTATCGCTATTTTCATTGCTTCAACTCCCGTTTCCGCTCGTGCCCAGACGCCCGGGCTCAAACAACCTGACTTCCTGTTCCCTGCCTTTTACATGGTGCAAGCCGCAATCACGGTAGCTGAAATCCGCCTGCGCCAGCAGCATGGTCGACTCTGCCACCAGCACCCGCGCCACCCCCTTGGTCTGCCCTTCTATGCGGCTGGCCAGGTTCACCGTGTCGCCTATTGCAGTGTAGTCCAGTCTATCGCGGGAGCCGATAAAGCCGACAACCGCAGGCCCACTATTGAGGCCGATGCCAATGTCGAAATCATGCCCCAGCTCGGTCAGCTCGGCCTTGAAGCGCACCAGCGCCTCGGCCATCTCGATGGCGGCCGCGATCGCGTGCCTGGCGTGGTCAGGGTCATTCACCGGGGCGCCCCAGAAGGCCATGATGGCATCGCCGATGAACTTGTCCAGGGTGCCGCCATGGCGGAAGATGATTTCCACCTGGGTGGAGAAATAGCGGTTGAGCAGGGAGACAATGGCTTCGGGCGAGCGGGTTTCCGACAGCGTGGTAAAACCGCGTATGTCCGAGAACAGCACCGTCACCTGGCGGCTTTCGGCGTTCACCTCGGTATTGATCTCACCATTGGCCACCAGATCGCTGACCACGCGCGGGTCCAGAAAACGCTGGAACATGCCCATGGCCCGCTCGCGCTGCTGCCGCTCCTTCAGATAGGCCAGCAGGGCACACAGCCAGAAATAGCCCCAGCCCCAGGCCAGCGGCGCAAACAGGGGCAGGAACAACCCGCGTCCCAACTGCCACCAGGCTATCGCCACCACCAGTACATTCACCCCCAGCAGGCCATACAGGATGCGGGTAGGTGCATAGCCACAGGCAAACAGCCAGGCGATGGTGCCCAGCAACAACGCGACAAAGGGCAGCACCAGCGGCCTGGGCTTCTCGCCCAGCCAATCGCCTGCACGCAGGTTGTCTATGCTGGTGGCCAGGATATCGACACCAGGATAGGTGCTGGCCAAGGGGGTAAGGCGCAGATCCATCAGGCCCGGCGCCGCCGCACCGACCACCACGATCTTGTCCTTGAACTCCATCACAGGACGGCGGGGTTGCTCGCGCTGGGCGTCTTCATACAGATCGGCATAGGATACATGTTGCCAGCCACTGCGCCAGTTGAGCAGGATACGGTCACCCTGCTGCGGCAGCGGCCAGGCCAGGTCGCGCGCCAGCCGGGCGGGCATGGAGGGGAAGCGCCACCCCTGGTAGTCCTTGTAGAGCAGGTAGTGGCGGCCCACCAGGTCGCTGTCCTCCACAAAATTGATCAGCCCGCCGCGCATGGCCTCCGGCTGCTTGTGCTGCAGCATCACCAGGGGCAGCAAGACGGGGATACGGGTTTGCGGATTGGCACCAGGCAATGCCGCCACACCGACAGCGGGTGGAATCATGCTGGCCAGGGGCCCGCCACTGCCACTGTCCTGCAGCGCCATGGCCAGATAAACGTTGTTGTGGGCCGCTACCGTCTCGGCAAAGGCCTGATCATGCTCGGGACGGTAAAAATCCATCTCGTTGAAATGGATATCAAACACGATGGCGCGAGCACCCTGGCGTGCCAGATAGTCGGTCAACTCGCCGTGCACCGAACGTGGCCAGGGCCAACTGCCGGCCGCCTCGTTCATCCGCTCGAGCGAGCGCTGGTCGATATCGACCACCACCACGCCGGTCGAAACCGGGCGCCGCTTGGCATGCTCGCGCAGCAGCACATCGCCGGCGCGCTGGTCGATGATGCGGCTGGTGTGCAATACGGTGTAGTCCAGCAACACCAGCAGCAAGCTGATGGCCAGCCAGTGCCACCAGGAGAAATGGCGCAGCAGGCGTAAAAGGTGTGCGGAGGTCATGGCGTGGCCGGGCGATCAGACAGCTTGCTTTTTAGCAGCCTGCGGCCCCGATCTCCAGTGCCGTCCGCTTATTTCAACGGCCCCATGCGCGTCATGGCTGGCTTGTGCTGGCGTAGCATCTGGGCCACAAAGGCATCCCGCTGGGTAGGCGCGCAGCGGGCCAGCAAGCGGAAAGTCTCGCTGGGCAGGCGGCGATAGCGCCGGCGATCCCGTTGCGGGTGGACCTGGCGCCAGCGGTTGAACACCAGCCAATCCCACAGCTCATCAGCCACCGGCTCACCTATCTTCATGACCAGGTCACGATAGGCAATGTAGTCGCCAATATGGGGTCGGGGGCCGGGGTCAGGCAATTGCCGGCTGACACGCATGCCCAGCAAGCCGCGCAGGCGATCCCGCCAGCGGCTGTTACCACGATTTCGATAATTTGGCGTGTGATACATGGCGGCAATCCGTTCCTCAACAAGCCTCTGTGCCTGCTCTATCTTAGGCAAGCCACAGCTCAAATGCGTAAGGGCCGGATAACCGGCCCTCGGTCGGGCAGTACAGCATCCATCGCGGCGGCTTTACCAGCCCGCCCGCAGACTGCCCGTCTACTGGTCTGTTACTCGTCCATCAGGGCGGTGGTGTAGACCTCCTGGACATCGTCCAGGCTTTCCAGCGCATCCAGCAGCTTCTGCATCTTCACGGCATCGTCGCCGGCCAGCGGTGTCTCGGCCTGCGGCTTCATGGTGGCTTCGCCCATTTCAGCCTTGAAACCAGCGGCCTCCAGCGTTTCCTTGATGGTGACGAAGTCATAGGGAGGGGTGATCACCTCGATGGAACCATCGTCATTGCTCACCACATCGTCAGCACCAGCCTCCAGCGCCGCCTCCATCAAGGCATCCTCATTGGTGCCAGGGGCAAAGATCAGGTAGCCACAGTGCTTGAACTGGAACGACACGCAACCATCAGTGCCCATATTGCCGCCGTACTTGCTGAAAGCATGGCGCACATCGGCCACGGTACGGGTCTTGTTATCGGTCAGGCAATCCACCATGACGGCAGCACCACCTATGCCATAGCCCTCGTAGCGTGTTTCCAGATAGTCCACGCCCTCCAGGTTGCCGGCACCGCGATCAATGGCGCGCTGGATATTGTCCTTGGGCATATTGGCACCCAGGGCCTTGTCCACCGCCAGTCGCAGGCGCGGGTTGGTGGCAGGGTCGGGGTCGCCCATCTTGGCAGCAACCGTGATTTCCTTGATCAGCCGCGTGAACAGCTGGCCGCGCTTGGCGTCCTGACGACCCTTGCGGTGTTGAATATTCGCCCACTTGGAATGGCCGGCCATGATAAAAATCCTCGAAAACGAATCAGAAGAAGGCCGGCATTTTATCACAGCGGCATTTGCTGCTGGCTGACAGCTCTTCTACACTGCCTTGGCTTTGCCATTTCCCCTATTGGAGTTCACCATGAAACTGCTGGCCCTTATCGCTCCCGCCCTGCTGTGCCTGAGCCTCGCCCACGCTGCCGACGCCCCCGCCACGGCCAAGGAACCCACCAAGCAACAGAGCAAGATGGTTCAGTGCAACAAGGATGCCGAAGGCAAAAAGGGCGACGAGCGCAAGAAATTCATGAGCGAATGCCTCAAGGCCAAGCCTGCCAATCCGCAGCAGGAGAAGATGAAGGCCTGTAACAAGGAGGCCGAAGGCAAGAAAGGCGACGAGCGCAAGAAGTTCATGAGCGAGTGCCTGAAGAAGTAATACCGCCATCTCCCCTCACGGTGTGGCTCGCCTGGCGAGCCACGGTCATGCCCCACCGCGACGGCCACGCGGGTGATGCGCCGCATGCAGGGTTGCCAGCCTGGCCTTGGCCACATGGGTGTAGATCTGGGTGGTGGTAATGTCCGCATGCCCCAGCAGCAGCTGCACCACCCGCAAGTCCGCACCGTGGTTGACCAGGTGGGTGGCAAAGGCGTGCCGCAGCACATGCGGGCTCAGTCGCTGGGCCGCGATGCCCACCCGCAGTGCGTACTGCTTGACGATATACCAGAAGCCCTGCCGGGTCAGCGGCTGGCCATGGGCATTCACAAAGGCAATCGGGTGGGCACGGCCGTCCAACAACTGCGGCCGTCCTTCGGCCAGATAGCGCCGGAACGCCTGCTGCGCCGGCTGGCCCATGGGCACCAAGCGCGTCTTGTCGCCCTTGCCATGCTCTATCCGCACCGAACCCTCGGCCAGGTTCATGGCCGCCAGCGGCAAGACCACCAACTCCGACACCCGAAGGCCTGCCGCATACATCAGCTCCAGCATGGCCGCGTCACGCAGGCCCAGCGGCGTATCCAGCGCGGGTGCACGCATCAGCGCCTCCACCTCCACCTCGGACAGCGTCTTGGGCAAGGGCCGCACCAGCCTTGGGCCATCCAACTCGCTGGTGGGATCCTGGGCTATCGTCTCCTCCTCCAGCAAATGCCGGTAGTAGCGACGCAAAGCCGACAACAAGCGACCACGGGATGCCCCATTCTTGCCTCGCATCAAGGCCGGCAACCGGCGCTTGTCCACCTCGCTCAACGCCGCCGTCTCGGTGTAGCGCGCGGCCAGCAAGGCCAGGTAATCCCGTATCTGCTCTGGGCCCGCGCTCAGGCTGTCGCTACTCAATTGCGCCAGCCAATCGGCCCACTGGGTCAGATCGCGCCGGTAGCTATCCGCGGTATGGCTGCTCCAGCCCTCCGCCAGCCAGGCGGCATCGATAAAACCGTCTATTCTGTCCCGATCCGTCATGGCGGACATAAAGTCACCACCTCATACTGCATTTCGCTCGAACAGGCCGATAATCCCAGCCCATGATCACCCTGCTGCTACCTGACTTCCTGCTGATACTGCTGGGCTATGCGCTCAGGCGCAGCAGCTTTCGCGACGATGGTTTCTGGCAGGGCATGGAACAGTTTATCTACTACGTACTGTTTCCGCCGCTGCTCTTCAATGCAGTGTCACGCGCGCCACTGGACATGGTACAAAGCGGCCCCATGCTGCTGGCCGGCTTGCTGTTTACCCTGGGCGGCCTGTTGCTGGGCTATGCCGCCCGCTGGCTGATGCAGGCCACACCCGCCGCACTGAACAGCGGCACACAATGCGCCTACCGCTTCAATACCTATGTGGGCCTGGCCATCATCGGCGGCCTGCACGGCCAGCAAGGCATTGCCGCCTTCGCCGTGCTGGTCGGCCTGCTGATTCCACTGGTCAACCTCGTGGCCATACTGCAACTGACCCAGGGCCAGGGCCAGCGCATCTGGCGCGAGCTGCTGAGTAACCCGCTGATCCTCGCCATCGCCCTGGGGCTGTGCTGGAACCTCAATGAATGGTCGTTGCCCACCTGGCTGCACCACGGCCTGGGCCTGCTGGCAGGTGCGGCCTTGCCATTGGGTCTCATGACCGTAGGCGGCGCCCTGCGCCTAGCTGCCTGGCGCGGCGCGCCCTGGCTAGTTGCCTGGTGGTCGGTGGTCAAGCTGCTGCTGTTGCCCTTGCTGGCCGTTGCCAGCTGCCGCCTGCTGGGGGTAACCGGCGTGTACTACCAGGCAGCACTGGTATTGGCCTGCCTGCCCTCTGCCACCACCGCCTATATCCTGGCGGTGCGCCTGGGCAGCGACGGCCAGTTGGTCGCTGCCACCATTACCGCCACCACGCTGGGCGCCATGCTGACCGTGCCGCTCAACCTTGCCCTGTGGGGATGAATGCCCCGCACATGTGCGCCCTGCCGGGCGCACCATAAAAAAACGGCCGTCTTGCGACGACCGTTTTTCAAGCAGCAGCAGTGTCCGTCGCTTAAGCGGCGGCAACAGCAGCGACCTTGCGGGCCGGCAGCTTTTCCTTGATACGTGCGGACTTGCCCGAGCGGTCGCGCAGGTAGTACAGCTTGGCGCGACGCACATCACCACGACGCTTCACTTCAACCGAAGCAACCAGCGGCGAGTAGGTCTGGAAAGTACGCTCAACGCCTTCACCCGACGAAATCTTGCGGACGATGAAGGAGCTGTTCAGGCCGCGGTTACGCTTGGCGATAACAACGCCTTCGTAAGCCTGCAGACGCTCGCGGTTACCTTCCTTCACCTTCACTTGCACGATGACGGTGTCACCGGGGGCGAATTCGGGGAGGGTCTTGCCCAGACGGGCGATTTCTTCTTGTTCCAGCTTGGCGATGAGATTCATCGTTCAATACTCCAGTGTGAAGCTTGTTCCTTCTCAGGCTGCCAGCCACCTCTCGGTGCGCTCAGGCATCCTCTTTACGTGCATCCTGATCCTGTTCGGACTGGAACTCACGGAGAAGACGAGCTTCCTCTTTTGTCAGTTGGCGATCCTGCAGCAACTCGGGCCGACGCAACCACGTCCGCCCCAGCGACTGCTTAAGCCGCCAACGCCTGATCGCTGCATGGTTGCCCGAAAGCAGGACTTCCGGAACCGCCATACCGCGATATTCTTCTGGACGGGTGTAATGGGGGCAATCCAGCAACCCGTCCACAAAACTGTCTTCCTGCGCCGAGGCCGCATCATTCAGCACCCCGGGCAACTGCCTGACCAGCGCATCGATCAGCACCATGGCCGGCAATTCGCCGCCCGACAGCACATAGTCGCCGATGGAGATTTCCTCATCCACCTGGCGCGCAATCACACGCTCGTCTATGCCTTCGTAGCGACCGGCCAGAATGATCAGGCCGGGCTCCTGCAGCAGTCGCATCACCGACTCATGCGTCAGCGGCGCACCCTGCGGCGACATATAAACCACTCTACTACGCGCAGCACCGGCAGCAGCCTGCGCCGCCCTGGCATCCTCAATGGCGGCCTCCAGCGGCTCTGGCAACATCACCATGCCGGGGCCGCCACCATAGGGGCGATCATCCACCCGCCGGTAATTGCCCGTGCTGTAGTCGCGTGGGTTCCAGCACTGCAGGCCAAACAAGGCTTGCTCGTGCGCCCGCTGCGTCACGCCATGCTGGGCAATCGCCTCGAACATGGCAGGAAAAATCGTGACGACATCAAAGCGCACGTCAGTAATCCAGGCCCCAATCGACCTTGATCACGCCGGCAAGCTGGTCAACGCTGTCGATGACCGGGCCCACGAACGGAATCAGGCGTTCAACCTGGCCATCCTTCACCACCAGCACGTCATTGGCGCCGGTGCTGAGCAGGTTGTCTACCTTGCCCAGGCTTTCGCCCTGCAGGTTGACAACGGCCAGGCCGATCAGATCGGCCCAGTAGTATTCACCCTCATCTGCCGGCGGCATGGCTGAGCGAGGAATCGCAACAGTCATCCCCTTGAAACCATGGGCGACATCACGATCCGTCACGCCTTCCAGCTTGGCAGACAGATTCTTGGGCTGGCGATTACCCTCTTCGACACGATAGGCGCGCCAGTTGCCATTACGGCCCAGCCACCAAACATCGTAATCAAACAGGCTATCGGCGTACTCGGTGTCGGAAACCACCTTCACCCAGCCGCGTATACCAAACGCACCTGCGACAAAACCCATCGACACCAGATCAGCCGGTACACCGGCCGGTGATGCTGCGATGGGCTTTTGGTCCGCCGGCTTCATGTCGGCGCTCACGTCCTTCGGCACTTAGGCCGGCAGACGCTTGACCAGCTTCTTGACGCTGTCAGCCAGCTGGGCACCGTTGCCAATCCAGTGGCTCAGGCGGTCAGCAGCAATGCGCAGACCCTCTTCGCCATCCTTGGCTTGGGGGTTGTAGAAGCCGATGCGTTCAATAAAGCGACCGTCGCGGCGGCAGCGCTTGTCGGCCACGACCACGTTGAAGAACGGACGATCCTTGGCGCCACCACGGGCAAGACGAATCACAACCATTATGTTGTTCCTAAAATTCTGGTTAGGCGGAGAAAGCCGGGCATTCTACAACCACCCAGCACAAAGCAGCAAGAAGATCTTGCAACTCAAGTAATTAGACCGTATCGGCAAACCACACAGGTGGCCGCCAGACGGGGCGCGCTACCAGCACACCCACGTTGCACAACGACAAACCGGCAAGCTTTGAGCAGGCGTTTACATGCCAGGGAGCATGCCCTTCATGCCCTTCATCAGCTTGAACATATTCTTGCCCGAGAACTGCTTCATCATCTTCTGCATGTCCTCGAACTGCTTGAGCAGGCGATTGACCTCCTGCACGCTGACCCCGGCGCCCGCAGCGATACGGCGCTTGCGGCTGGCCTTGAGCAACTCGGGCTTGCGCCGCTCCAGCGGCGTCATCGAGCGAATAATGCCCTCCACCCGGCGCATGGCTTTTTCAGCCTCGGGGCCCTGCATGGCCTGGCTCATCTGGCCCATGCCCGGCAATTTGTCGAGCAGGCCGGACATGCCGCCCATTTTCTTCATCTGCTGTATCTGCGCCAGGAAGTCCTCAAGGTCAAACCCCTTGCCGGACTTCATCTTCTTGGCCAGCTTCTCAGCCTCTTCCACATCGACCGTCTGCTGCACCTGCTCGATCAGGCTGAGCACATCGCCCATGCCCAGGATGCGCGAAGCCATACGCTCGGGGTGGAAGGGTTCCAGCCCGCCCACCTTCTCACCCACACCAATGAACTTGATCGGCTTGCCGGTCACATGCCGCACCGACAGCGCCGCACCACCGCGGGCGTCACCATCGAGCTTGGTCAGCACCACACCGGTCAGCGGCAAGGCCTCACCAAAGGCCCGCGCCGTATTCACCGCATCCTGACCCTGCATGGCATCCACCACGAACAGCGTCTCTATCGGGTTCAGCAGCGCATGCAGCTGCTTGATCTCGGCCATCATGGCCTCGTCTATCGCTAGGCGGCCCGCAGTATCCACAATCAGGACATCAAAGAAATGCCGCTTGGCATGATCCAGCGCAGCACGGGCAATATCGGCCGGCGCCTGCTTGGGGTCGGAAGGAAACCACTCCACCCCCACCTGGCCTGCCAACAGCTTGAGCTGCTCGATGGCGGCAGGCCGATACACGTCAGCCGAGACCACCAGCACCTTCTTCTTGGAATCTTCCTTCAGGCGCTTGGCCAGCTTGCCGGTGGTCGTGGTCTTGCCCGCCCCCTGCAAACCCGCCATCAGCACGATGGCCGGCGGTACCGCAGCCAGATTGAGACTGTCGTTGTGGTCGCCCATCAGCTTCTTCAGCTCATCGTGTACCACCCCGATCACTGCCTGGCCCGGCGTCAGGCTGCCCATCACCTCCTGCCCCAAGGCGCGTTCCTTCACCTGGGCCACAAAGGTTTTCACCACAGGCAAGGCGACATCAGCCTCCAGCAGGGCCATGCGCACCTCGCGCATGGCGTCCGAGATATTGTCCTCCGTCAACCGGGCGTGACCGCGCAGGGTTTTGACGACAGTGGAAAGACGGCTTTGCAGGTTGTCAAACATGGGAGCAATTCTCAATCGGCACCCAGCGGTGCTCTGTTAGACTTGAGCAGCCTCTCGACACGAGGCCGAAGACTGGTTCGGAAACTGTTTACCGCTATCTTGCCCGCCAGCAGCAGGGCTGCAAACACGGCATCCGCAGCCGCATGGGGTAGCTGCCGCAGTGCGCTACCGATGCCGGCAAGCGCGTAAACAGATTCCCAAAGGCTGTTTAAACCCGGCAGTTTACCTGACTTGCCGCAACCCGACTTGCCAACACGCCCCATGACTCAGTACCTCACCCTGCTCCCCCTGCTGGTATGGCTAGGCTACCTTGCACTGGCCGGCTGGCTGTGGGCATCGCGCCGACCGCCATTCCAAGACTTGCCAGCCACCCGGCTCAAGCTGGAGCACAGCCTACTGGGGCTGCTGCTGCTGCTGCACGCCCCCCTGGCCTTCACTCCCTTGATCAGCCTTGCACCCCACTTCGGCGCACGCGAAGCCCTGGGCATGCTCACCTGGATAGCGGTACTGATCTACTGGACAGCAGCCTTCCTGATCAAGCTGGAAGGCCTGCAAGTCATCTTGCTGCCGGTGGCCACTGTCAGCCTGGGCGCCAGCCTGCTGATGCCTGCCGGCCACCCGACACCCTGGCTGTCCGCCCCCCTGATGCAGGCTCATTTCGCCATTGCCATGCTGGCCTATGGGTTTTTCGCCGTGGCGGCGGGGCTGGCCATCCTGATGCGGCTGGCCGATCGCCAGCTTCACCACCCAGGCCGTGGCCTGCTGAGCCAGCTCCCCCCCTTGCTGGCACTTGAGCGACTGCTGTTCTCCACCCTGGCGCTGGGCTTTGTGCTGCTGACCGCCACCCTGGTCACCGGCACGGTCTTCTCCGAGGCCCTGTTCCACAAAGCCGTCACCTTCAATCACAAAACCCTGTTCTCGCTGGCCGCCTGGCTGGTATTCGCCGCCCTGCTCTGGGGCAGGCAGACGCGCGGCTGGCGCGGCCGCATTGCCGTGAACTGGACGCTGACCGGCTTCACCCTGCTGCTGTTGGCCTATATTGGTAGTCGGTTCGTAATGGACGCCCTATTGCAGCATTGAGTCACAGCGCAACAGACCAGGCCCGCCCATGTGTTACGCAAGGCGAAATACATGCCCACGCCGTCAAAAATCCCGCCAAAGCCAGACGGCGCAAGGGTTTTCGGCTTTACATACGAACTTGACAAAGGCATTATTTATGCCAGCCTTCTAAATACGGCGCAGTTCGCGTCACCTTCCGCAAGGACGCATTACCTATGGCGCAATCCCCATCCACCCTCTCTGGCATCGCCCGCGCGCTGGTTCAGCAAGGCCGCTTGCAGGAAGCCGATGCGGATGCCATCCAGGCACAGGCACAGGCCAGCCAGACCAGCTTTGTGCAAGCCCTGGTTGCCAGCAAGAAACTCAGCGGCCTGCAGGTGGCCGAGTTCGCCGCGCAGACCTTCGGTTATCCCATGCTGGACCTGGCCCAGCTCGACCCGGCCTATATCCCGCCCGGCGCGCTGGACCGCAAACTGATGCAGACCCGCCGCATTGCCCCGCTGTACAAGCGCGGCACCAAGCTGTTCGTGGCCATCTCCGACCCAACCTATCTGCAGGCACTGGAAGATGCCAAGTTCCAGAGCGGTGCCGTCATCGAACCCATCATTGTCGAAGACCCCAAGCTGGGACAGCTGATCGACAAGCTGGTCGAGGCCAGTGGCGCCAACCTCAAGGACATGGTGAACGACCAGGATGACCTGGACCTCAACGTGCCCGAGGAGACCCAGGTAGAGGCCGACACCGGCAGCAACGAAGTCGATGACGCCCCGGTGGTGAAATACATCCAGAAGCTGCTGCTGGATGCCATCAATAGCGGCGCCTCCGATATCCACTTCGAGCCCTACGAGAAGTTCTACCGCGTGCGCTACCGCATCGACGGCGTGCTGCGCGAAGTGGCCCAGCCACCGCTGGCCATCAAGGAGAAAATCTCCTCCCGCATCAAGGTGATCTCCAAGCTCGACATCTCGGAAAAGCGCATCCCGCAGGATGGTCGGATGAAGCTGGTGCTCTCCAAGACACGCGCCATCGATTTCCGGGTCTCCACCCTACCCACGCTGTTCGGCGAGAAAATCTGTATGCGGATTCTCGACCCCAGCTCCGCCACCCTGGGTATCGACGCGCTCGGTTACGAGCCAGATCAGAAAGCCGCCCTGCTGGACGCCGTCCACCGCCCCTACGGCATGGTATTGGTAACCGGCCCCACCGGCTCCGGCAAGACGGTGTCGCTCTATACCTGCCTGAATATCCTGAACGAACCCGGCATCAATATTTCGACTGCCGAAGACCCGGCCGAAATCAACCTGCCCGGCATCAACCAGGTCAACGTCAACGACAAGGCCGGCCTGACCTTCGCGGCGGCACTCAAGTCCTTCCTGCGGCAGGATCCCGACATCATCATGGTGGGTGAAATCCGTGACCTGGAGACCGCCGACATCTCGATTAAGGCCGCCCAGACCGGCCACATGGTGTTCTCCACCCTGCACACCAACGACGCGCCCGCCACCCTGTCGCGCATGCTGAACATGGGCATCGCCCCGTTCAACATCGCCTCGTCAGTCATCCTGATCACCGGCCAGCGGCTGGCACGGCGCCTGTGCTCGGCCTGCAAGAAGCCGGTGGACATACCACACGACGTTTTGTTGCGCGCCGGCTACACCGAGGACGAGCTGGATGGCAGCTGGCAGCCCTACGGGCCTGTCGGCTGCGATATCTGCAAGGGCACGGGCTACAAGGGACGGGTGGGCATTTATCAAGTCATGCCCATCTCCGAAGAAATGCAGCGCATCATCATGCGCCAGGGTAACTCTATAGACATCGCAGACCAGGCCAAGCGCGAAGGCATTCGCGACTTGCGCCAATCCGGCTTGCTCAAGGTCAAGCAAGGCATGACCTCGCTGACCGAAGTAGAAGCCGTCACCAACGAATAAGGCTGTTAAGCCAAGGAGTAACCGCATGGCGGTCGATAAGAAAAACCAGGTCAAGGAACAAACCTTTTCCTGGGAAGGCAAGGACAAGACGGGTAAAACCATCAAGGGTGAAATGCGCGCCGGCGGCGATGCCGTGGTACGTGCCAGTCTGCGCCGCCAGGGCGTTACCGTGCTCAAGATCAAGAAGCAATCGCGATCCATGGGCAAGCGCATCACCGAGAAGGACATCACCTTCTTCACCCGCCAGATGGCGGTCATGATGAAGTCCGGCGTACCGTTGCTGCAGGCTTTCGATATCGTCGCCAAGGGACATAGCAATCCCAGCGTGACCCGCTTGCTGACCGAGATCAAGAATGACGTGGAAACCGGCGCCAGCCTCACTCAAGCGTTCCGCAAGCACCCACTTTACTTCGATCAGTTGTTCTGCAATCTGATACAAGCGGGCGAACAGGCTGGTATTCTTGATAATCTGCTGGACAGGCTAGCCACGTACAAGGAAAAAATCCTCGCCATCAAAGGCAAGATCAAGTCCGCTCTGTTCTACCCTATCTCTATCGTCGTTGCCGCCTTTATCGTTATTTCGGTGATCATGATTTTCGTGATTCCAGCCTTCAAGGACTTGTTCTCAGGCTTTGGTGCTGAACTGCCTGGTCCAACCCAGTTGGTGATTACAATCTCAGAGATATTCCTAGGATATTGGTGGGCTATCTTTGGCAGCATAGGTGGCGGCATCTACGGCATCATCCAGCTCAAAAAGCGCTCCAAGAAGTTTCAGCATGCAATAGACAAGCTGTCGCTGCGTATTCCAGTGCTGGGTGAAGTTATGCGCAAAGCCACCATCGCCCGCTGGACACGCACCATGTCCACTATGTTCGCTGCCGGCGTGCCACTAGTCGAAGCACTGGACTCGGTCGGCGGGGCCGCCGGTAATATCATCTTCGCCGACGCCACCAAACGCATCCAGACCGAGGTCAGCACCGGCACCAGCCTGACTGTCGCCATGCAGAACAGCGAAGTCTTCCCCCCCATGGTGATGCAGATGGTTGCCATTGGCGAAGAATCCGGTGCACTGGACGCCATGCTGGGCAAGATCGCCGACTTCTTCGAGCAGGAAGTGGACGAGGCCGTCGATGCGCTGACCAGCCTGATGGAACCCATGATCATGATGGTACTGGGCCCCATCATCGGCGGCATCATCATCGCCATGTACCTGCCCATCTTCAAGATGGGTGCCGCCGTCGGCGGCTGATGCGATGACGCTACTCAACCTCGCTGGCATTGAGCCGGCGTTCTTCATTGTTTTCTCGCTATGCCTGGGCCTGATCGTAGGCAGCTTTCTGAACGTGGTGATCCATCGCCTGCCCAAGATGATGGAGAGCGAATTCCGTCACGAATGCGCGGTCATCGACCTGCCCGAAGACGCCGAAGAGCCCGCCAGGCCACGCTACAACCTGGCGGTACCTCGCTCAGCCTGCCCAGGCTGTGGCGCCCTTATCACCGCCCGCGACAATATCCCTGTGCTCTCCTGGCTATGGTTGCGCGGCCGCTGCCGGCACTGCCAGACAGCCATCAGCCCGCGCTATCCGCTGGTGGAGCTGACGACCGGCCTGCTCACTGCCGCAATGGCCTGGCACTTTGGCCCCTCCCTGCTGGCGGTGGGCGCCATCTTGCTAGTGTGGTTCCTGGTAGCCCTGTTCTGCATCGATGCCGACACCTATCTGTTGCCCGATAGCCTGACCCTGCCCCTGCTCTGGCTGGGCCTGCTGTTCAACCTGAACGGCATCTTCGTTCCCCTGCAGGATGCCGTCGTCGGTGCCATGGCCGGCTATCTGCTGCTCTGGCTGGTCTACTGGGCCTTCAAGCTGGTCACCAGCAAGGACGGCATGGGCTATGGCGACTTCAAGCTGCTGGCGGCCCTGGGCGCCTGGATGGGCTGGCAGTGCCTGCCTGTCATCATCCTCATGTCGTCGGTAGCCGGTGCCATCATAGGCATCAGCCTGACCCTGCTGGCGCGGCGCGGCTGGGGCAAGCCCCTGCCTTTCGGTCCCTACCTGGCCATAGCCGGCCTCGCCACCCTGTTTTGGGGGCCGCAGCTGCAAAGACTGATCTGGGGCAGTTACTGATGCCTCGCCCGCCGGAGCCCCTCTCTTGCGCGTGATAGGCCTGACCGGTGGCATAGGGTCCGGCAAATCCGCCGTGGCCCAGGCTTTCCAGGCGCTGGGCGTGCCCTTGGTCGATACCGACGAGATCGCCCATCGCCTGAGCCAGCCCGGGCAGCCAGGTGCCGCCTGCGTAGCACAGCTGTTCGGATCGGATTACCTAACACCAGACGGTGCCATCGACCGCCCCATGCTAAGGCAGGCCATCTTCAGCAATCCCCAGGCCAAGGCCAGGCTGGAGGCCGCCTTCCACCCACTGATACGCCAGACCGCACTAGCCGATCTGGCCGGCCTGCCCACCACCACGCCCTATTGCCTGCTGGCCGTCCCCCTGCTGTTCGAGACGGGTGCCTATGCCAGTACCATCACGCGTGCCCTGGTGGTCGATGTTCCCGAGGCCCTGCAGATCTCGCGCGTGATGCGCCGCAGCCAACTCAGCGAAGCCGATGTCAGGGCCATCATGGCCGGCCAGATGAGCCGCAGCGAACGTTTGGCACGGGCCGATGATGTGATCACCAACGACGGCGACCTCGCGCAACTCGCGGATAAAGTTAAGGTTTTACATAAGAAGTATCTGCAAGCACCTGAATCGGAACCCGATTCAGCTTAATCGTTTGTAAAAATGGGGCGAATCTTGCACAATCGAGCGCTAATACAGGCCTAACCACTCCACGCCCAACGTGATCAGCTACGAATTCCCCGTCAACGAACGTATCCGCACCTTGCTGCGGCTGGAGGATTTGTACGACCGTGCCGCCTTCTTTGCCGGTCGCGATCACCCCCTGGAGCATCACGCCTCCCTGCTGTGCCTGTTCGAAATCATGGAAGTGGCCGGCCGCGCCGATCTGAAATCCGATCTGCTGCAGGAGCTGGACCGCCAACGCCAGACACTGGAAGGACTGCGCGACAATCCGCAGATTTCCGAAGAGGCGCTGGATATGGTACTGGCCGATATCGAGCATACCCATGGCCGCCTGCTGGAACCCACCGGCAAGTTCGCCCAGCACCTGCGCGAGAATGAGTGGCTGATGGCCATCAAGCAGCGCTCCGGCATCCCCGGTGGCGTTTGCGAGTTCGACCTGCCCTCCTACCACTACTGGCAACAAAAGCCGGTAGAAGAGCGGCGTCACGAACTGGGGGGCTGGCTAGGCCCCATGCTGCCCATCAAGGACGGCATAGACATCGTGCTGCGGATATTGCGCAACAGCGCCAAGGTGGTACCCCTGGTGGCCCGCAATGGTGCCTTCCAGCAGATGTCGGGCGGCAAGCTGGTGCAGCTGCTCAAGGTAACACTGGCCTCCGATGTCCCCTACGTTCCCGAACTCTCAGCCAACAAATACGCCATCAATGTGCGTTTCGTCACGCCTGCAGCCGGCTCCGACCGCCCCAGGCAGTGCGATCACGATATCGACTTCGTCCTGGCCTTCTGCAACCTCTGATCCATGTCCCAACGTCAAGTCCCCTGCCCGTGTTGCGGCAAGCTCAGTCCATGGTCCACCGAGAATCCCTGGCGTCCTTTTTGCAGCGAACGCTGCAAGCAGATAGACCTGGGCCTATGGGCTGCCGAGCAGTACCGTGTTGCAGGCAGCCCGGTAGATCCGCTAGCCGACGACGGTAGCGACAACCGCACCTAAGAGCCTATTCACGATTTTGTCACCCGGCGTTCCGGCCATTGCCGGCAGCGGCCGAGGTTACACCGGTAAGAAATCCTTCATTCCACGGTCACCTGACCGTCATGGCAGCACTCTAAGTTTGTTCCTGAGACCACGAACAGACCTGGAGCCCCAGCGCCATGCTGCATATCGAACTGCACCCCACCACCCCGGCCCGGCCCAAGCTCAGCGTCAGCCTGGCCAGCAGCGACAGCGATGTACGTGCAGCGCAGGCCTTGCGCTACAAGGTGTTTGGCGAAGAAATGGGCGCGCGGCTCAACAGCCGCCATAGCGGCCTGGACGTAGACCTGTTCGACCCCTGGTGCGAACACCTGCTGGTACGGGACGAAGCCAGCAACGAAGTCGTCGGCACCTATCGCATCCTACCCCCCCACCAAGCCAAGGCACTAGGCAGCTACTATTCCGAAACCGAGTTCGACCTGACCCGCTTCCAGCACATACGCAGCAGCATGGTTGAAGTGGGCCGCTCCTGCGTACATCCTGACTACCGCACCGGCGCCACCATCACCCTGCTCTGGGCGGGCCTGGCCGACTACATGAGCCGCCACGGCTATGAATACCTGGTCGGCTGCGCCAGCATCAGCATGGCGGACGGCGGGCATGCCGCCGCCAGCATCTATCGGGAGCTGAGCAAGAAATCCATGTCACCGGTGGAGTGGCGCGCCCATCCACGCTGCCCGCTGCCCCTGGATGCACTCGATGATGCCGTGCCGGCCGAGATCCCGCCGCTGATCAAGGGCTATATGCGTGTGGGGGCCTATATCTGCGGCCTGCCGGCATGGGACCCGGACTTCAACACCGCCGATCTGCTGATCCTGCTGCCCATGAGCCGGATGAATAACCGTTACGCCCGCCACTTCATCGCCACCGAATGAGCGGGGTGCTGCCCAGTATCAGCGCACGGTTTGCTGACAAGCCGCTGCTCGCGACATTACACTCGCGGCTTGTCACCATGAAAACACCGCGACTACTACGCGCGTGGCGTTCCGCCCGCCTCTTCCTGCATCTGCTGCTTGGCCTGACCGAGGTTGCCCTGCTGTTCAAGCGCAGGGACGCCGCCAGCCGGGCGCGCGCCATCGCGCGCTGGTCTCGGCGCCTGTGCCAGATACTGGACATAGAGGTGGAAGCCCGCGGCGATCACCCTGAGCTGGTGCCCACCAATACAGTGCTGGTAGCCAACCACGTGTCCTGGCTGGATATCTTCGTCATGAACGCGGTCTGCCCATCCCGCTTCGTGGCCAAATCCGAAGTACGCCGCTGGCCCCTGATAGGCTGGCTATGCCATCGAACCGGCACCCTGTTCGTGGCCCGCGAACGCCGCCATGACACCGTGCGGGTCAATCGTCAGATAGCCCATGCGCTCAGCAGCGGCGATTGCATCGCGGTCTTCCCCGAAGGCAGTACCACCCATGGCCTGGATGTCGCCAGCTTCAATGCTTCACTGCTGCAGCCCGCCATAGAAGCGGGTGCCCGCCTGCAGCCCATTGCCCTGCGCTACTACGATCAGCATGGCCTGCGCAGCACTGCCGCCGCCTATGTGGGGGAAATGAGCCTGATCGAGTCCATGGGCCTATTGCTGGCGGAACCGCGCATGCGTGTCACGCTCGATTACCTGCCCATCCTGGCCGCCCAGGAATATGGTCGGCGAGAGCTGGCGCAGCTGGCACAGCAACGCATCGCCGAGCGGGTGCGTAGCGATATCGAGCTGGTCATCACCACATCCGAGCCCGTGCAACCCGCCAATGGGAACAACATCACCCCCAGTCGCTAGAGCGGGGTTGGCGTGACGGCACCTGAAACACCTGCCTATCCTCCAACCGCACACCAGCCAGGCTGCCGCCCCAGACACAGCCGGTATCCAGCGCGATGACATCCGGCCGCAGCATCAAGCCCAAGGCCGACCAATGGCCGCTAACAATACAGACATCCTGCTGCTGCCGATCAGGCGAATCAAACCAGGCATGCAGGTGGCCTGGCGCATCGTCCAGCTCCCCCTTGAAATCCAGATCCAAGGCGCCTGCGTCCGTCAGCAGACGCATGCGGGTGCAGACATTCACCACCAGTCGCAGCCTGTCCATGCCGACCAAGCACTCATCCCACCGACTGGGTTGATTGCCATACATCTGCCCCAGGAATTCCTTATAAGCCGGCGAGGCCAGCATCGCCTCAACCTCCGCCGACAAAGTCACAGCCTGTTGTGCTGTCCACTCGGGCAGCAAGCCCGCATGGACAAACAAATACCCACCGTATCGCCGCACCAGCGGCTGACACCGCAGCCAATCCAACAACAAGGGCGCATCAGCCGCCGCCAGCACCTCGCCCAGGGTATCCCTACCCTTCTGCTTCGCCAGCCCCGCCTGCACCGCCAGCAGGTGCAGATCATGGTTGCCGAGTACGATATCGACGCTGTCCCGGTGCTGGTACACCCAGCGCAACACCGCCAGTGAGTCCGGCCCACGATTGACCAGATCGCCCACCAGGAACAACCGGTCACTACCCGGCTGAAACGCCATGGCGGCCAGCAAATCCAGAAACTCCTGATAACAACCCTGCAGGTCGCCTATTGCATAGCTGGCCATGGTGAGCTCGATAAGGGTAAGCCGACGATTATAGTGATATCGGCAGCTTACGTGCTGGGCTGGCTATCGCAGGCAGCGAGCACTAGACTCATGCGAGGAGGACAGATGATAGAGCACCCCTTAGCCAGCATTGATGCCTGGACACGCTTCTTCGAAGCCAGCACCTTCCCCATACTCGCCCGCAGCAAGGCCGAGCTGGTCAAGCTGGTGGAGAAAGGCGAGGACGCTACGGTGCTGGATCTGGCCGCCGTCGCACACCACGACGCCCTGCTGGCACTCAAGATACTGCGCTATCTGCAGCGGCACCGCTCCGCCCAGCAACTGACCGATGTCACCACGGTGGAACGGGTGATCCTCATGGTGGGCGTCGACCCCCTGCTACGCGCCTTTGTCGAGTCCGACACGGTTGAGCACATGCTGCAGGGGCACCCTCAAGGCCTGAAGCAGGTCCTGCGGGTACTCCAAAGGGCCTTCCACGCTGCCATCAGCGCCGAGCTCTGGGCCAGCCACCGGCACGACATTGACGGCGGCGAAGTGGGCACCGCCGCCTTGCTGCGTGATATCGCCGAAGTACTGGTGGGCTGCTTCGCCCCCAAGCTGCTGCTACGGATACGCGCCATGCAACAGCTGGATAAGCGCCTGCGTAGCCAACAGGCGCAAAAGACCGTGCTGGGCTTCCCATTTATCGAGTTGCAGCTGGCGTTGATAGAAGCCTGGCACCTGCCCCCGATATTGAAGATGCTGATGGACGAAGGCCACGCTGAACACCCCAGGGTGCGTACCGTCACCACCGCCGTCGCCTATGCCCGCCATAGTGCCAATGGCTGGAACGACGAGGCTCTTCCTGACGACTACCAGGCTGTCGCCGACCTGGCCGGCATGGGTTACGACAAGGCGCAGCACCTGTGCCACGAAGCCAGCCGCAAAGCCCAGAAGAGCTGGGACTGGTTTGGCGATGATCCAGCCCAGCCACCACCACCCATACAGATCGCCGCGCACCCAAGCTAACGCCGCCACGACATCAAATGCGGCACGCCAAACGTAAAAAAGCCAACCCTAAGGTTGGCTTTTCCATTGGAACACTGCGGTTTAGGCAGCTTCCACGACTTCAGCAACTTCCGGACGGTCCAGCAGTTCGACCAATGCCATAGGAGCATTGTCGCCCTGACGGAAACCGTACTTCAGAATGCGCAGGTAGCCGCCGTTACGGTTCTTGTAGCGTGGGCCCAGCACGTCGAACAGCTTCAGGGTCAGCTCACGATCGCGGGTGCGGTCGAAGGCCAGACGCAGGTTGGCGACGGTGCGCTCCTGCTTGCCCAAAGTGATCAGCGGCTCAGCCACGCGACGCAGTTCCTTTGCCTTAGGCAGCGTCGTCTTGATGACTTCGTGCTTCAGCAGTGCGTTGGCCAGGTTGCGCAGCATCGCCAGACGATGGCTCGTCGTGCGATTCAGTTTGCGGTTACTTTGACGATGACGCATGGTGTTTATCCCTTGTCTTTCCAGCCTGGATTACGGCTTTTCCAGGCCGACCGGCGGCCAGTTTTCCAGCTTCATGCCGAGCGTCAGACCCTTGGAGGCCAGCACTTCCTTGATTTCATTCAAGGATTTGCGACCCAGGTTCGGGGTCTTCAGCAGTTCGGTTTCGGTACGCTGGATCAGGTCACCGATGTAATAGATGTTTTCAGCCTTCAGGCAGTTCGCCGAACGCACGGTCAATTCCAGATCGTCAACCGGGCGGAGCAGGATCGGGTCGACCTGCGGCGCACGAGGCGCCTCAGGTTCGACTTCAGTGCTCTTCAGGTCAGCGAACACGGCCAGCTGCTCGACCAGGACGCGGGCGGCAAAACGAACCGCTTCTTCCGGATCGATGGCACCGTTCGTTTCGATCTCCATCACCAGCTTGTCGAGGTCGGTACGCTGCTCAACACGAGCGCTCTCAACCGCGTAGCTGACGCGACGTATCGGGCTGAACGACGCATCCAGCAGGATGGAACCGATGTTACGGCCCTCTTCCTTATCCAGACGCACGACAGCCGGCTGGTAGCCGCGGCCCTTCTCAACCTTGATCTCCATGGCGAGCTTGCCGCCAGCAGAGAGGTTGGCAATCACGTGATCAGGGTTGACGATCTCGACGTCGTGAGGGACTTCGATATCGCTGGCCTTAACAACGCCTTCGCCATCCTTCTTCAGGGTCAGCAGGGCTTCACCACGGCCGTGCAGCTTGAGCACCACACCCTTGAGGTTCAAGAGGATATCAACGACATCCTCCTGAACACCGTCAAGTGCCGAGTACTCATGCAACACGCCTTCGATCTTAACTTCGGTCGGCGCATAGCCGGGCATCGACGACAGCAGGATACGGCGCAACGCATTGCCGAGCGTATGGCCGTAGCCACGCTCAAACGGCTCCATCACGACACGCGCCTGGGTAGACGACGATGCCTGCACATCGATGATGCGCGGTTTCAGCAAGTCATTCGCGTTGCTTTGCATAAACAATCAATCCCTTTATCGAAACGAGCGACGATCCGTATTTACGGTTCGATTACTTCGAGTAGAACTCGACGACGAGCTGCTCGTTGATGTCGCTGGACAGGTCGCTGCGTTCTGGGGCGCTCTTGTAAACGCCTTCCATCTTCTTGCCATCGACACTAACCCAGCCGGGGAAACCGATCTGCTCAGCCAGCGCGAGCGCTTCCTGAATACGAACCTGCTTCTTCGACTTGTCGCGAACAGACACCACATCGCCAGCCTTGACCTGGTAGGAGGCGATATTCACCACCACACCATTCACGGTGATCGACTTGTGGCTGACCAGCTGACGAGCTTCCGAGCGGGTCGAGCCGAAGCCCATGCGGTACACAACGTTGTCGAGACGCGCTTCCAGGATCTTCAACAGGTTTTCACCAGTCGAGCCCTTACGGCGGGAAGCTTCTTCAAAATAACGGCGGAACTGACGCTCAAGAACGCCGTAGATACGGCGGATCTTTTGCTTCTCACGCAGTTGCACACCAAAACCTGACAGACGGGGCTGCTTAGCACCGTGTTGACCAGGCTTACTATCCAGCTTGCACTTGCTGTCCAGAGCGCGACGTGCGCTCTTCAGGAACAGATCTGTGCCTTCGCGGCGCGAAAGTTTACATTTCGGTCCGATATAACGTGCCATCTCGGGTCTCCGGAATTAGATACGACGCTTTTTCGGCGGACGACAGCCGTTGTGCGGTACGGGGGTAACGTCGGAAATGCTGGTGATCTTGAAACCCAGCGCATTCAACGCACGCACAGCGGAGTCACGGCCTGGGCCGGGTCCCTTGATGCGGACTTCGAGGTTCTTGACGCCATATTCCTGGGCAACTTTACCAGCATGCTCCGCTGCCACCTGGGCGGCGAATGGTGTACTTTTCCGAGAGCCCTTGAAACCAGCACCGCCCGAGGTAGCCCAGGAGAGAGCATTTCCTTGGCGATCAGTGATGGTCACGATCGTGTTGTTGAAGGAAGCGTGCACGTGCACGATGCCTTCCGACACGACCTTTTTGACTTTCTTCCGTACACGCACTGTGTTTGCTTTAGCCATTGCTATTCCTTAAGTGCTTACTTCTTCCCTGCGATCGACTTACGCGGGCCCTTGCGGGTACGCGCGTTCGTGCGGGTGCGCTGACCACGCGCGGGCAAGCCCTTGCGATGGCGCAGACCACGGTAACAACCGAGGTCCATCAGACGCTTGATGTTCATCGTAATCTCACGACGGAGGTCACCCTCAACCGTGAACTTGCCGACTTCCTCGCGCAGCTTGTCCATCTCTGCATCGGTCAGGTCCTTGATCTTGCGATCAGCAGGTACTGAAGCGATGGCACAGATGGCCTTAGCGCGAGTCTGTCCGATCCCGTAAATGGCTTGCAGGCCAATGACGGTATGCTGATGATTGGGTATGTTTACCCCAGCAATACGGGCCATTCTCGTTACCCCAGATGTAAAAAGTTGCGGATTCTAGCACCAAACGCCAGCCGACGGCAACTGACGCGGCTTAACCTTGACGTTGTTTGTGCCGCGGATCCGTGCAGATCACACGCACAACGCGGTTGCGGCGTATGACTTTGCAGTTACGGCATATTTTCTTGACCGAAGCTTGAACTCGCATCGCTCTATCCTTTCAATGAAAAACCGCGTCACTTCGAGCGGAAGACTATGCGGGCACGGGATAGATCGTAGGGCGTCAGCTCCACGGTCACCTTATCGCCAGGCAGAATACGGATATAGTGCATCCGCATCTTGCCGGAGATATGGCCCAGTACCACATGACCATTTTCCAGTTTCACGCGAAAAGTCGCGTTGGGAAGGTTCTCCAGAACCTCCCCTTGCATCTGAATAACGTCTTCCTTCGACATGACTCGTTCGGGTTATCTATCGTTAGTCACAGGTTCGTATCAGCCAGCCTTGAAGTTCGCCTTCTTCAGCAAACTCTCGTACTGGTGAGACAGCAGATACGACTGGACCTGTGCCATGAAGTCCATCGTTACCACCACCACGATCAACAGTGAAGTACCGCCGAAATAGAACGGCAGGTTCCACTGCAGGAGCAGGAACTCCGGAATCAGGCAGATGATGCTGATGTAGATCGCACCGATCAGCGTCAGACGCAGAATCACACGCTCAATATACTTTGCGGTCTGTTCACCCGGGCGTATGCCAGGAATGTACGCACCGCTCTTCTTCAGGTTCTCGGCCGTTTCCTTGGGATTGAAGACCAAGGCGGTGTAGAAGTAGCAGAAGAAGATGATGGCAGCTGCATAAAGCATCACATACAGCGGCTGACCAGGATGCAACATGGAGCCGACCGGCTTCAACCAAGAGAAGAAGCTGGACTCGCCACCCCAGGACATCAGGGTAGCTGGGAACAATATGATGCTCGAAGCAAAAATCGGCGGTATGACACCAGCCATGTTCAGCTTGAGTGGCAGATGGGTATTCTGACCCTGCATCACGCGGTTGCCCACCTGACGCTTGGCATAGCTCACCAGCACCTTGCGCTGACCACGTTCCACAAACACCACGGCAGCGGTCAGCAAGACCACGCCGGCACCCAGGGCTAACACCAGCAGTACAGGCAGCGCACCTTGGTTGGCCAGCTCCAGGGTCTGACCTATGGATGCCGGTATGCCAGAGGCAATACCCGCAAAGATCAGGATGGAGATACCGTTACCCAGGCCACGCTCGGTGATCTGCTCACCCAGCCACATCAAAAACATCGTGCCGGTCACCAGGGTCAGCACGGTAGTGAAGTAGAACTCCGCACCACTGACACCAGGTACAACCAACTGAGAATTGAGCGCCCAACTTGCCGCACCGAAGCTTTGTGCAACAGCGATAACCACGGTCAGATAACGCGTGTACTGCGTGATCTTGCGACGACCTGCCTCACCCTCCTTCTTCAATTCCTTCAGCTTGGGCACGACTTCCGAACCCAGCTGAACGACGATAGAAGCGGAGATATACGGCATGATGCCGATGGTAAACACCGTTGCCCTGGACAAGGCACCGCCCGAGAACATGTTGAACATGTTCAGCAGCCCAGCCCCGCTCTGCGACATGTCGAAGAGCTTGGCCAAGGCTATCGGATCAATACCTGGTATAGGGATATGCGCACCGATGCGATAAACGATCAAAGCACCTATGAGGAACAAGATTCGTTTTTTCAGATCTGCATACTTGCTTGCAGTACTGGCCATCGCAGGATTTGCCACGTAGTCGCCCTATCTCAAGCTTTATTCGACAATGCTGCCGCCGGCGGCTTCCAGAGCAGCACGGGCGCCAGCAGTTGCCGACACACCACGCAGCTTGACAGCCTTCTCCACCTTACCAGCCAGGATCAGCTTGGCAGCCTTGGCACCTTGCGGTACCAGGCCAGCCTGCTTCAACACCAGCAAGTCAGCTTCTTCAACCGGCAGCTTGTTCAGGTCGTCCAGACGCAGCTCAACCGTGTGACCCTTGGTCAACGACTTGAAACCACGCTTAGGCAGGCGACGTTGCAAAGGCATTTGACCGCCTTCGAAGCCTACCTTGTGGAAACCACCCGAACGCGACTTCTGACCCTTGTGACCACGGCCACAAGTCTTGCCCAGGCCAGAGCCTATGCCGCGGCCTACACGTTTGGAAGCGTGCTTGGCACCATCAGCGGGCTTGATCGTATTCAGTTCCATTTAGCCCTCGCTTTTCAGCAGATAGCTGATCTTGTTGATCATGCCGCGGTTTTCCGGGGTATCGATCACTTCCACCGTTTGGCGAATGCGACGCAGACCCAGACCACGAGCGCACGCCTTGTGCGCTTCGAGACGGCCAATCAGGCTCTTGACGAGCGTTACCTTGATCTTGGAATTAGCCATTTGCCTCGGCCCCCAGGATGTCCTCGATGGCCTTACCGCGCTTGGCAGCAACTTCAGCCGGGCTGCGCAGCTTGGACAAACCGTCCAGGGTGGCACGCACGAGGTTGTAAGGATTGGTAGAACCGTGGCACTTGGCCGAGATGTTGGTCACGCCCATCACCTCGAACACAGCGCGCATCGGACCACCGGCCTTGATACCAGCGCCTTCAGCGGCAGGCTGCATGAACACGGTGGTAGCACCGTGCTTGCCAACGACTGCGTGCTGAACGGTACCGTTCTTCAAGCTGATCTTCACCAGCTTGCGGCGGGCTTCTTCCATTGCCTTTTGCACAGCCACGGGCACTTCTTTCGACTTGCCCTTGCCCATGCCAATACGGCCATCACCGTCACCGACCACGGTCAGTGCGGCGAAACCCATGATCCGGCCACCCTTCACCACCTTGGTGACGCGGTTGACGCTGATCATCTTCTCCCGCAGGCCGTCGCCGCGATCTTCGATTTCTGACTTCGCCATGATTACTCCTTAGAATTCGAGGCCGGCTTCACGAGCGGCGTCGGCCAAAGCCTTGACGCGGCCATGGTAATGGAAGCCCGAGCGGTCGAAGGCAACGGCGCTTACGCCGGCAGCCTTCGCCTTTTCGGCGATACGCTTACCAACAGCAGCTGCAGCAGCGATGTTGCCACCGTTAGCGATGTCCTTACGGACATCCACTTCCAGGGTCGACGCGCTGGCCAGCACCTTACCGCCGGTCTCATCAATGACCTGGGCGTAGATATGGCTGTTAGTGCGATGAACCGAAAGGCGCACCACTTTCAAGCCGGCAATGCGGGCACGGGTTTTGCGGGCCCTGCGCAAGCGAGTTTCGTTCTTGTCCATGATTTCAGCCTCGATTACTTCTTCTTGGTTTCTTTCAGGACCACCACTTCGTCGCTATAACGTACACCCTTGCCCTTATAGGGCTCTGGAGCACGGTATGCGCGAATCTCGGCGGCAACCTGACCAACCTGTTGCTTGTCGACACCCTTCAGGAGGATCTCGGTCTGCGTCGGGGTTTCCACCTTCACACCAGCCGGCATCTTGTGCGCGACAGGGTGAGAGAAACCCAGCGTCAGATTGAGAACTTCACCTTGAGCCTGGGCACGATAACCCACGCCCACCAGGTTGAGCTTGCGCTCAAAGCCCTTGGAGACGCCGGTTACCATGTTGTTCAGCAGAGCACGCATCGTGCCGGACATGGCGCGGGAGTGCTTGCTTTCATCAACTGCCTTGAAGACCAGAGCGTTGTTTTCGACAGCGATCTCGACAGCGCTATCCAGAGGACGCGATGCGGTACCGAGCGGGCCCTTAACAACAATCTCACCACCGGCCATCTTGACTTCAACGCCGGCAGGCAGAACGACTGGATTTTTAGCTACGCGGGACATGTTCTACTCCTTACGCCACGAAGCAGAGCAGCTCGCCACCGATACCCTGGGCGCGTGCTTTGCGGTCAGTCATCACACCCATGGAGGTGGAGACAATGGCGATACCGAGGCCGTTCATGACCTTGGGGATATCGTTCACGCCCTTGTAGATACGCAGACCAGGCTTCGAAACGCGGTCGATGCGCTCGATAACCGGACGGCCGGCGTAGTACTTCAACTCGATATCGAGCTGGGGCTTCTTTTCATCGCCGGTCACGGCGAAGTTTTCGATATAACCTTCATCCTTCAGCACGGTAGCGATGGCTACCTTGATCTTGGAGGAGGGCATCGTTACCGACGGCTTGTCCGCACGCTGAGCGTTACGGATGCGGGTCAGCATATCGGCGATGGGATCATGCATACTCATTCGTGATCTCCTTACCAGCTGGCCTTGACAACACCGGGGATCTCACCACGCATGGCGATCTCACGGAGCTTGTTACGGCCGAGGCCGAACTTGCGGAACACACCACGCGGACGACCGGTAACCGAACAACGGTTACGCAGACGGGTCGGGTTGGCGTTGCGCGGCAGGGCCTGGAGTTTCAGGCGGGCGGCGAAGCGCTCTTCGTCGCTCAGGTTCTGGTCGTTGATGATTGCCAGCAGCTGTTCGCGCTTGGCGGCAAACTTCGCCACCAGCTTTTCGCGCTTCTCTTGACGGTTGATCAAAGCGAGTTTAGCCATGGCAAACCTCAGTTCTTAAACGGGAACTTGAACGCGGCGAGCAGCGCACGGGCTTCTTCGTCGGTCTTCGCGGTGGTGGTAATCGTGATGTTCATACCACGCAGGGCGTCGATCTTGTCGTACTCGATTTCCGGGAAAATGATCTGTTCCTTGACGCCCATGTTGTAGTTACCACGGCCATCAAAGGACTTGCCCGATACACCGCGGAAGTCGCGCACGCGCGGCAGGGCGATGGTCACCAGACGATCCAGGAATTCATACATACGATCGCGACGCAGGGTGACCTTGCAGCCAACCGGGTAGTTGTCACGAATCTTGAAGCCGGCAATCGACTTCTTCGACAGGGTCACGACGGGCTTTTGGCCGGTGATCTTGGTCAGATCGCCAACGGCGTGTTCCATGACCTTCTTATCGGCCACAGCTTCGCCAACACCCATGTTGACAGTAATCTTCTCGATGCGCGGCACTTCCATGATCGACGTATAGCCGAACTTTTCAGTAAGCTGCGGAACGACGGTTTCTTTGTAGAAATCTTGCAAGCGTGCCATGTTTAGCCCCCGACCACTTCGCCGTTCGACTTGAACACGCGAACTTTTTTGCCGTCGTCGAGCAACTTGAAGCCGACGCGGTCAGCCTTCTGGGTCGCCTTATTGAAGATGGCTACGTTGGAAACCTGGATCGGCATCGTCTTGTCCACCACGCCGCCAGCAACACCACGAACCGGGTTCGGCTTCTGGTGCTTCTTCACGACGTTGATACCTTCAACGATAACCTTGTCATTGACGAGAACACGCAGGACGGTGCCGCGCTTGCCCTTGTCTTTGCCAGTGATAACGACGACTTCGTCGCCTTTACGAATCTTATTCATGCGCGTACCCCTTACAGCACTTCTGGCGCGAGCGAGACGATCTTCATGAAGCGCTCGGTGCGCAGTTCACGCGTCACCGGCCCGAAGATGCGGGTGCCGATCGGCTCAAGCTTGTTGTTGAGGAGCACGGCGGCATTGCCATCAAACTTGATGAGCTGACCATCGGCACGACGAACACCCTTGGCAGTGCGAACAACGACGGCGTTATAAACGTCGCCCTTCTTCACGCGGCCACGCGGTGCGGCGTCCTTGATACTCACCTTGATGATGTCGCCCACCGAAGCGTAACGACGCTTGGAGCCACCCAGCACCTTGATGCACATAACAGAGCGCGCACCGGTGTTGTCAGCAACATCCAGCATGGATTGCATTTGAATCATGGAAACAAACCTCCAACTTAACCCGTCAATTCCGCCGGCATACCCGGCAGCGCCGTAGCAAACCACGGCACAACGGCCAGTTTTGGACCCCGATAGGGATAAAACTCCGACACCGAAATGATGGAACACCATTTCGGACGAAGGATAAACAGCAGGGCATTCTACGATATGCAGAATGCCCTGACAAGCACTTACGCTAAAAAAGTGATCAGATCACTTGATTAGGCAGTACGCGCCTTCTCGATGAGACTGGTCACGATCCAGGACTTGGTCTTGGACAGAGGACGAGTTTCCTCGATGGTCACCATGTCACCTTCGCCGTAGGCGTTGGTTTCATCGTGCGCATGGTACTTCTTCGACAGACGGATGATCTTGCCGTAGAGCGGGTGCTTAACCTTACGCTCAACCAGCACAACCACGGTCTTGTCCATCTTGTTGCTGACCACACGGCCGGTCAGCGAACGCTTCAGTTTGGTCTCGGTCATTTACGCCACCTTCTGAGCCAGGATGGTGCGAACGCGCGCGATATCGCGGCGAACGCGCTTCAGTTCACTGGTCTTGGCAAGCTGCTGGGTAGCCAGCTGCATGCGCAGGCCGAACTGGGCCTTCAGGAGCGAGGTGAGCTCGGTCTTGAGCTCATCGACCGATTTGTTACGCAATTCAGTCGCTTTCATCTCACTGCCCCACATGTCGGGTTACGAAAGTCGTCGCGATTGGCAGCTTGGCGGCGGCCAGACGGAAGGCTTCGCGGGCGAGAGTCTCGTCCACACCGTCCATCTCATACAGCACCTTACCAGGCTGAATCTCGGCAACGTAGTATTCCGGGCTACCCTTACCATTACCCATCCGAACTTCGGCGGGCTTGGAAGAGATAGGCTTATCCGGGAATACGCGGATCCACACACGACCGCCACGCTTGATGTGACGGGTCATGGCGCGACGAGCGGCTTCAATTTGACGCGCGGTCAGACGACCACGGCCAACGGCCTTCAGGCCCCACTCGCCGAAGCTAACCTTGTTACCGCGGGTAGCAACGCCGGTGTTACGGCCTTTCTGCTGTTTGCGGTACTTGAGTCTAGTTGGCTGCAGCATTTCGAGGTCCCTTTCGCGGCTTGCGTTCGGCTTGTTCCGGCTGAGCGGCCACTTCCTGGCCAGCCTTCACGTCACCCTTGTACACCCACACCTTGATACCAATGATGCCGTAGGTGGTCTTGGCTTCAGACGTCGCGTAATCGATGTCAGCGCGCAGGGTGTGCAGGGGCACACGGCCTTCGCGATACCATTCGGTACGGGCGATTTCGATGCCGTTCAGACGACCCGACGACATGATCTTGATGCCCTGGGCACCCAGACGCATGGCGTTCTGCATCGCGCGCTTCATGGCACGACGGAACATCACGCGCTTTTCCAGCTGGGCAGCGATGGAATCAGCGATCACTTGTGCATCGGTTTCCGGCTTGCGGATTTCTTCGATGTTGATGTGCACCGGCACACCCATCAGCTTGACCAGGTCGCGCTTCAGGATCTCGATGTCTTCACCCTTCTTGCCAATCACCACACCCGGACGGGCGCTGTGAATGGTAATGCGGGCGTTCTTGGCCGGACGCTCGATAACGATGCGACCAACCGAGGCATGCGACAACTTTTTCTTCAGGAACTCGCGCACCTTGATATCTTCGGCGAGCATGGCCGGGAAGTTTTTGCTATTCGCATACCACTTCGAGGCCCAGTTCTTGTTGACGGCTAGACGGAAGCCAATCGGATGAATTTTCTGTCCCATATCGTCCTCATTCGCCCACGGTCAGGGTGATGTGGCAGGTTTGCTTCTCGATGCGGTTGCCACGGCCCTTGGCACGTGCGGCAAAACGCTTCAGGGAAGGCCCCTTGTCCACATAAATGGTCGTCACCTTGAGGGCGTCAATATCGGCGCCATCGTTGTGTTCGGCATTTGCAATCGCCGACAGCAACAGCTTCTTGATGATGACCGCGCCCTTTTTAGGGCTAAAGGTCAGAATGTTGATGGCGTGCTCAACCGGCTTGCCGCGCACCAGGTCAGCGACCAGGCGAGCTTTCTGAGCCGACAGGCGTGCGCCAGTCAAAATAGCGGAAGTTTGCATGGCGGCACCTTACTTCTTGGCTTTTTTGTCGGCAGCGTGACCCTTGAACGTACGGGTCAGCGAGAATTCGCCCAGCTTGTGACCGACCATGTTCTCGTTGATGTACACGGGAACATGTTGCTTGCCGTTGTGCACCGCGATGGTCAGACCGACGAAGTCGGGCAGCACGGTGGAGCGACGGGACCAGGTCTTTACCGGGCGCTTGTCGTTGGTCGCACGCACTGCTTCAATCTTCTTGAGCAGATGAGCGTCGACGAACGGGCCTTTTTTAACGGAACGAGCCATGTCTAATTACCCCTTATTCGAATACCGGCGGCGCACGATCATATTGTCGGTGCGCTTGTTGCTGCGGGTACGGTAACCCTTAGTCGGGGTACCCCACGGGCTAACCGGCACACGACCTTCACCAGTGCGACCTTCACCACCACCGTGCGGGTGATCGATCGGGTTCATCGCCGTACCGCGAACGGTCGGACGAATACCACGCCAGCGATTGGCACCGGCCTTACCGATCTTGCGCAGGTTGTGCTCTTCGTTACCGACTTCACCGATGGTGGCGCGGCAATCGACGTGCACCTTGCGGATTTCACCGGAACGCAGACGCAGCTGGGCGTAGGCACCTTCGCGAGCCAGCAATTGCACGGAAGCACCGGCCGAACGAGCAATCTGCGCGCCCTTGCCAGGTTGCATTTCGATGCAATGGATGGTGCTACCGACCGGGATGTTGCGCAGCGGCAGGGTGTTACCCGCCTTGATCGGCGCTTCCGGGCCGCTCACCACTTGCGCGCCGGCCTTCAGGCCACGCGGAGCGATGATGTAGCGACGCTCGCCATCAGCGTAGCAGAGCAGCGCGATGTGGGCGGTACGGTTAGGGTCGTATTCCAGACGCTCAACGGTGGCAACAATGCCATCCTTGTTGCGACGGAAATCGATCAGGCGGTAGTGCTGCTTGTGGCCGCCGCCTTGATGGCGAACGGTAACCACACCGCGATTGTTACGACCGGCGTTCTTGCTTTGGCTTTCCACCAGGGCAGCGTGCGGCTTGCCCTTGTGCAGCTCAGGGCTGACAACCTTGACAACGGCGCGGCGACCGGGGGATGTGGGCTTAACTTTTACCAGCATCGTCGTTCTCCTTACTGTGCAGCCTGGAGGTCAATTTCTTGACCGGGCTTAAGGGCAACGTAGGCCTTCTTCCAGCCCTTGCGCCAGCCAGTGGTACGGCCGAAACGCTTTTGCTTCGGCTTCACATTGGTGACTTGGACGGATTCGACCTGCACTTTGAACAGCAACTCAACCGCAGCCTTGATTTCCGGCTTGGTCGCATCGCTGACGACGCGGAAAACCACTTGCTCGTACTTCTCAGCAACCAGCGTGCTCTTTTCAGAGATCACCGGAGCCAGCAGTACCTGCAGCAGACGATCTTGATTCAGCTGAGTCATGCCAGGATCTCCTCGATTTGCTTGAGCGCCTCGCGGGTGACCAGCACCTTCTTGAAGCGAACCAAGCTGACCGGATCGGCCTGCGACGGCTCGAGCACGAGCACGTTGGGCAGATTGCGCGAGGCCAGGTACAGGTTCTCGTCAAGATTGTCGGTGACAATCAGGGTGCGCTCGTTCAGACCCATGGCAGCCAGCTTGGCAGCAAATGCCTTGGTCTTCGGGGTTTCGGCGGTGAAGCCGTCAACCACCACCAGACGCTCTTCGCGCACCAGTTGCGACAGGATGGTCGCCAGGCCAGCGCGATACATCTTGCGGTTGACCTTCTGGGTGAAGTTTTCGTCAGGGGAGCTCGGGAAAATCTTGCCACCACCACGCCACAGCGGGCTGGACGCCATACCGGCACGAGCACGGCCCGTACCCTTTTGACGCCACGGCTTGCGGGTGGACTTGGCCACATCGCTACGGCCCTTTTGGGCACGGTTGCCGCTACGGGCATTGGCGAGGTAGGCGGTGACAACCTGGTGAACCAGGGCTTCATTGTAATCGCGACCGAACAGCGCGTCGGAAGCGGTCACACTGGCAGCGGCTTGGCCACTTGCATTGATGACTTTCAGTTCCATTACGCACCTGCCTTCACGCTGGGACGCACGACAACGTCGTTGCCCTTGGAGCCGGGAACGGCACCCTTGACGAGCAACAGACCACGCTCGGCGTCAACACGAACCACTTCCAGGTTTTGCACGGTGCTCTTGACGTTACCGTACTGACCAGCCATGCGCTTACCGGGGAATACACGACCCGGATCCTGCGCCATACCGATCGAACCAGGAGCGTTGTGCGACACGGAGTTACCGTGGGAGGCACGCTGCGAACTGAAGTTGTGACGCTTGATAGCACCCGAGAAACCCTTACCCTGGGAGGTACCGGTCACATCGACCAGTTGACCCACGGTGAAGATTTCAACGGTGATCTGGCTGCCAGGCTGGAACTTGGCCAGCTCGTCAGCCGTCAGCGCGAACTCGTGCAGACCACGACCAGCCTCGACACCTGCCTTGGCAAAGTGACCGGCTTCAGCCTTGTTGACACGATTGGCGCGACGCTCGCCGAAGGTGACTTGCACAGCGGCATAGCCATCTACTTCAGGAGTCTTGATTTGCGCGACGCGATTGGACGACAGATCCAGCACGGTCACCGGGATGGAAGCACCATCCTCGACGAACACGCGGGTCATGCCGACCTTGCGCCCGATAAGTCCTAAGCTCATCGTTCTTTCCTTTTAAAAGGGCCAGCTACGATTGGCCGGCGATCATCGCAAGCCGCGCAGGGCGGCCTGCATCGAACGAAACTACCTGCCTTGCACCGCCACCTTACGGCAGCAATAGATACAAAGCGGGCTCGCCATTACAGCGAGCCCGCGATGATACTGCAACGTCTTGGTTTTATGCAAGAAATTATTGCAGTTTGATCTCTACGTCCACACCAGCCGGCAGATCCAGCTTCATCAGGGCGTCAACCGTCTTGTCGGTCGGGTCCACGATATCCATCAGGCGCAGGTGGGTACGGATCTCGAGCTGGTCGCGCGAGGTCTTGTTCACGTGCGGCGAACGCAGCACGTCGAAACGTTCAATCTTGGTGGGCAGCGGAACCGGGCCCTTGACCACAGCGCCAGTGCGCTTGGCAGTGTCGACGATTTCCTGGGCGGAACGATCGATCAGTGCGTAGTCGTAAGCCTTGAGGCGGATGCGGATCTTTTGGTTAGCCATGATTTTTCCTAAAGAGCGAGACAACCGGATGGTTGCCTGGACAACATGAAAGAACAAGGGTGGGCCTGATGGCCCACCCAGTGACCATTACTCGATGATCTTGGCAACCACACCGGCGCCAACGGTACGGCCGCCTTCGCGGATAGCGAAGCGCAGACCTTGTTCCATGGCGATCGGAGCGATCAGGGCAACAACCACTTCAACGTTGTCGCCTGGCATCACCATTTCGGTACCAGCTGGCAGCTCAACCGCACCGGTCACGTCGGTGGTACGGAAGTAGAACTGCGGGCGATAGCCGTTGAAGAACGGGGTGTGACGGCCGCCTTCATCCTTGCTCAGCACGTAGACCGAACCTGAGAACTTGGTGTGCGGGGTGATCGAACCCGGCTTGGCCAGCACTTGGCCACGCTCGACGTCTTCACGCTTGGTACCACGCAGCAGCGCGCCGATGTTGTCGCCAGCCTGACCTTGATCCAGCAGCTTGCGGAACATTTCCACGCCGGTACAGGTGGTCTTGACGGTGGGCTTGATACCGACGATTTCGATTTCTTCGCCGACCTTGACGATGCCGCGCTCAACGCGACCGGTCACCACGGTACCGCGACCGGAGATCGAGAACACGTCTTCCACGGGCATCAGGAAGGCGCCGTCGATGGCACGCTCAGGGGTGGGGATGTAGCTGTCCAGGGCTTCGGCCAGACGGAAGATGGCGGGTTCGCCGATTTCCGATTGGTCGCCTTCCAGGGCCTTCAGTGCCGAACCCTTGATGATGGGCAGGTCGTCGCCGGGGAAGTCGTACTTGCTCAGGAGTTCACGGACTTCCATTTCGACCAGCTCGAGCAGCTCGGCGTCGTCGACCATGTCGGCCTTGTTCATGAACACGATGATGTAAGGCACGCCAACCTGACGGGCCAGCAGGATGTGCTCGCGGGTCTGCGGCATGGGGCCGTCAGCCGACGATACCACCAGGATAGCGCCGTCCATCTGGGCTGCGCCGGTGATCATGTTCTTGACGTAGTCGGCGTGGCCGGGGCAGTCAACGTGAGCGTAGTGGCGGTTTTCGGTTTCGTACTCGACGTGCGCGGTGTTGATGGTGATACCGCGGGCCTTTTCTTCTGGCGCGCTGTCGATCTGGTCGTAGCCCTTGGCTTCGCCGCCGAACTTCTTCGACAGGATCGTGGTGATCGCGGCGGTC
This sequence comes from Chitinimonas sp. JJ19, assembly GCF_036961565.1. Classification (NCBI taxonomy): domain Bacteria; kingdom Pseudomonadati; phylum Pseudomonadota; class Betaproteobacteria; order Neisseriales; family Chitinibacteraceae; genus Chitinimonas; species Chitinimonas sp. JJ19. The sequence goes on from NZ_JBAMDD010000011.1 coordinate 121,281, forward strand.
AGCGTGGTCTTGCCGTGGTCAACGTGACCGATGGTGCCAACGTTTACGTGCGGCTTAGTCCGCTCGAACTTTTCCTTTGCCATTGCTTCTATCCTTAGTCTTGAATTGGGTTTACAACCGCCGGGCCATTGGCCCGGCAGTCGGTTTACTTCTTGTTGATGATGGCTTCAGCGACGTTCTTAGGCGCTTCGGAGTAGTGCTTGAATTCCATCGAGTAGGTAGCACGACCTTGCGACATGGAGCGCAGGGTGGTCGAGTAACCGAACATCTCGGACAGAGGCACTTCCGCCTTGACCATCTTGCCACCAGCAGGGTTGTCGTCCATGCCTTGCAGCATGCCGCGACGCGACGAGATGTCACCCATGATGTCGCCCATGTACTCTTCCGGCGTCTCGATTTCAACGGCCATCATAGGCTCGAGGATCACGGGACCGGCGCGGCGCATGGCTTCCTTGAAGGCCAGCGAGCCGGCCAGTTCAAAGGCGATCTGCGACGAGTCAACGTCATGGTAGGAACCGAAGGTCAGGCGAACGCGAACGTCAACCACCGGGAAGCCAGCCAGCACGCCCGACTTCAGCGTGTTCTGGATACCCTTGTCCACCGACGGGATGAATTCGCGGGGGATGGTACCGCCCTTGATTTCGTCGACGAACTCGTAACCCTTGCCTTCGCCCGAAGGCTCGACAGTGATCACGCAATGGCCGTACTGACCCTTACCACCCGACTGCTTGGCATGCTTGCCTTCGATGTCGATGGCGGTCTTGGTGATGGTTTCGCGGTAGGCCACTTGCGGGGCACCCACGTTCGCTTCCACGCCGAATTCGCGCTTCATGCGATCCACCAGGATTTCCAGGTGCAATTCGCCCATGCCCGACATGATGGTCTGGCCGGTCTCTTCGTCGGTACGCACGCGGAAGGAAGGATCTTCCTTGGCCAGACGATTCAGGGCAACGCCCATCTTCTCCTGGTCAGCCTTGGTCTTAGGCTCAACGGCAACGTGGATCACCGGCTCAGGGAATACCATGCGCTCCAGGGTGATGACGTGATCAGGCGAACACAGGGTTTCACCCGTCGTCACATCCTTCAGACCGATACCGGCAGCGATATCGCCAGCACGAACTTCCGCGATTTCTTCACGGTTGTTGGCGTGCATCTGAACGATACGGCCCATCCGCTCCTTCTTGCCCTTGACCGAGTTCATCACGGTATCGCCAGTATTGACGACGCCAGAGTAAACGCGGAAGAAGGTCAGCTGACCGACGTAAGGGTCGCTCATCAGCTTGAAGGCCAGCGCCGAGAACGGCGCCTCATCGGAAGCCTGACGGGTGTCGGGCTGATCACGATCATCCACACCTTCAACCGGCGGCACATCAACCGGCGACGGCAGCAGCTGGATGACAGCGTCCAGCATCAGCTGCACGCCCTTGTTCTTGAAGGCGGTACCGCACAGCATAGGCTGGATTTCGCAAGCCAGGGTACGTGCGCGCAGGCCGGCGACGATTTCGTCTTCGGTCAGCTCGCCCGTTTCCAGGTACTTGTTCATCATCTCTTCCGACGACTCGGCAGCCGCCTCGATCATCTTTTCGCGCCATTCGGCAGCGACAGAGACCAGGTCAGCCGGGATATCGACGTAGTCGAACTTCATGCCCTGCGAAGCTTCGTCCCACAGGATGGCCTTGTTTTTCAACAGGTCAACCACGCCGGTGAAGCCATCTTCAGCGCCGATAGGAATCGCGATAGGCACCGGATTGGCGCGCAGACGCAGGCGCATTTGCTCAACCACGCGGAAGAAGTTGGCACCTTGACGGTCCATCTTGTTCACGAAGGCCAAGCGCGGCACCTTGTACTTGTTGGCCTGACGCCAAACGGTTTCCGACTGGGGCTGAACACCGCCCACAGCGCAGTAAACCATGCAAGCACCGTCCAGCACGCGCATCGAACGCTCCACCTCGATGGTGAAGTCGACGTGACCGGGGGTATCGATGATGTTGATGCGATGTTGCTCGAACTGGTTAGCCATGCCCTTCCAGAACGTGGTGGTCGCAGCGGAGGTGATCGTGATACCACGCTCCTGCTCCTGCTCCATCCAGTCCATGGTGGCGGCGCCATCGTGCACTTCACCGATCTTGTGGTTCACACCGGTGTAGAAAAGAATACGCTCAGTCGTCGTGGTTTTACCCGCGTCGATGTGCGCGCTAATACCGATGTTCCGGTAGCGTTCAATGGGTGTAATGCGTGCCACAGCCAATACCTTTGCTTAAAAGGGTGAATTAGAAGCGATAGTGGGCGAAGGCCTTGTTGGCTTCAGCCATACGGTGCACTTCGTCACGCTTCTTCATCGCGCCGCCACGGCCTTCGACCGCATCCAGCAATTCGCCAGCCAGACGCTGACCCATCGACTTTTCGCCGCGCTTGCGGGCAGCTTCACGCAGCCAGCGCATGGCCAGCGCCATACGACGGGTCTGACGCACTTCAACCGGCACCTGGTAGTTTGCACCACCGACGCGACGGCTCTTCACTTCAACGACCGGCTTCACGTTGTTGAGGGCTTGGGAGAACACCTCAAGGGGGGCCTTACCGGTCTTCTTTTCAACGATTTCCAGCGCGCCGTAAACGATGCGTTCGGCAACCGACTTCTTGCCATCCTGCATGACGACGTTCATGAACTTGGACAGTTCTTCGCTACCGAACTTTGGATCCGGCAATACTTCGCGTTTGGGTACTTCTCTACGACGTGGCATGTTTCAACCTCAGTAGTATTCAGTTGAGCGCAAGAAATTTTGCGCTCGCGACCATCCCGATGGATTGGTCACTTACTCGACGATGCGCACAGGGGCGCTACGCCGTCGTCGCGAATGTCTTGAACGAGCAAGACCGGGCTCGCGACCCAACCCAGGCGAATTAAGCCTTCGGACGCTTCGCGCCGTACTTGGAACGAGCCTGCTTACGGTCCTTGACACCAGCGGTATCCAGGGAGCCGCGCACGGTGTGATAACGCACACCTGGCAAGTCCTTCACACGACCGCCGCGAATCAGCACGACCGAGTGTTCCTGCAGGTTGTGGCCTTCACCGCCGATGTACGAAATCACTTCGAAACCGTTGGTCAGGCGAACCTTGGCGACCTTACGCAGAGCCGAGTTAGGCTTCTTCGGGGTCGTGGTGTACACGCGAGTGCAAACACCGCGTTTTTGCGGGCAGGCTTCGAGCGCAGGAACCTTGCTCTTGGCCGTTTCCGCCACACGTCCTTTACGGACGAGCTGGTTGATGGTTGGCATTATCTTTTTCCCAAAAGTAAAAAATGGCGTGCCTCGCGCAAGACGCACGAGGGGCCGCCCCCACAAAAGAGCGCGGATTATAGGTAAATCAAGCGCTTAATGTCAACAAACCCTCCCGCCGCCCATCACTTTTGTAGTGAAGGGCCGACGGAAGGGTTGTCGATACGTCAACCAGCGGCTGCTTGCGCAGCCACCGGGTCAGACTTCTTCCTGGCTGGGTTCTGCATCGACAACCGCAGCAACCATCTCGGTCATGCCTGGCAGTTGGCCTGCCTTCTGACGACGACGGTTGTTGTGGTAGGCAAGACCCGTGCCGCCTGGTATCAGGCGACCCACAATCACGTTTTCCTTCAGGCCACGCAGTTCGTCACGCTTGCCCATGATGGCGGCTTCGGTCAGGACACGCGTGGTTTCCTGGAACGAAGCGGCCGAGATGAAGGAATCCGTCGACAGCGAGGCCTTGGTGATACCCAGCAGAATGTTGTCGAATACGGCCGGCTGCTTGTTGGCGGCGATCAGCTTGTCATTCGCCTCCAGCACTTCGGCCCGCTCGACCTGCTCACCCATGATGAAGTCGGAATCACCGGCATCGGCGATCACCACACGACGCAGCATCTGGCGAACGATCACCTCGATGTGCTTGTCGTTAATCTTCACGCCCTGCAGACGGTACACTTCCTGCACTTCTTCGGTGACGTAGCGAGCCAGCGTCTCGATACCCTGCAGGCGCAGGATGTCGTGCGGGTCGGCCGGGCCGTCCACGATGGTTTCGCCACGGTTCACCACCTGACCGTCGTGAACCAGCACATGCTTGTCCTTCGGTATCAGGTACTCATGCGGCGTGCCGTCCAGATCGGTGATGATCAGGCGCTGCTTGCCCTTGGTGTCCTTGCCGAACGACGAGGTACCAGTCACTTCGGCCAGCATGCCGGCATCCTTCGGCGAACGGGCTTCGAACAGCTCGGCCACACGCGGCAGACCACCGGTAATGTCACGGGTCTTCACCGATTCCTGCGGGATACGGGCCAGCACTTCACCCACACCCACCTGTTGGCCATCCTTCACGGTAATGATGGCGCCAACCTGGAAGGTGATGTTCACCGCAGCATCGGATCCAGCCAGCTTCACTTCCACGCCGTTCTCATCCAGCAGCTTGATCTGCGGACGGACGCTCTTGGTCGCGCCAGCCTTGCGCTTGGGATCAATCGCCACCAGGGTGGACAAACCGGTCACTTCATCGATCTGCTTGGCCACGGTCACGCCTTCTTCGACGTTCTCGAAGCGCACCTGACCGGCGTACTCGGTAATGATGGGGCGCGTATGCGGATCCCAGGTCGCCAGCACGGCTCCGGCCTTGATGGACTGGGCATCGTTGACCATCAGGGTCGCGCCGTACGGCACCTTGTGACGCTCACGCTCACGGCCAGCATCGTCGAACACCACCACTTCACCCGAACGGGTAATGACGATCTGCTCGCCCTTGGTGTTGGTGACATAACGCATGGTACCGGCGAAGCCGACCTTACCATTGGACTTGGTCTCCACCTGGCTGGCCGACGCAGCACGCGAAGCGGCACCACCGATGTGGAAGGTACGCATGGTCAGCTGGGTACCCGGCTCACCGATGGACTGCGCCGCGATCACACCGACAGCCTCGCCCACGTTGACGCGCTGACCACGGCCCAGATCGCGGCCATAGCACTGCGCGCACAGACCGTAGCGGGTTTCGCAGGTCAGCGGCGTACGCACCTTCACTTCATCGATGCTGAGGGCTTCGATGCGCTCAACGATATCTTCGGTCAACAGGGTGCCGGCTTCGTACACGGTTTCCTGGGTAGCCGGATCGATCACGTCGATGGCAGCCACACGTCCCAGGATACGGTCGCGCAAGGCTTCGATCACGTCACCGCCCTGCACCACGGCCTTCATAGCCACGCCGTTCTTGGTACCGCAGTTGTCCTCGGTCACCACCAGATCCTGCGTCACATCGACCAGACGACGGGTCAGGTAACCCGAGTTGGCGGTCTTCAGCGCGGTATCGGCCAGACCCTTACGGGCACCGTGAGTCGAGATGAAGTACTGCAGAACCGTCAGGCCTTCGCGGAAGTTGGTGGTAATCGGCGTCTCGATAATCGAGCCGTCCGGCTTGGCCATCAGGCCCCGCATACCGGCCAACTGGCGAATCTGCGCCACCGAGCCCCGTGCACCGGAGTCGGCCATCATGTAGATGGAGTTGAACGATTCCTGGTCTACCGTCTTGCCTTCGCGGTCTACCGTCTTTTCCTTACCCAGGTGGGCCATCATGGTCTTGGCAACCTGGTCACCACAGCGGCCCCAGATATCCACGACCTTGTTATAGCGCTCACCCTGGGTCACCAGACCCGAGGTGTACTGGGCTTCGATTTCCTTCACTTCACGCTCGGCCTCGGCCAGCAGCGTCGCCTTCTCGGCCGGCACCAGCATGTCGTCCACGCAGATGGACAGGCCAGCGCGGGTCGAGTAGGTGAAACCGGTGTACATCAGGCGGTCCGCCAGGATGACCGTCTCACGCAGGCCGACACGACGGAAAGAAGCGTTGATCAGCTTGGAGATTTCCTTCTTCTTGAGCGCCTTATTGACGTTCTCGAAAGGCAGGCCCTTGGGCAGGATCTCCGACAGAATGGCGCGACCGACCGTGGTCTCACGACGCACCAGCTTGTATTGCCATTCGCCGCTCTCGTCCTTGTACCAATCCTTCAGGCGCACACTGATGCGGGCATTCAGCTCGGCCTGGCGGGTTTCGTAGGCACGCAGCAGCTCTTCCAGATCAGCGAAGCGCAGGCCTTCGCCCACGCCATTGATACGCTCACGGGTCATGTAGTACAGACCCAGCACGATATCCTGCGACGGCACGATGATAGGCTCGCCGTGCGCTGGCGACAGCACGTTGTTGGAGGCCAGCATCAGGGTGCGGGCTTCCATCTGTGCTTCCAGCGACAGCGGCACGTGTACAGCCATCTGGTCACCGTCAAAGTCGGCGTTGAAGGCAGTACAAACCAGCGGATGCAGCTGGATGGCCTTGCCTTCGATCAGCACCGGCTCGAACGCCTGGATACCCAGGCGGTGCAGCGTAGGCGCACGGTTCAGCAGAACCGGATGCTCGCGTATGACTTCTTCCAGGATGTCCCAGACTTCCGGTACTTCCTGCTCAACCAGCTTCTTGGCCGCCTTGATGGTGGTAGCCAGGCCCAGCACTTCCAGCTTGTGGAAGATGAAAGGCTTGAACAGCTCCAGCGCCATCTTCTTGGGCAGGCCGCACTGATGCAGCTTGAGGGTCGGGCCCACCACGATGACCGAACGGCCCGAGTAGTCGACGCGCTTACCCAGCAAGTTCTGACGGAAGCGACCACCCTTACCCTTGATCATGTCAGCCAGCGACTTCAACGGACGCTTGTTGGCGCCGGTCATGGCCTTGCCGCGACGACCGTTGTCCAGCAGCGAATCGACAGCTTCCTGCAGCATGCGCTTTTCGTTGCGCACAATGATTTCAGGGGCCTTCAGCTCCAAGAGACGCTTGAGACGGTTGTTACGGTTGATGACGCGACGATACAGGTCATTCAGGTCGGAGGTGGCGAAACGGCCGCCATCCAGCGGGACCAGCGGACGCAGTTCCGGCGGCAGCACCGGCAGCACTTCCATGATCATCCACTCAGGCTTGATGCCCGACTTCTGGAAGGCTTCCAGCACCTTCAGGCGCTTGGCGATCTTCTTGATCTTGGCTTCGGAACCGGTGTTCTGCAGATCATGCCGCAGGGTTTCCATCTCGTTGTTGATGTCCAGCGTGCGCAGCAGTTCGCGCACCGCTTCGGCACCCATCAACGCGACAAACTCGTCGCCGTATTCTTCCACCTTGGCCAGGTAGTCGTCTTCCGACAGCAGCTGGCCGCGTTGCAGCGGTGTCATGCCCGGTTCGATGACGATAAAGCCTTCGAAATACAGCACCCGCTCGATATCGCGCAGGGTGATGTCCAAGACCATGCCCAGACGGCTGGGCAGGGACTTCAGGAACCAGATATGGGCAACCGGCGAAGCCAGTTCAATATGGCCCATGCGCTCACGGCGCACCTTGCTGAGCGTGACTTCAACGCCGCACTTCTCGCAGATCACGCCACGATGCTTGAGGCGCTTGTACTTGCCGCACAGGCACTCGTAGTCCTTGACCGGCCCGAAGATGCGGGCACAGAACAGGCCATCGCGCTCAGGCTTGAAGGTACGGTAGTTAATGGTTTCAGGCTTCTTGACTTCACCGTACGACCACGAACGGATCTTGTCGGGCGAGGCCAGGCCGATGCGGATGGCATCGAATTCTTCTTCCTGGGTCACCTGCTTGAACAAGTCGAGCAAAGCTTTCATGTCTTTATCCTCGTTTCACGAGTGAGGCCCTGCCAAGCGCCGCGCCACTGCGCGACACTCTTTCGGCGCCAACGGGGTGCGGCCTCACCGCCTCACCCCGCGCGCCATCTGACTTAGTACCGTTCCAGATCGATGTCGATACCCAGCGAGCGGATTTCCTTCACCAGCACATTGAAGGATTCCGGCATGCCGGCGTCGATCTTGTGATCGCCCTTGACGATGTTTTCATAGACCTTGGTACGGCCATTCACATCATCGGACTTCACCGTCAACATTTCCTGCAGCGTGTACGAAGCACCATAGGCTTCCAGCGCCCACACTTCCATCTCACCGAAACGCTGACCACCGAACTGCGCCTTACCACCCAGCGGCTGCTGGGTAACCAGCGAGTACGGGCCAGTGGAACGGGCGTGCATCTTGTCGTCAACCAGGTGATGCAGCTTCAGCACGTGCATGTAACCCACGGTCACGCGACGCTCGAAAGCCTCACCAGTACGGCCGTCATACAGCTTGAGCTGGGTACGGGTGTCGTTGAAGCCCAGGCGCTGGGTATGCTCGGATTCGGTCGGATAAGCCAGTTGCAACATGGCCATCAGGTCCTCTTCCTTGGCGCCGTCGAACACCGGGGTGGCAAACGGCACACCATCGCGCAGGTTGTCGGCCAGCTCCAGGATTTCCTCGTCGCTCATGCTGCCCAGGTCTTCCGGCTTGCCGCGGCTGTTGTAGACCTCTTCGAGGAACTTGCGCACCTCACCGGCCTTCTTGGCAGCCTTGCCCGACTCTTCCGCCAGCATGCGGTCTATGCGCTTGCCCAGACCCTTGGCAGCCCAACCCAGGTGGACTTCCAGAATCTGACCCACGTTCATACGCGAAGGCACGCCCAGCGGGTTCAACACGATGTCGACCGGCGTACCGTCAGCCATGTGCGGCAGATCCTCGATCGGCAGGATCTTGGACACCACACCCTTGTTACCGTGACGACCGGCCATCTTGTCACCAGGTTGCAGGCGACGCTTCACGGCCACATAGACCTTGACCATCTTCTGCACGCCCGGGGGCAGCTCATCGCCCTGGGTCAGCTTGCGCTTCTTGTCCTCAAAGCGCAGGTCGAACTCAGCGCGCTTCTGCGACAGGTTGTCCTTCATCAGCTCCAGCTGCTTGGCCACATCCTCGTCCGACAGACGGATATCAAACCAGTCGTGGCGAGTCAGATCGGCCAGGTATTCGCGGGTCAGTTCAGTGCCCTTGGCAATGCGCTTCGGACCGCCATTGACCTTCTTGCCGACCAGCAAGCGCTCCAGACGCTCGAAGGCATCGTTTTCCAGAATACGCAGCTGGTCGTTCAGGTCCAGACGGAAACGCTTCAGCTCATCGTCAATGATGCCCTGGGCGCGCTTGTCGCGGTCTATACCTTCGCGGGTGAACACCTGCACGTCAATGACGGTACCGCTCATGCCCGACGGCACGCGCAGCGAGGTATCCTTCACATCGCTAGCCTTCTCACCGAAGATGGCACGCAGCAGCTTCTCTTCCGGCGTCAGCTGGGTTTCGCCCTTGGGCGTCACCTTACCGACCAGCACGTCACCGGCTTCCACTTCGGCACCGATGTAGACGATACCTGCCTCATCCAGGCGGCCCAGCATGCGCTCGCTCAGGTTGGAGATATCGCGGGTGATTTCTTCCGGTCCCAGCTTGGTGTCGCGGGCAACAACCGACAGTTCCTCGATATGGATGGAGGTGTAGCGGTCATCGGCCACTACCTTCTCGCTGATCAGGATCGAGTCTTCGTAGTTGAAGCCGTTCCAGGGCATGAAGGCCACCAGCAGGTTCTGGCCCAGTGCCAGCTCACCCAGGTCGGTGGATGCGCCGTCGGCGATCACGTCCAGGGCGGAGATCTGGTCACCCACTTCCACGATGGGACGCTGGTTGATATTGGTGTTCTGGTTGGAACGGGTGTACTTGGTCAGGTTGTAGATGTCCACACCGACTTCGCCGGCGCTGGTTTCATCGTCATTGACCCGGATCACCACGCGGTTGGCATCGACATAGTCGACACGACCACCGCGCAGCGCCTTCACGGCCGTACCCGAGTCGACCGCACAGGTGCGTTCGATACCGGTACCCACCAGCGGCTTCTGCGCACGCACGCAAGGCACGGCCTGGCGTTGCATGTTGGCACCCATCAGGGCACGGTTGGCGTCATCGTGCTCCAGGAAGGGAATCAGCGAGGCAGCAACCGACACGATCTGGCTAGGCGCCACGTCCATGTACTGGACGCGCTCAGGCCGGGCCACGATGGTTTCACCGTGCTCACGGCAGGTCACCAGCTCGTCGATCAGTTCGCCCGTGCTGTCATCCAGCTTGGCGTTGGCCTGGGCGATCACATACTTGCCTTCCTCAATGGCAGACAGGTATTCGATCTCGTCGGTCACCTTGTTGTCCACCACCTTGCGGTACGGGGTTTCCAGGAAACCGTACTCATTGGTGCGGGCATAGATGGCCAGCGAGTTGATCAGACCAATGTTCGGGCCTTCCGGCGTCTCAATCGGACAGACACGGCCATAGTGGGTCGGGTGCACGTCACGGACTTCAAAGCCAGCGCGCTCGCGGGTCAGACCGCCCGGTCCAAGAGCCGACACACGGCGCTTGTGGGTGATTTCCGACAGCGGGTTGGTCTGGTCCATGAACTGCGACAGCTGCGAGGAGCCGAAGAATTCCTTGATAGCAGCGCTGACCGGCTTGGCATTGATCAGGTCGTGCGGCATCAGGTTGTCGCTCTCGGCCTGGCCCAGACGTTCCTTCACGGCACGCTCAACCCGCACCAGACCGGCGCGGAACTGGTTCTCAGCCAGTTCACCGACCGAACGAACGCGACGGTTACCCAGGTGATCGATATCGTCCACTTCGCCACGGCCGTTGCGCAGTTCCAGCAAAATGCCGATCACAGCAACGATGTCGTCGGTGTTCAGCACGCCCGAACCGGTGGTGCCCTGCGGGCCCACCCGCTCGTAGAAACGCTTCTGCCAGCCCGGCGCCTTCTCATCGAGACGGTCGGGGTAGGCGCGGCGGTTGAACTTCATGCGGCCCACGGCCGACAGATCGTAGCGATCTTCCGAGAAGAACAGGCCGTTGAACAGCGCTTCCACTGCATCTTCGGTGGGCGGCTCACCTGGGCGCATCATGCGGTAGATGGCCACGCGGGCAGCCTGGCGATCTGGCGTTTCGTCCAGACGCAGGGTGTTCGAAATATAAGCGCCCTGATCCAGGTCGTTGATATACAACAGCTTGATCGAGGTGACGCCAGCCGATTCAAACTTGATCAGCAGATCCTCGGTGATCTCCTCGTTGGCACGGGCCACGATCTCACCGGTATCCGGATTCACCACATTGGCGCCCAGTACGCGGCCAACCAGGTTGTCGGTCGGAATCTCGAGTTCGGTCACGCCAGCAGCCTGCAGATCGCGGATATGCTTGGCGGTAATGCGCTTGTCCTTCTGGACCAGCACCTTACCGTCGCCGGCAACAATGTCGAACTTGGCAACTTCGCCCTTGAGGCGATCAGCCACCACTTCCAGGAACACACCCTTCTTCGACAGGCGTACCGTGTCGAAGTCGTAGCAGTCCGCCAGAATCTGTTCGTTGTTGTAACCCAGCGCCCGCATCAGTATGGTCACCGGCATCTTGCGGCGACGGTCAATACGGAAGTACAGCAGATCCTTGGGGTCGAACTCGAAGTCCAGCCAGGAACCACGGTAGGGGATGATACGAGCGGAGAACAGCAGCTTGCCGGACGAGTGCGTCTTGCCCTTGTCGTGCTCGAAGAACACGCCGGGCGAGCGATGCAACTGCGACACGATGACACGCTCGGTGCCGTTGATGACAAAGGAGCCATTGCTGGTCATGAGCGGAATCTCGCCCATGTAGACTTCCTGCTCCTTGGCTTCCTTGACCACGGGCTTGGACGACTCGCGATCAAAGATGGTCAAGCGTACGCGCGCGCGCAGCGGTGCGGCGAAAGTGATGCCGCGCTGCTGGCACTCGACCACGTCGAACGGCGGTTCGCCCAGCTGGTAGCTGACGAAATCAAGCTTGGCATAGCCGTTATGGCTGGTGATCGGGAAGATCGAGGCAAATGCTGCCTGCAGGCCACTGGTGCGGCGCTGCTCCATGGGAACGCCCAGTTGAAGAAACTCTGTATAGGAGTCGATTTGGGTGGCGAGCAGATAAGGAACGTCCAGAACGTTCGCCCGCTTCGCAAAACTTTTACGAATGCGTTTCTTCTCAGTGAACGAGTAACTCATAGAGTCTCCGGTCGAGTTGGGGCGCTAAAACCAAACCACAAAACCCGCAATGGGCAGGATTTCCGGTTTGGCAACGCACAATCAGTACAGTCGGTACAGCGAATTCCCACAAGCGCAAGAAGGCTGGCGACCGAAATCGCCAGCCTTTAGCAAGTCCCCTAGGGAGACTTACTTCATCTCAGCGGTAGCACCAGCTTCGATGAGCTTCTTGACCATGGCTTCAGCATCAGCCTTGGCAGCGGCTTCCTTGACAGTCTTGGGAGCGCCGTCGACCAGGTCCTTGGCTTCCTTCAGGCCGAGGCCAGTCAGTTCGCGCACAACCTTGATCACGCCAACCTTGTTGGCGCCAGCGCCGGTCAGGATAACGTCGAATTCGGTCTTTTCTTCAACCACAGCGGCAGGGCCGGCAGGGCCAGCAACAGCAACAGCAGCAGCGGAAACGCCGAACTTCTCTTCGAATGCCTTCACCAGGTCATTCAGTTCCAGAACGGTCAGGCCAGCAACGGCGTCGAGGATGTCTTCTTTGGTCAGAGCCATGTTTAATTACTCCTGAATACAGATAAGTCGTGAGATCTAAAACGTGTAGCGCGCGATCAGGCGGCTTCGGCAGGTGCTTCGGCGGCCACTTCGGCCGGAGCTGCACCACCTTGCTTTTTCTCTGCCAGTGCAGCCAGGCCGCGGGCAAAGCCGGCAACCGGAGCTTGCATAACGTAGAGCAGCTTGGACAGCAGCTCTTCGCGGCTCGGAATGGAAGCAAGTTGGACAACTTCAGCGGCGTTCAGCGTCTTGCCGTCGAAGGAGCCAGCCTTGACCACGATCTTGTCGTTGGTCTTGGCAAAGTCAGCCAGCACTTTGGCAGCGGCCACCGGGTCGGCAGAAATGCCGTACACCAGCGGACCAGCCATGTGGTTGGCCAGATCGGCAAATGCGGTGTCGGCAACAGCGCGGCGTGCCAGCGTGTTTTTCAACACGCGCAGGTAAACGCCCTTGGCGCGTGCTTCAGCACGCAGCTTGGTCATGGCGCTGACCTGGATGCCACGATATTCGGCCACCACGATGGCTTGAGCCTTGGCAACTTCTGCCGAGATCTCAGCCACTACAGCCTTTTTATCGTCGAGATTGAGACTCAAGGTCTACCCTCCTGGAAAATCCTTCCCCACAACGGGGATGGAGCCTAAAGAAATGGCGACCAATCATCAGGAGAACTAACCGACGCCAGATAGGCGACGGGAGGGAAATCCTGTTCTTGGGTACACCATCTGCGTAGGGCGGGGCGACGCGGACAATTGCTCATCCCGTATCGCTTGCCGATTAAGACAGCAGCACAAAGCACTGCCAGCCCCTACGGTCTTTGATAATCCGCGCAGCTCTTGCGAGCATTGCGGCCCAAAGTCCGATTAAGGTGCGACTTGCGCCGCACCCCGGTACTACTAAAACTTATGCAGCCAGAACGGTAGCAGCATCAACGCGTACACCGGCACCCATGGTGCTGGAGACGGCGATCTTCTTGAAGTACACGCCCTTGGACGATGCTGGCTTGGCCTTTTGCAGGGCGTCGATCAGCGCGGTCAGGTTGGTCTTCAGATCAGCAGCGTCAAAGCTGGCGCGGCCGATGGTGCTGTGGATGATGCCGTTCTTGTCGGTACGGTACTGAACCTGACCGGCCTTGGCGTTCTTCACGGCCTCGGCAGCGTTCGGGGTCACGGTACCCACCTTGGGGTTAGGCATCAGGCCACGCGGGCCGAGGATGGTACCCAGCTGACCGACGATACGCATGGCGTCCGGCGTGGCGATCACCACGTCGAAGTCCATCATGCCGCCCTTGATCTGCTCTGCCAGGTCTTCGAAACCGACGATGTCAGCACCGGCGCCCTTGGCGGCTTCGGCATTGGCACCCTGGGCGAACACGGCAACGCGAACGCTCTTGCCGGTGCCCTTGGGCAACACGACCGAACCACGCACAACCTGGTCCGACTTACGCGCATCCACGCCCAGGTTGATGGCAACATCAACCGACTCACCGAACTTGGCGGTGGCGCCTTCCTTGACCAGCGACAGTGCTTCGTCGATGGCGTACAGCTTGTTACGGTCGATCTTGGCCTTCAGGGCTGCGACGCGCTTGGAAACCTTAGCCATTTACACACCCTCCACATTCAGGCCCATCGAACGAGCGGAGCCAGCGATGGTACGCACAGCGGCGTCCAGGTCAGCAGCGGTCAGATCGGGAGTCTTGGTCTTGGCAATATCTTCCAGCTGAGCGCGGGTGATGGTGCCAACCTTGTCGGTATGGGGCTTGGAGCTGCCCTTGGTGATACCAACAGCCTTCTTGATCAGGATGGTGGCCGGCGGGGTCTTCATCACAAAGGTGAAAGACTTGTCCGCAAAAGCAGTGATCACCACGGGAATCGGCAGACCAGGCTCAACGCCTTGGGTCTGGGCGTTGAACGCCTTACAGAATTCCATGATGTTCAGGCCGCGCTGGCCGAGTGCCGGGCCGATGGGTGGCGAGGGGTTAGCCTTGCCAGCCGGCACCTGCAGCTTGATGTAGCCGATAATCTTCTTAGCCACGGTATGCTCCTAGAATGGGTACAAACGCAGGCGAACCCGCTCCCCTTGACAAAACCCGGCTTGCGCCAGGCACTAAAACAGCCCGAAAGGCAGAACCCGAGAGTTTAAACCTTTTCGACCTGCGAGAAATCAACTTCCACCGGAGTGGCACGACCGAATATCAACACCGACACCTTGAGCTTGCTCTTGTCGTAGTTGACTTCTTCCACGGTCGCATTGAAGTCCGCGAACGGACCTTCGGTAACGCGCAACACCTGACCCACATCGAACAGGACCTTAGGCTTGGGTTTCTCCACGCCCTCCTGCATCTGAGCCATGATGCTTTCGACTTCCTTGACCGAGATCGGGGTGGGACGCATGCCCGAACCACCGATAAAGCCGGTCACCTTGGGGGTATTCTTCACCAAGTGCCAGGTCTCGTCGGTCATTTCCATCTCCACCAGCACATAGCCAGGGAAGAACTTGCGCTCAGTCAGCGCCTTGGTGCCGTTGCGAATTTCCATCACCTCTTCGACCGGAACCAGAATCTGGCCGAACAGATGTTGCATATCGGAACGATCAATACGCTCCCTGAGTGCCTTCATCACACTCTTCTCGAAACCCGAGTAGGCATGAACCACATACCAACGCATCGCCATCAAGCATTCTCCGGGGAATAAATCAGCCGCCGCGCTTCAACAAGAGGTCGTAGAGCAGCCAGCTCAGACCGGAATCAACCAGCCACATGAACAACGACAACACCACGGTAAAGACAAAGACCGCACCGGTCATTTGCCAGACTTCCTTCTTGGAAGGCCAGACGACCTTCTCGGCTTCCTTGACGGAATCACGGGCGTAATCGACAAAGTCACGGCCAGGCACGGAGAACCACACCACCGTCACGGCAAACAGCACACCCGCCAACACAGACACCACGCGCAGTGCTTGCTGATCGGCCGGCAACAGGTAGTAGCCGGCAATACCGGCAGCCACCAGCACCAAGGCGGCGAACAACTTCAATTTGTCTACTTTTTCCATGCGTCGGCTTTTGCCCGAAAATAAAGACAGCCGCTTTCCAGTCGGAAAACGGCTCTCTTAGAAAGTTAACACAACCACTTGTTAGGTGGCAGGCGAGGAGGGTCTCGAACCCCCAACCCCCGGTTTTGGAGACCGGTGCTCTGCCAATTGAGCTACTCGCCTGCAAAGTCGCAAGCGCAGCTAACGCCACGCCCACAACCTGAAACTCTTTATTACTCGATGATCTTGGCAACCACACCGGCGCCAACGGTACGGCCGCCTTCGCGGATAGCGAAGCGCAGACCTTGTTCCATGGCGATCGGAGCGATCAGGGCAACAACCACTTCAACGTTGTCGCCTGGCATCACCATTTCGGTACCAGCTGGCAGCTCAACCGCACCGGTCACGTCGGTGGTACGGAAGTAGAACTGCGGGCGATAGCCGTTGAAGAACGGGGTGTGACGGCCGCCTTCATCCTTGCTCAGCACGTAGACCGAACCTGAGAACTTGGTGTGCGGGGTGATCGAACCCGGCTTGGCCAGCACTTGGCCACGCTCGACGTCTTCACGCTTGGTACCACGCAGCAGCGCGCCGATGTTGTCGCCAGCCTGACCTTGATCCAGCAGCTTGCGGAACATTTCCACGCCGGTACAGGTGGTCTTGACGGTGGGCTTGATACCGACGATTTCGATTTCTTCGCCGACCTTGACGATGCCGCGCTCAACGCGACCGGTCACCACGGTACCGCGACCGGAGATCGAGAACACGTCTTCCACGGGCATCAGGAAGGCGCCGTCGATGGCACGCTCAGGGGTGGGGATGTAGCTGTCCAGGGCTTCGGCCAGACGGAAGATGGCGGGTTCGCCGATTTCCGATTGGTCGCCTTCCAGGGCCTTCAGTGCCGAACCCTTGATGATGGGCAGGTCGTCGCCGGGGAAGTCGTACTTGCTCAGGAGTTCACGGACTTCCATTTCGACCAGCTCGAGCAGCTCGGCGTCGTCGACCATGTCGGCCTTGTTCATGAACACGATGATGTAAGGCACGCCAACCTGACGGGCCAGCAGGATGTGCTCGCGGGTCTGCGGCATGGGGCCGTCAGCCGACGATACCACCAGGATAGCGCCGTCCATCTGGGCTGCGCCGGTGATCATGTTCTTGACGTAGTCGGCGTGGCCGGGGCAGTCAACGTGAGCGTAGTGGCGGTTTTCGGTTTCGTACTCGACGTGCGCGGTGTTGATGGTGATACCGCGGGCCTTTTCTTCAGGCGCGCTGTCGATCTGGTCGTAGCCCTTGGCCTCGCCGCCAAACTTCTTCGACAGGATCGTGGTGATCGCGGCGGTCAGCGTGGTCTTGCCGTGGTCAACGTGACCGATAGTGCCAACGTTTACGTGCGGCTTAGTCCGCTCGAATTTCTCTTTTGCCATTTTGGAGTCCTTGATTGCGAATAGAAACGTATCAAGCGATGGTGCCCATGGGCAGATTCGAACTGCCGACCTCTCCCTTACCAAGGGAGTGCTCTAC
This sequence comes from Chitinimonas sp. JJ19, assembly GCF_036961565.1. Lineage (NCBI taxonomy): Bacteria > Pseudomonadati > Pseudomonadota > Betaproteobacteria > Neisseriales > Chitinibacteraceae > Chitinimonas > Chitinimonas sp. JJ19. The sequence goes on from NZ_JBAMDD010000011.1 coordinate 138,335, forward strand.
CCCTGAGCTACATGGGCATTCCACACAAAACAGATGGAGCGGGTGAAGGGAATCGAACCCTCGTCGTAAGCTTGGAAGGCTTCTGCTCTACCATTGAGCTACACCCGCTCGACAAGACCTCTAAACCCACTTGCCACGCGGAGCACTTCACACCGCGACGCTACCTACTTCTGAATTCTGGTGGAGGGGGAAGGATTCGAACCTTCGAAGGCAGAGCCGTCAGATTTACAGTCTGATCCCTTTGACCGCTCGGGAACCCCTCCTGAATGAGCGGCGCATTATGGTGGTGCTTTAGCCCCCTGTCAAACACTTCCTGCAAAAAAATCTCACAAATTCGCTAAGTGGTTGTTAGGCATCAACATTGCTTAGGAGCTTCATCATGCAAAACCAAGCAAACCCCAAGGCCTGCCCACCACGCAAACAGCGGGGAAATGCCCTGCTTATTTTCTTTTTACTGGTTGCGATGGGGATGTTGAGCCTGCTGGTCAGCAAATTAGCTAGCCAACCCGGCCTGCCACTGCCGCAGACAGAAACGACAAAGGAGCTTGCTGAAGCTAAGGAAGTGCTGATGGGCATCATCGTAAGCCAGTTAGGCTCAGACGGTCGCCTGCCAGCTGCACTGATAACACCCGACAATTGGCAAACCAGACGCTTGGACTATGCGACCTACGGGCTAACCCCCGCCAGAGAGCCAACCAGCCCTTTGTGGTATGCCTCCTCCGGATATCCCTTGTTTGACATCGACAATCGCCACTGGTTAAGGCTTTGTAATGGCAACAGCCCATCTATTGATGAGCTTGCCCTAGTGATCATCGCGCCAGGACAAGCGCTTGCCAGCCAAGTCAATCGGAACGCCAGCAACCCCAATGACAATGTCAATTTCTATCTGGAAGGTATTGCAGGGGCAACAACAGACTGCACGGCACCACTCAACAACGCCAGCAATAACGGTGTCTTGATTGCTGCCAGCGCGACAAGCACATTCAACGACCACCCCATCGCCATCAGCAAGAAAGATATCACCGACCGGCTCGCACGCTGGATAGCCAATGATCTCGACAGCCACGCCATCACCAACGGCGAATACCCAGCCCCCGCCGCAGATTTCGGAAACTGCAGCAGCCCCGGCGCACTCCTGCCGTATGGCCCAGGCTGCGCACTCACAGCAACTGCGCCATGGCTGAATGGCAGTAGCAATATGTACGCTAACATCAGGTACATTCAAATTAGCGACACCGAGGTTGAGCTCAGCTTCGGCACCTGCCCAGCCCCTCTACCAGCCGCACCACCTGCCACCTATCAATACACGCTATACAGGCTAGAGTGGCAAAACTCACGCACCGAAATTAGTACGAGCATCAGGACATGCCCATGAAGGCCCTACCCGCACCGACCAGGCACCAAGGCTTCACGCTGGCCGAAGTAGCCACCGTCATGGTGATTGTCGCCCTGGTGCTGGGTGGCTTCATGATGAGCCTGCCTACGCAACTAGAGCAGCAGCGAACGCGCGCCACAGATGACACACTGGAAGAGGCCAGAGAAGCCCTGCTCGGGTTTGCCATTGCCAATGGCCGGCTCCCCTGCCCCGCCTCCGCCACCAGCAACGGCCAGGAGTCCTTTTGCAGCAATGCAGTCGGCGGTTGCGGCGCAGCTACGACCATCCTGCCGATCCATGGCCGCTGCACCAACCCTTTCAACGGCTTCCTGCCAGCTGTTGCGCTAGGCATTTCCAATACCGATGGCAGCGGCTATGCCACTGATGGATCAAGCAATCTGCCGGCCCACCGATTGAGATACGCCGTTGCAACACAATTCGATATTACTACCAACACCTATACCTTTACCGCACCGGGAGGAATGCGCAGTATCGTGCGCAGTGCCACGGGATTCGCTGGCCTGAACCCCAATCTCAACGTCTGCAGCACCGCCGTCGGCGTCACCCCTACCAACTGCGCCATCGCGCCGGCTCCCACAGCGATCGCGGAGGCCCTTCCGGCCATCATCTACACCCCCGGCGCCAATGCAGTCTCCGGCGGAACCGGCCCCGATGAAGCCGCCAACCCCAACCCGAATAGCCCCAACAACGATGCCGTATTTGTCTGGCATAACCGTCAAAGCCAGGACACCACCCTGCCTGGCGGGCCCTTCGACGACCAGATGGTATGGCTATCGGCCCCTCTCCTTTACAACAGGCTAGTCACCGCCGGGCAATTGCCTTAGCACCCGCCAGATTCGTGAGCGTCACCTTCCTCCCGCTCGCCAGACGGCTGCCCGTCAGGGATGAGGAAGAAGCGCACGCACCCTGGCCGGTTCTCGGCAAGATTCAGGCGCGCCCCATGCGCCACCGCCATCCGCGCCGCCTGATACAAACCCAAGCCAAAGCCAGAAGCAGACTCCACTGGCGCCTGCAGCAACTTGGCTACCAGCGATGCCGGCACAGGCTCACCATCATCCTCCACCCAAAGGCTGCCGCGCTCATCCAACCCGGCGCTGATCACCAGCGTGTCGGCGACAGCACGCTTGTTCAAGGCATTCTGCAATAGGTTGTCTATTACGCAGTCGTATAACTCGGCCGACACCGGCGGACTCTCCAAAGGCAAAGGGTGAAGCGCGATTCCGGCATCGGCATAGCGTATGGCAACGCCCTGCCACCAAACAGCTGCGGGCAGCGTAGTCTGGTGCCCGAAGTCGCCCCCCGTCGGCGCACTCAACTTCCCCAGCGTTACCGCCAGCCGCCGCCCTATCTCCGGCAACTGCCTGGCGTACAGGCTAGCCAGTCTATGGGGGTCACTGCTGACCTGGGCCGCACCGATCAAGCCCTGCAAGGCCTGCAGCAGATTTTTGATGTCGTGGGTCAGGCGCGCGCCCGTCTCGTACACCGCCTCTATATAAACATGCTCCGCCAGCCTGGCCTCGCGCTGTTTGGCCAGGTAGAGCTGCTCCAGCAGACGCACTGCCAGTTGCAGTTGCAACCTGTGCGCCGTGGTAATCGCCCCCCGCGTATTCAGCATTAGTTGCAAACCTCCCGCCGTCAGCGAGATACCCGCCCCACGCCTAACACCAAACTCCCCCTCCCCGCCCGGCCCGCGCCAATGCCCGCCCGCCACCCAGGGCAGCATCAGCAATGCCCGCAATGCTGCCTGCAGAAATGCCTCAGCATCCGTCTCTCGGCCATAGTGCGCCGTCACCTGTGCCGACCACAGCTCAAAAGGGGCGCCCAACTGGAATAGCTGGGCCGAGAACAAGGCCCCTATACCGGCAAAGCCACCCAGCGGATTCCACAATAGGGCCAAGGCTGCCAGCAGCCCACCGGTCGCCACCAGCATGGTGGCCAAGGCAGCCACATACGGGTACTGCCAGCCACGCACCAAGGCCGCAGTGCCCAGCGAGACCAGCAGGGTCAGCAAGAGCAGCAACAGGCTGTAGAGAAAATCCAGCGCTTGCGCCTGCGGTGGCTCGGCCGCCGGTATGGGCCACACGGCCAACAGCAGCAGGCCCGCTGGCAACAAATAGGACACCACTCGTGGCCAGGGCGGCGCCTGCAGCAGCGCGGCCGGCAATAGCTGCAGCCAGAGCAAGAGCAGCGCCAACAAGGCCAGGCCCAGATGCAGCCGGCGCAAGCCAGGTTCTTGCATACCCGCTGCCCGCCCACCCACCAGCGCCGCCACCAGTGCTATCCAACCCAACAGCAAGGCTGGGCCTGCGAACAGTGCCAAGGCCAGCGCCGCCGCCCCCATCCCCACCAGCCCCCGACCACTGACGGCACGCTGGGGCGCATAGACCGGTTGCCACAGCAGCAACAGGCCCAGCTGCGCCAGCAACAGCAGACGCAAGGCCGCATGCCCCTGCGGCAGCCAGGCCGCCAAAAATAGCAGCCACACTAGCAGCAGGGGCAACCAGCGCAAGCGCACCTCAGGCGCCAGCAGTTTGCGCGACAGCACAGACAACCAATCAAACGACATTCAGGCTCCGACGATATGCCGACAGGGGCTGTTGAAATCACAACATCAGCAAGTGTTAATATGCCAACAGCAAGCTGACAAGCGGCTCAAGCTGGACTATAGATATTGGCACATGCATTGCTTAGTGTTTGCTCAGCTCGCCTTCGAGCGAAATTCCCTACAGCAGGAGATTGCCCCCATGAATTCCATCGCGCGCAAACAGCAGGGTTTCACCCTGATCGAAATTGCCATCGTCCTCGTCATCATCGGCCTGCTGCTGGGCGGTGTGCTCAAAGGCCAGGAGATGATAGAAAACGGCAAGGTCAAGAATGCCGTCAACGACTTCAATGGCACCGCCGCCGCCCTCAACGCCTACCGCGACCGCTTCCGTGCCATGCCGGGTGACGATAGTGCTGGCGCAGCCGCCATCACCACGCGTGGTGCCAACTGGGTCGGCATACCTGAGGGCGACGGCAACGGCATCGTCGCCTCCACCAATGCCCAGACCTTCACTGGCGCTGGCGAGAACGAAATCTTCTGGCGCCAAATGCGTGCTGCTGGCTTGATCAGTGGCGACCCTGCCGCCACTGCCATCGATTCGCTGCCTCGTAACGCCTTTGGCGGTCTTACCGGCATCTCTAATGCCGTCGTCGGCATACAGGGCCTGTCGCTGTGCATGTCGCGCGTACCTGGTAAGGCTGCCGCAGCCCTGGATGTACAACTGGATGATGGCACGCCCAATCGCGGCTCCTTCCGCGCCACAATCAGCGCAGCTGGCGCCAACACCGCGCCTGGCGCCCAGCCCACCGTCCCCTATTCGGAAGACAGCGTCTACACAGTCTGCCGCCAGATCGCCTGACGCTAGCAAGACACACCCAGCCCGCCACCCGGCGGGCTTTTTTCATTCCCCGCTCAACAAGCGCCGCTCCGCCCGGCTCAGCATCTCCGGCCCCGCCAGCAGCACTACCACATCGCCGGCCATCAACACTTCCTCGCTGCCCGGCTCATCAATACGGCGCCCACCACGACGTAGGGTCTTCACCAGCACCCCCATCTCGGCCAGATCCAGGTCGGCCAAGGGCTTGCCCACCGCCGCAGCCTGGGTGTCCAGCGCCACCGAGTGTAATCTGGGCTGAGCCTGCTCCTCCAGGCTATCGTCGGTCGCACCACGGAAGAAACCCTTGAACAGGCTGTAACGCGCCTCCCGTGCGTCGCGTATGCGGCGTAGTACCCGGTTCAAGGGCACGCCCAGCAGCATCATCGCGTGCGAGGCCAGCATCAGGCTGCCCTCCATGATCTCTGCCACCACCTCGTCCGCCCCGGCTGCGCGCAGCCGTTCGATATCGGCATCATCCCAGGTACGCACAATCACCGGCAGATCAGGCCGCTCCTCCCGCACCACATGCAATATCTTCAGCGCCGAGGGGGTGTGGTCATAGGTCACGATCAAGGCACGGGCGCGGGTCAGGCCCGCCGACATCAGCACCTCGCGCCGGGTGGCGTCGCCAAACGACACATTCTCGCCGGCGGCCGCCGCCTCCTTCACCCGCTCAGGGTCCAGGTCCAAGGCATAGATATCTATTTGCTCCTGCTGCAGCAGCCGGGCCAGCGCCTGCCCACTACGGCCGTAGCCGCAAAGGATCACATGGTCCGAGGTCGCCATGGTTTTGGCCGCCAGCTGTGTCAGCCGCATGGCTTGCAGCATCCAGTCCGACGCAATAAAGCGGCGCACGATAGTCTCGGTCTGCTGGATGAGAAAGGGCGCAGCCAGCATAGACAGCAGGATCGCCGCCAGCGCCACCTGCTCGGCCACCGGCGGCAGGATGCCCGAACCGGCCGCCAGCGCCAGCAGCACAAAGCCGAACTCCCCACCCTGTGCCAGGGCAATACCGGTACGCACCGCCGTGCCGGGGCTGCGGCCGAACCAGCGGGTCAGGCCGGCAATGATGGCCGCCTTGCCCACCAGCAGAAACGCAAACACCAGCAGCACCGTCAGCAGCTCGCGCCAGACCGCCATCAGGTCCAGCCGCATGCCCACGGTAATAAAGAACAGCCCCAGCAACAAATCGCGGAACGGCCGGATATCCTCCTCCACCTGGTGGCGGTACTCGGTTTCGGCAATCAACATCCCCGCCAGAAACGCCCCAAGGGCCAGACTCAAACCCGCCAGTGAAGTGGCGTAAGAGATGCCCAGCGTCACCAGCAGCACATTCAGCACGAACAGCTCGGTAGAGCGCCCCTTGGCCACCAGATGAAACAACGGCCGCAACAGCTTGGGGCCAAAGTACAGCAGTATCACCAAGGTCAGGACAATCTTGATCAAGGCCAGCCCCAGCACCAGCCACGGGTCGCCACCCGCCCGGCCCAGGGCCGGAATCATGATCAGCAGCGGCACCACCGCCAGATCCTGGAACAGCAAAATCCCGATAGCGTGCTGCCCATGTATGGCATTGATCTCCACCCGCTCGGCCAGCATCTTGCTGACGATGGCAGTAGACGACATGGCCAGGGCGCCACCCAGCGCCAGGCCCGCCTGCCACGGCAGGCCAAACAGCAATGCCGCCCCCATCACCAGCGCCATGCAGCTGACCACCTGGGCCGAACCCAGCCCAAACACCAGGGTACGCATGGCCGTCAGCTTGGCCAGGCTGAACTCCAGCCCCAGGCTGAACATCAGGAACACCACGCCAAACTCGGCCAGCTCGGCCACCTCGGTAGAGCTGCCTATCAAGCCCAGCGCATGCGGGCCGATGGCGATACCCACCAGCAGATAGCCCAGCATGGCCGGCAGCTGGAAACGGCGGCAGAGCGTGACCACCGCCACAGCGGCAGCCAGGAGTAGCAGAACAGTCTCAAGCGCATGGTGCATAAAGGCGATCAGTGGCGGTCAACGGTGGAATTATACGAATACAGCAGGCTTTCGCCCGCCCACACGCGACATTACGCCCGGGACGGGAACCAAACAGGAATACTGACGTTCCCTTGGCATCCCTTATACTGCCGCCTTATGACGACCCAACACACCCCCAACGCAGCCGAGTTGCTGGCCTTGGCCCGCGACGTGCTGAATATCGAAGCGCAGGCCATACAGGCCGTGGCCGGGCGGCTGGACGACAGCTTTATTGCAGCCCACCAGCTGATGCTGGGCTGCCAGGGCCGTGTCGTGGTGGCGGGCATGGGCAAGTCTGGCCATGTCGGCCGCAAGCTGGCAGCCACCCTGGCCTCCACCGGCACACCCGCCTTCTTCATGCACCCGGCCGAGGCCGCCCATGGCGACCTGGGCATGATCACCGCCGACGATATCGTGCTGGCCCTGTCCAACTCCGGCGAGAGCGATGAACTGGTCACCCTGCTGCCTGCCATCAAGCGCAAGGGTGCCCGGATGATTGCCATGACAGGCAATCCCGACTCCACCCTGGGCCAGGCCGCCGACATCCACCTGAACGCCCGGGTCGAGAAAGAAGCCTGCCCGCTCAACCTCGCCCCAACAGCCAGCACCACCGCCGCACTGGCCCTGGGCGACGCCCTGGCCGTCTGCCTGCTGGAAGCACGGGGCTTTGGTCGCGACGACTTTGCCCTCTCCCACCCCGGCGGCAGCCTGGGCCGGCGCCTGCTGGTGCATGTGCATGATGTCATGCGCCAGGGCGACGAACTGCCCGTGGTCAAGCAAACCGCCAGCGTGCGCGACGCCCTGTTCGAGATTACCCGCAAAGGCCTGGGCATGACCGCCGTGGTCGACGACCACGGCACGCTGCAGGGCATCTTCACCGATGGCGACCTGCGTCGCGCCATGGATAGGGAGCTGGACCTCAAGGCCGTGGACATTGCCCAGCTCATGACCCGCAACCCCAAGACCATCGCCGCCCACAAGCTGGCGGCCGAAGCCGTGCAGTTGATGGAGCAGGCCAAGGTCTATGTGGTCCTGGTACTGGATGAAGGCAAACTGGTGGGCGCCCTGCGCATGCACGATCTGTTGCGCGCCGGCGTGGTGTAAGCCCTATACCTTTAAATATCGGATAGCACGCCAGCGCCTCAGGGCGATCAGGCAGACAAGGAAAATACGGTGCTGGAACGCGCACATAACGTAAGACTGATGATATTCGACGTCGATGGCGTCATGACCGACGGCAGCCTCTACTACACCGACAGCGGCGAAGAACTGAAAGCCTTCAACTCGCTCGATGGCCACGGCCTCAAGATGCTGCGGCAGTCCGGCGTGGCGCTGGCCATCATCACCGGTCGCAACTCCCGCCTGGTAGAGCACCGTGCCCGCAACCTGGGCATCGATCACCTGATCCAGGGCGCGCACGACAAGCTAGCCGCATTTGAGCAACTGCTGAGCGACACCGGCTTCAGCATGGCCGATTGCGGCTATATGGGCGACGATGTCATCGACCTGCCCGTCATGCGCCGCGTGGCCTTCGCCGTCGCCGTACCCGACTCCCCCACCCTGGTGCGCCAGCACGCCCACTACGTCACCGGCGCGCGTGGCGGCAACGGCGCCGTGCGGGAAGCCTGCGAAATCATCATGCAAGCCCAGGGCACCCTGGACGCACAACTGGCGCCCTATCTAAAGTGAGCATGCTGCCCGACCGCGCGGCCCGCGCCTTCCCCCTGCTACTGCTCGGCCTCCTGGCCGGCATGGCACTGCTGCTGGACCGCGCCACCAACCTGCCCTACTTCTCGCCCCCCGCCGGCAGCCGCGACCCCGACCTGACCATCAACCGCTTTGTGGCCACCGGCTACGGCCCCGATGGCAAGCCGCTCTACCAGTTGACCGCCAGCGGCATGCGGCATTATCCGCATGATGATCACTCCGAGTTTGCAGATGCCCTGTTGGTACGCACCCTGCCCGGCGAGCCTACGCTCACCATCAATGCCGAAAAAGCCCGCATCACCGAAGGCGGCGACCGGGTTTTCTTCGAGCAGGATGTACGCATGCACCGCACTGCAGCAGCCGGCGTCGACGCGATGACACTCAAGAGCAGCCGCCTGCAGCTGGACATCACCCGTGGCCTGGCCAGCTCGGACGCCCCCGCCGACATGGTGAGCGGCGGCAACCGCATGCGCAGCACCGGCTTTGACTACGACCACCCGAACACACGCCTGAACCTGCGTTCCAATGTGAGCCTCTACTATGCCCCGCCTCAACGCTAAGCTGCTGCTGACCAGCGCCCTGACCCTGCTGGCCCCCCTGGCCCTGGCCGAGAAGGCCGACAGCGGCAAACCCATCAATGTCGATGCCGGCCGCGTCAGCCAGGATCAGAAAACCGGTCGCTCCGTCTTGGAAGGCGGCGTCAGGCTGGTACAGGGCACCCTGTCACTGGACGCCGACCAGGCCGTGATCACCGAACAGGCCGACGGCGAACAAACCGTCCAGGCCAGCGGCCGCCCCGTCAAGTTCAAGCAAAAGATGGAAGGCCAGGAAGTCTGGCTGGATGCCCGCTCCGACAAGCTCGACTACGACAGCAAGACCGGCGACGTCAAGCTGACCGGCAACGCCTGGCTCAAGCGCGGCCAGGATGAGCTGAGCGGCAGCCATATCGTCTACAACAGCGTGACCGAGATCTTCCGGGCCGAAGGCAATGCCAGCGCCACACCCGGCACCGATGGCCGGGTAAAGCTGGTGATACAGCCCAAGAAAAAGCCCGAGAGCCAAGCTAAGCCATGACCGCACGCCTGTCCGCCCAGCACCTGCAAAAGCGCTACAAATCCCGCACGGTGGTCCGCGATGTCTCGCTGCACGTGGATGCCGGCGAGGTTGTCGGCCTTCTCGGCCCCAATGGCGCCGGCAAGACCACCAGCTTCTACATGATAGTCGGCATGGTCGCTCTCAACGGCGGCAAGATCTTCCTGGATGACGCCGAGATCACCCACCTGCCCATGCATCAGCGCTCCCGCCTGGGGCTGGGCTACTTGCCGCAGGAAGCCTCCATCTTCCGCCGCATGACCGTGGCGGAGAATGTGCGCGCCATACTGGAGCTGCATGTCACCAACAGCGAAACGATAGAACGCCGGCTGGACAGACTGCTGCGCGAGTTGAACATTGCCCACCTGCGCGACAGCAGCGCCCTCTCGCTATCGGGTGGCGAACGCCGCCGCTGCGAGATTGCCCGCGCTCTGGCTGCCAACCCTCGCTTTATCCTGCTGGACGAGCCCTTTGCCGGGGTAGACCCCATCGCCGTGATGGATATCCAGAAGATCATCCGCTTCCTCAAGGAGCGCAAGATCGGTGTACTGATTACCGACCACAATGTGCGGGAGACGCTGGGCATCTGCGATCGCGCCTATATCATCAACGAAGGCAGCGTCCTGGCCTCGGGGAGCGCCGAAGAGATCGTCTATAACGACAATGTCCGCCGGGTTTACCTAGGTGAGCATTTCAGGCTTTAGCCTGTTACCGTGTCAGCATGAAACAATCCCTCCAACTCAAGCTCTCCCAGTCACTCACGCTTACGCCGCAGCTACAGCAATCCATCAAGTTGCTGCAGCTCTCCACGCTTGACCTGAACCAGGAGATAGAACGCTTCCTGCAGGACAACCCCATGCTGGAGCGCGAGGACGACAACGAGCCGGAAATCCACCCGGTACGCGAGGACGGCAGCCCGGTGGAGGTGACCGAGCCGCCCCCCTCGCTCGACGAGGCCCCCAGTACCGATACCGCCGAACCCGATTTCGACATGGATGGCGCGCTGGGCGACAGCTACTGGAACGAAAGCGGCGGCGGGCGCCAGCGCGAAGACGATGACGAGTTCGACCCCCAGGCCAACGTCGCACGCATCAGCACCCTGCGCGAGCACCTGCTGGCCCAGCTGGGCCTGTTGCCCCTGAGCCAGCGCGACCATGCCGTGGCCAACCTGGTCATCGACGCGCTGGACGACGATGGCTACCTGGGCCTACCGTTGGTCGAAATCTTTGAGTTGATCCCCGAATCCCTGCGCGACGAACTGGAAATCGAGCTGGAAGAACTGCAGGTCAGCCTGCAATTGATACGCCAGCTGGAACCTTGTGGCGTGGGCGCAGTCGATCTCAAGGACTGCCTGAAGTTGCAATTACAGCAGTTGATGCAGCACGAACCGGCCAGCGGATTGGCACTTGAGATTGTGGCCGAGCACCTCGATTTATTGGCTAACAAGGACTACAGTAAGCTTAAGAAAACGCTGAAATGCGACGACACCGCCCTGCGAGCCGCGCAGTTGCTGGTACAGCGACTGAACCCACGGCCCGGAGCAGTGTTCGGCGAGACTGACACCCGCTACGTGGTAGCAGACGTGGTGGTGAAGAAGCTTCGCAACGGCTGGACGGTCCAGCTGAACGAAGCTGCGATGCCCAAACTCAAGGTCAACCAGTTGTACGCCAACATCCTGCGGCAACATCGTGAAAACGGCACAGGCCTGTCCGGCCAGCTGCAGGAAGCCAAGTGGCTGATCAAGAACGTCCAGCAACGCTTCGACACCATACTCCGCGTAGCACAGGCCATCGTCGAAAAGCAGCAGCGATTTTTCGAACACGGCGAAGTCGCCATGCGCCCCCTGGTGCTGCGCGATATTGCGGAGGAGCTGGACCTGCACGAATCGACCATCTCTCGGGTGACTACCCAGAAATACATGCTCACGCCGCGTGGCATCTATGAGTTCAAGTATTTCTTCGGCAGCCATGTAGATACCGACTCGGGCGGCGAATGCTCGGCCATCGCCATCAAAGCCCTTCTCAAACAACTGATACAGAACGAAGACCCCAAGAAACCACTGAGTGACAGTACGCTGGCCGAAGTGCTCGGCAAGCAGGGCATCAATGTTGCCCGCCGTACCGTCGCAAAGTACCGTGAAGCCTTGCAGATCCCTCCCGTGAACCAACGAAAGTCCCTGTAGCCGCCCCGCAGCTAGGCGGCGTCCTTAACACAAGGAGAGTCGTATGAACCTGACCATCAGTGGGCACCACCTCGACGTAACCCCAGCCATCCGCGAATACGTGCAGACCAAGCTGGAGAGGGTCACCCGCCACTTCGATCATGTGATCGACATGGGCGTCACCCTCAGCGTCGACAAGCTGCAGCAGAAGATAGAAGTGAATGTGCATCTGCGCGGCAAGGATATCCATGTGGAAGCCACCGAGCCCGATATGTACGCCGCCATAGACCTGGTGGCCGACAAGCTGGATCGGCAAGTGTTAAAGCACAAAGAAAAGCGATATGGAGACCGCCACACCGATGCCATGAAGCATCACGTAGAACCGGAAAGCCACGATCAGGCAGCCGCCTGACGGCGCCGTAGCAGTAAAGCGCAAGTGACGAGAGGGAACGGGAACGGTACAGGGACACCGTTCCCGTTTTCCATTCTGCTGCAGACCATGCCACACTGGCACCACACCCCCAGCACAAGCCGACTTTCACGCCTTGTCCTGGCCGCCCACCGGCGTACAATGGCGGCCTATTCCAGCATTGCACAACCATGGCCCTGATCGCCTCACTCCTGCCATTGACCAACGTCTTTCTCGATCTGGACTTGACCAGCAAGAAGCGCCTGTTCGAACAGGCCGGCCTCTTGTTCGAGAACAGCCACGGCATCGCCCGCGCAGCCATCTTCGACGCCCTGTTCGCCCGCGAAAAGCTGGGCTCGACCGGGCTGGGCCAGGGTGTCGCCATACCGCACGGCCGCATCAAGGGCCTGAAGGAGGCCGTAGGGGTGTTTGTGCGCCTCAAGCAAGCCATCCCCTTCGAGGCGCCAGACGGCAAGCCAGTCAACCTCGCCTTCGTACTGATGGTGCCCGAACAGGCAACCGACCTGCATTTGCAGATCCTGTCGGAACTGGCACAGCTGTTCAGTGACAAAAAAATCCGCGAAGCGCTGAGCCAGGCCACCACACCGGAAGACGTGCACCAACTGCTCACCCACTGGCAAGCCTAAGCCACCGGGGCAGCCAGCCCCGGCCCGCCCCCGGCACCGTCGCTATCAGGCCTGATACAGAAACGGAACCATGCCCCAAATCACCGTCCGCCAGCTGTTCATCGACAACGCAGAGAAACTGCGCCTGACCTGGCTGGCTGGCCAGAGTGGCGCCAACAATCTGCTGTCCAACGAGGCCGATAACCAGAAGCCGGCCCACGCCCTGGTCGGTCACCTCAATTTCGTCCACCCCAACCGCATTCAGGTATTGGGCCTGGCCGAAATCGCCTACCTGCAGCAGGTAGAGGCCACCGCCCTGAAAAAGTCGTTGGACCACCTGTTCAGCACCGATATGGCGGCCATGATCATCGCCAACGGCCAGCCAGCGCCCGATATGCTGCGCGAAGCCTGCGAACGCGCCCATGTCCCGCTACTGACCTCGCCCGAACAATCGCCCTACCTGATGGACGTGCTGCGCTTCTATCTGGCCAAAGCGCTGGCCGTCTCCACCAACCTGCATGGCGTGTTCCTCGACGTGCTGGAGGTCGGTGTGCTGATTACCGGTGAAAGCGCCATGGGCAAGAGCGAACTAGCGCTGGAACTGATCTCGCGCGGCCACGGCCTGGTTGCCGACGACGTGGTGGAGCTCTACCGCATCGCCCCCGACACCCTGGAAGGCCGCTGCCCGCCCCTGCTGCGCGACTTCCTCGAAGTACGCGGCCTGGGCGTGCTCAATATCCGCACCATCTTCGGTGAAACCGCCGTTCGCCCGCGCAAGAACCTCAAGCTCATCATCCACCTGACCAAGCAGGCCGAATCCATCACCCCGCTGGATAGGCTGCAGATGCAGGCCGCCACCCAGGCCGTGCTGGATGTGGCCATACGCAAGGTCGTACTGCCCGTCGCCGCCGGCCGCAACCTCGCCGTGCTGGTCGAGGCCGCCGTACGCAACTACATCCTGCAACTGCGTGGCATCGACTCCACCCGTGAGTTCATCGAGCGGCACCAACGTTTCATGGAATCAGGAGAATAAGCGGCCATGGCCACCGTGCTGCAGATCGTACTGATATCGGGCCTGTCCGGCTCCGGCAAGAGCGTCGCGCTCAAACTGCTGGAAGACCTGGGCTACTACTGCATAGACAACCTGCCCGCCACCCTGCTGCCGCAGACCGTGCGCCTGCTGCAAGGCGAAGGCCATCAGCGGGTCGGCATCAGCGTGGACATACGCGGCGCCCAAAGCCTGCCCGCCCTGCCCGACTGCGTGGCAGACCTCAAGAGCCAGGGCCTGGACGTACGGGTATTGTTCCTCGAAGCCAAGACCGAATCGCTGCTCAAACGCTTTTCCGAAACCCGCCGCAAGCACCCGCTCTCCACCCTGCATACCGACTACACCGTGGCGGAATGCATCAGCCTGGAGCGCGAGATCCTGGCCAGCGTGGCCGATCTGTCGCACCGGGTCGATACCAGCGAGCTGAGCGCCAACGCCCTGCGGGCCTGGGTCAAACAATTCCTGGCGCTGGACCAGTCCCGCCTCACCCTTATCTTCCAGTCGTTCGGCTTCAAGCATGGCCTGCCGCTGGATGCAGACTTCGTGTTCGACGCCCGCTGCCTGCCCAATCCTTACTACGACCCCAGCCTGCGCCCCCTCACCGGGCTCGATCAACCCGTCATCCAGTTTCTGGAGGCCGAGGCCGCCCCCCAGGCCATGTACGCCGATGTCCTGCGCTATCTGGAAAACTGGCTGCCCGCATTTGATCGCGACAACCGCAGCTATGTCACCGTCGGCATAGGCTGTACCGGCGGCCAGCACCGCTCGGTCTGGCTGGCCGAAAAGCTGGCAGCCCATTTTGCGCAGGAACGCCAAGTGCTGGTGCGGCACAGGGAGTCCAGCCCCACATGAGCAAGCCCCGCACCGTCACCCTGGCGCTGACCGGCGCCTCCGGCATGCCCTACGGCCTGCGCCTACTCGAATGCCTGCTGGCCGCCGGTGTACATGTCTACCTGCTGTACTCCCAAGCCGCCCAGATCGTCATCAAGCAAGAGCTGGACGAAACCTGGCCATCGCGCGCCAAGGAAGTCGAAACCATGCTGCGCCAACGTCACAGCGTGGCCGACAGCCAGTTGCGGGTGTTCGGCCGCGAAGAATGGTTTGCACCGGTCGCCTCGGGTTCCAACCCCGCCGATGCCATGGTGATCTGTCCCTGCACCATGGGCACCTTGGCAGCCATCGCAGCCGGCATGAGTGACAACCTGATAGAACGCGCTGCCGACGTCGCCATCAAGGAAAACCGCAAGCTGGTCATCGTGCCGCGCGAGACCCCCTATTCGGCCCTGCACCTGGAAAACATGCTCAAGCTGGCCCGCATGAACGTCTGCATCCTGCCCCCCAATCCAGGCTTCTACCACCATCCGCAATCCATAGGCCAACTGGTGGACTTCGTGGTGGCACGCATACTGGATCAAATCAATGTCCCCCACGCGCTGATGCAGCGCTGGGGCGAGTAGCCCTCCTGCACCTGGTACGCCAGGTACAGGAAACAAACCTCTTTTGCACCGCCTCACTAGGAGAAAAGCAATGGCAATGGACGAGATCGATTACCAGCTGTTCGGTGACGATATGCAGTTTGTGGAAGTGGAACTGGACCCAGGCGAAGCCGCCGTCGGCGAAGCCGGCACCCTGTTCTACATGGAAGACGGCATCCATATGGATACCATCTTCGGCGACGGCTCCGACGCCCAGAAGGGGTTCATGGGCAAGCTGATGGGCGCCGGCAAGCGCCTGATCACCGGCGAATCGCTGTTCACCACCGTGTTCATCAACCAGGGCCAAGGCAAGAAAAAGGTCGCTTTCGGCGCCTCCTACCCCGGCAAGATCATCCCCGTGCACCTGCCCGACGTCGGCGGCACCCTCATGTGCCAGAAGGATTCCTTCCTCTGTGCCGCCAAGGGTGTATCGCTGGGCATAGGCTTCCAGAAAAAGCTGGGCGCCGGCTTCTTCGGTGGTGAAGGGTTCATCCTGCAAAAGCTGGAGGGCGACGGCCTGGCCTTTATCCACGCCGGCGGCGCCGTTATCGAAAAAACCCTCAAGCCAGGCGAAACCTTGCGTGTCGATACCGGCTGCGTGGTGGCTTTCGCCCCCACTGTAGATTTCGACATCCAGTACGTCGGCAACATCAAGAGCGCCCTGTTCGGCGGCGAGGGCCTGTTCTTCGCCACCCTGCGCGGCCCCGGCAAGGTCTGGCTGCAATCCCTGCCCCTGGCCCGCCTGGCCAACCGCATCGTCGGCGCCTCCAAGATGGGCGGCAGCGCTGGCGGCGAGCAAGGCTCGGTACTGGGTAACCTGGGCAATATCTTCGAGAGCGAATAAACCCGCCGACAACAAAGGCCGCATAAGCGGCCTTTGTCATTTTGCCCGACGCCATATCTGCTGCGCCACACCAGGGAGTGCATCCCATCACCCTGAGAGTGCAATCAGCACCGCGCAGCAAGGAAAACCTGTAACGACCCAGCGGAACCTGTACTGGTTCAGCAGCTAGCACATATACCGCCACCTGCGGTTTTCACTTACAGCGCAAGGTGCCACTGTTCCATTAGCGGACAGAGAAGCTGCGCATAACCATGCTGGCGACTTCGGTCCCAAAGTCTTGGCAAGGAGGTGCCACACTGCTCATTAGTAGCTCCGTCCTTGCCAGCACCTGTTTCGTTTGAAGTGATTCAAGCGTAACCCGAAAACTTCTCACTTGGTCTGGACGGAAGCTACGCGACGTGCTTTTTACTCGAATAACATACCGGGAGATCGGCTGTTTGATCGATGTGCTAGTGAGTCGCTCGGCGCCAACGTCGGTTCGCTTGAACTCAAGAAAGCACT
>NZ_JBAMDD010000012.1:0-135290 GCF_036961565.1 Chitinimonas sp. JJ19
GGCTTTGACGGGTGCAGGATGGGCGGGGTGAGGACGCAAGGATGCAGTGAAAAGAACTGTCCGATCTTTGGTCTTCTGGCCTTCTCCCGACCTTTGACCCACCGCGCTGGCAATCCGGGCCTCGCGGAGAGGCCTGATACGCCATTTGAATCCTTCTCATGCGGGTACGGCACGCCGATACGGCTTATTCTGTCCCTTGGCTTGAACGGTATGCAGCCCAGGCCAGCATCAGCCAGGCGGCCAGCAAGGCCACGCCACCCAGGGGTGTAATGGCGCCCAGGAGCTTGATGCCGCTGAGCGCCAGGGCATACAGGCTGCCGCTGAACACAATGATGCCGGCCAGCATGCAGTTTCCGGTGCGGGCCATGGCGCTTGGCCCCAGGCGGGATGCCAAAGCACCCAGCAGTATCAATCCCAGGGCGTGTAGCTGGTGATAGCTGACGGCAGTCTGCCAGATGGCCAGTTGGGCTGGGCTGAGCACGGCTTTGAGGCCATGTGCGCCGAAAGCACCGGCACCGACGCCGATCACCATATTGAGACTGCCGGCAATAATCAGTTGTCGCGCGTTCATGTCTTGCTGCCTGTTATTTGAAATGGACACCATGATAAGCCAGTAGGATGGCCTGGCGGCTGCCTGCCAGGCGTGGGCATGGCGCGGTGGTTTGGCTATAGTAGTGCCCTGCGCCTGCCTTTACCTGCACCATGCCAGGGATGCACTGCAGGCGACCCACCTTTGAATGTGTGAGCCCATGTCCCATCTCCCTCCGTTTATCGCCCCTAGTCGCTACACCAATGCTGCCGATGCACTGAAGCAGGTGCAGCGCATCTATGAACACAACCTCAAGCACCTGCGCGAAGCGATGCGTCGCTTTATGGCGGGTGAGCCGTTGCCAGGGCATGTGCGGGCTTGTTATCCCTTTGTGCGCTTTCAGATACGTACGACGCTGCGTAACAAGAGCATCGATACCGCCCATCTGAGCTATGGCTTCGTATCTGGCCCCGGCCGCTTCGAGACGACCTTGACCCGCCCCGATCTGTTCGCGGGCTACTATCTGGAGCAGTTTTCGCTGCTGTTGCAGAACCACGACTGCGAGCTGGAGATAGGCACCAGTACCCAGCCCATACCGGTGCATTTTTCGTTTGCCGAGCACGATCACATCGAAGGCAGCCTGAGCCCGGAGCGGCGGGCATTGATGCGGGATGTGTTCGACCTGCCCGACCTCACTGCCATGGATGATGGCATTGCCAACGGTACTTACGAGCCCAAGCCGGGTGATCCGCTGCCCTTGTCGCTGTTTACCGCACCACGGGTCGATTACTCGCTGCACCGGCTGCGCCATTACACCGGGACGGCGCCTGAGCACTTCCAGAATTATGTGCTGTTCACCAACTACCAGTTCTATATCGATGAGTTCGTGCGGCTGGGGCATGAGGCTATGGCGCAGCCGGATAGCGGCTACAGTGCCTTTGTGGAGCCGGGCAATGTGATTACCCGGCGGGTGGGCAGCGAGGCCCTGCCCGGTGATGCCCTGGGTGTGGCGCCACCGCGGCTGCCGCAGATGCCTGCTTACCATCTGGTACGCGAGGGGCATGCCGGTATCACCATGGTGAACATTGGTGTCGGCCCCGCCAATGCCAAGACTATGACCGACCATGTGGCTGTATTGCGGCCGCACGCCTGGATCATGCTGGGCCATTGCGCCGGCCTGCGTACCACCCAGCAATTGGGAGACTATGTGCTGGCCCACGGCTATGTGCGTGAGGACCATGTGCTGGATGAAGACCTGCCGCTGTGGGTGCCGATTCCCGCACTGGCTGAAGTGCAGCAGGCCTTGGAAACCGCTGTGTCGGATGTGACCCAGGCTGTGGGGGCGGAGCTCAAGCGGGTGATGCGTACTGGCACCGTCGCCAGCACCGACAATCGCAACTGGGAGTTGCTGCCGGACAACAAGCCGCAACGGCGTTTCAGCCAGAGCCGGGCGGTGGCACTGGATATGGAGAGCGCCACCATTGCGGCCAACGGTTTCCGCTTCCGCGTGCCTTACGGCACCTTGTTGTGCGTGAGTGACAAGCCGCTGCATGGCGAGATCAAGCTGCCAGGCATGGCCAACCATTTTTACCGTGAGCGGGTGGACCAGCATCTGCGCATAGGCATACGGGCCCTGGAGCTGTTGCGTGAGCAGGGCTTGGGCCAGTTGCACAGCCGCAAGCTGCGCAGCTTTGCCGAGGTGGCATTCCAGTAGCACCCATCTTGCGCCGTGCTGCCATGACTAGCGAGTTGGCCAGGCGCTTTCCGCACCGTGGCTTGCTATGCTGGTTTGGCAGCAGGGCCGCCTAGGCGGCCACCCCTATAACTGAGGAGGTTGACCATGCAGATGGAAGCACAGGACGAGCACCGCTGGTTGTTGCAGTTGGTGGGCGAGTGGCGCTATGAAAGTGAGGCCGTGATGGGGCCGGATGAGCCACTGATGAAGTTCAAGGGCGAGGAGAGCGTGCGCGCCCTGGGTGACTTGTGGGTGCTGCTGGAGGGGCGTGGGGAAATGCCCGGTGGTGATATGGCCACTATGCTGATGACCTTGGGCTACGACCCCCAGAAAGGGCGTTTCAGCGGTAGCTGGGTGGGCTCGATGATGACCTATCTATGGGTTTACGATGGCAGCCTGGATAAGGATCGCAGGATATTGTCACTGGATGCCGAAGGGCCGGATTTTGCTGTGGAAGGCAAGATGGGCAAGTACCGTGATGTCATCGAGCTGCACAGCCCGGATCACCGTACGCTCAAGTCGCATACCTTGGGTGACGATGGCCAGTGGCATTGTTTCATGACGGCAAACTACTGGCGCAAATAAGCTGCTGCCCACCATCCTGCCGCAGCAGCAGGATGGTGGGCTAGCCGCGAGGGCAGCTACGGCGTGCGCCTACGCACTGCTCACCGGGACAATGGCTTGCCGTGGCGTGAGTAGCTTCTGCTGGATCAACCGCCCGCATGCGCCAGGTTGGTTGTTAAGCCTGTGTGCCCAAGGCGCTGTAAGCTGCCTGCTGTGCGACATAGACGTGGTCGGCCGGCGCTGCTTTTGGGGCAGATGGGACAGGCTAGTCGTTGATACTACCGCTGCCAAGTGGCTGGGAGCTGTTAAACTATTGATTCGGCTCGGCTTCAGTTGCGAGCCTGCCCGCTTTGCGGCGCGTGTTTTCCCTGTGCGGCAATCCTGCCTGCGCTCCCTATTCCTGAGTATCCCCCATCGGTGTGTCCCTACGTGGCCTGACCGGTGGGGGCTTGCTCCTATCAGGCCTATTGCTATTACGATGAAGACACCCAAAAGACTCCTGCCCCTGGTTGAAGAAGGATTGATAGACGAAGTCATCAGCCAGTTGATGAGTGGCAAGGAGGCGACCGTCTATATCGTGCGCTGTGGCGACGAGATCTGCTGTGCCAAGGTGTACAAGGAAGCCAATCAACGTAGCTTCCGCAAGAGCGCGTCGTATCAGGAAGGGCGCCGGGTGAAGAACAGCCGGCAGGCCCGAGCGATGGAGAAGGGTAGCCGCTATGGCCGCAAGATGCAGGAGGAGGTCTGGCAGAACGCCGAGGTGGACGCGCTATACCGTTTGTCTGCCGCCGGTGTGAGGGTGCCCAGACCGAATATCTGCCACGAAGGTGTGTTGTTGATGGAGTTGGTGGTGGATGCCGATGGCAATGCCGCCCCGCGCCTCAATGATGTGGAGCTGACCGAGGCGCTGGCGCTGGAATACCATGAGGTATTGCTGCGGGAGGTGGTGCGCATGCTGTGTGCCGGAGTGGTGCACGGCGATCTGTCTGAATACAACATCCTGGTTGGCTTGGACGGCCCTGTCATCATCGACCTGCCGCAGGCTATCGATGCAGCTGGCAACAATAGCGCGGCCGATATGCTGGAGCGCGATGTGAACAATCTGCGCAATTTCTTTGCCGTATTTGCCCCGGCCCTGCAGGCCAGCCAGTACAGCAAGGAAATCTGGGCGCATTACAAGGAAGGTAGCTTGCTGCCTGATGTGCCTTTGACTGGCCGGGTCGTGCTGGATGAGCGTCCTGCCGATGTGGACGATGTTCTGCTCCATGTAGAGCGGGCGCTGGAAGAAGACGCGCTACGGCGCATGTCATACTAGGCGCTGCTAACAGCCCCTTTCTGGCCTTGTTGAGCGAGCTTGCCGTACCCCTGTACGGCCATTGCTCACCTGGCAAGCGCCGCTAGGCTGGATTTCTTGTGGTCACAAGTAGCGTGCTGGGGTGTTGCCGGGGCTGGCAGCGCGCCACTCGCGTTTTTTTTGAGATTAATACTTAGTTTTATGCCTAAGTATTTGCTATGGTAGTAAGGCTGCATGGATAAGCCTGCAGTCAGGAGGAATGATCTTGTCACATGGCGCTGAGCCCATAGATGGTGTTTTCCGCGCACTGTCCGACCCGACCCGCCGCAAGGTGCTGGAGAGACTAAGCCGTGGCCCGGCTACGGTCAGCGATTTGGCTACGCCATTCGATATGGCGCTGCCTTCCTTCGTGCAGCACCTGAAGATACTGGAAGCATGCGGCCTGGTGAGCTCCAGCAAGGTGGGGCGGATACGCACATACCAGCTGGCCGCTGCCCGTCTGCAGTTGGCGGAAGACTGGCTGGCGCAACACCGCACGCTGTGGGAGCGTCGACTCGATCAACTTGACCACTACCTTATGGCACTCAAGGAGAAAAACACATGACCGCAACCCCATGGACCCCGGACCCCAAGCTGGACCTGGTACTGGAACGAGAGATAGACGTACCGCGCGAGCTAGTATGGGCTGCCTGGACCCAGGCTGAGCATATACCCCACTGGTTCACCCCAGCCCCTTGGACGGTGTCGCATTGTGAGATTGATCTGCGCCCCGGTGGCATGTTCAGCACCACCATGCGTTCGCCGGAAGGCCAGGACTACCCCAATATTGGTTGCTATCTGGAGGTGGTGCCCTGCCAACGCCTGGTCTGGACCGATGCCCTGCTGCCTGGCTACCGCCCGGCGGCGGAACCCTTCATGAGTGCCATGCTGTTGCTGGATGAACTGGCAGGCGGACGCACCCGCTACCGGGCCGTGGCCATACACCGTGACGTAGCCGGTAGGCAGCGACACGAGGAAATGGGCTTTCACCAAGGCTGGGGCACGGCGCTGGATCAATTGGTGGCCTACGCCAAGCGGATGTAGAGCGCTGCTGTGATGACCAAGGCCCAGCCGCTGGCTGGGCTTTCTGTTGGCAGCGCTGGCGCAGGGAGTTGCCAGCGACTCAGCAGGAATCGGGTGTCGGCGTGCGTACAGGCAGCCTACCTTATCTGCATCGCGGCCTGTTGGGCCGTTCATGCAAAGGCAGCGCCATGTCCATACCGTACCGCATCGAGCCCATCAGGGCCGACTTTCTGACCCGTGCACGCATGCACGGCCTGGATGATCAGCAGCAGCCGGTGGAATACCATCAGGCGCAAGGGGGGGAGCCCTGCCGCGATGTGCTTCGGCGTGCCCGGCCCGGTGAGGCGCTGATACTGGCCAGCTATAGCCCGTTTAGCCTACCGGGGCCCTACCACGAGTTTGGCCCGGTGTTTATCTTGCGGGATGCGAGCCCGGTCACCGTCAATACCCAGGCTCTGCCGCTGGCGCCTGTAGCGGACTACTTCAAAGATACCTTGGTGCTGCGGGCCTATACGGCCAGCGAACGTATAGCCGATGGTTTCGTGGCCACGGCAGCGGATGCGGAGGCCTGCCTGCAGGGCTTATGGGAGCGGGATGAGGTGGCGTTTGTACTGGCCCGCTTTGCCGGCTATGGCTGCTTTGGATGTTGTCTAAGGCGGGCATCATGAGGTCGCTTTACCCAGTGCACAGTGGGTAGCGGGCACTCTCGTACCAAGGCCCGGGTATTTCCCGGGCCTTAGTGAGCCACTGTAAGGTGGTGGTCGCCTAGCAAGCCATGCGTTTCAACATCATGTCGGCCGTCTGCAAGGCTCCCTCCACCCAGCCCTGGGCATCAGAGTAGGCTTCACCGCAGATGTAGAGCTGGCAGATATCCAGTGGCTTGATGATCTGTTTCTTCACCTCCCAGCTCTTCACACCAATGTTCCAGCTGTTCCAGCCACCGCCAAAGGGGTCGTCGCCCCAGTCGCGGAAGGCGGCGTTGCGTACCTCGGGGGTGTAGTTGAGGCCGTGCATGGTGCCCAGCTGCCGGGCGACTTCGGCCACCATCAAGCGGGGGGCCTTGTACTGGTGCCAGGTGGATTCGGTCTGGCTGGCGGTGGCTTCGCCAACAAAGGGGTCGGCCAGCGCGGCGACTTCCTGGCCGCTGCGCTTGAGCTGATGGCGCTGCGGGCGCAGTCCGTCCCAGAAGCCGGTGTTGGTGCCGTCGTCGTAGCTGGCCAGCAGCATGGCGCGGCCGGATTCGGCGGGTTGGCCATCGCTTTGTGGCCAGTAGTAGGTTTGCCGTACCGGCAGGTCGGTGACCGAGCGGCCTGCCTGCACCGGCACGTAGACGTTGTCACTATTGGTATAGCCGGCGGCGCGCCACCAGGGGTTGTTGTAGGTGGTAAACAGCTTGAACAGTGGCCTGGGGGTGACGCTGGAGGTCAGGCGCTGGATTTCCTGCAGGATGGGGCTGGTGGCGGCCAGCAGATCGATGGCGCGGCGCGGCATGGCCAGGATGAGCTGGTGTGCCCGGATGACCTTGCCCTCGACGGCAAACTCGAACACCTCGTTTTCCCACTTGAGCCGGGAGGCCGTGGCGTTCAGCCTGATCTCGCCACCGGCATGCTGGAACAGTGCCGCGATGGACTTGGGTACCTGCTGGAAGCCCTTGCAGAAGCCCTTGTATTGCGGGTCGATACCAAAGTCGGAGAGATACCAGGGGATGGCATCGGCCGCGTTCCAGTTCGACAGGGTGGAGTTGTAGCCGCCTGCATCCACCCCCAACTGATAGGCCTCGCCGTCTATCACCCGCAGCAGCACGTTCCAGAAGCCTTGCTGGTAGAGCGGCAGGCCGCCAAAGCTGGCTTCCTGCGCCATGGTGCGGCGCTGCTCTTCGGTCAGGTGGGGTGCGGTGATGCCGGGTACGATCTGCTCGATGGCATTGAGGATGATGCTGCCTGCAGTGGCCCCCCTGTCGAGGAAGGACAATTGGTATGGCACCTTGTCCGGTTCGCTGGTGAAGTCGCTCAGGCGCAGGTAGACGCCACGCAGATAGGCCAGGTTCTGGTCCTGGTCTACCGGGAAGGGATAGGTTTCGATCTGCTCGTGTGGGGGCAGAGACTGGTTGAGCTCCGCGATCAGTGCCGTAATCAGCGGCTGTACGGCGGGCAGAATGCGCATGCCGCCCAGTTCGGCCACCATATTGGGGATATCGGGCGGCTGTACCGATAGCAGGCGGCCGCCGACATGGTCGGAGCCCTCGAACACGACAATCTTCTTGCCTGGGTGGGCCTGCTTGAGCCGCCAGGCGCTGTAGACCCCTGACACCCCTGCGCCGATGATGGCGATATCTACGGTTTCGTTAGCCATGATACTGATCTCCTTGGATTGAGTGGGCGCCTGCTGCCGGGCGCCCTGTTATTGCCTGCGATTTAGAAGAGGATGGGGATATTGGGCTGTGCGCCGCCGGCATCGCCCTTGAGCAGGCCCTGGCTGGCTGGGTGATGGAAGCTGTCCAATGGCGGCTGCCCCACATAGCGGGCCAGGGCCATGCGGTTGGCTTCGGCCAGCGATGGGGTGGTGGGGGTATTCTGTGCAGTACGCATGTCGAGGATGTAGGACTGGCGGGTGTGCAGCACATGATCGATGCCGCGCCGCACGGCAGCCCTGACCTGCTCGGGCAGGTGCACTACCTCGCCGCCCAGCTCGCCCAGCGCCTTGGCCATGCCGACAAAATCGGGGGCCGGGCCGCGTATGCGCAGGTAGTCCGGGTCGTTGGTCTTGGGTGTCCAGCCGTAGCCCGGTGCCGAGCCATAGGCCTGGATAACCTGCTGCAGGCCCAGCTGTAGCGTGTGGTACTCGTGGTTGTTGGTGATGATGTAGAGCACGCCCAGCTGGCGATGCGCTGCCGTCCACCAGGTTTGCGGATAGAACAGCGAGGAGCCATCGCCGGTGGCCGATACCACCAGCTGGGTCTCGATGTCCTGCCAGCCGTTCTGCTCCAGCTTGATGCCCAGCGTGGCGGGCATGGACCAGCCGAGTGAGCCGCCGCCCACGCAGTAGTAGCTGATGGGTGCGCCCCCTTCGGTGCCAAAGGGCAGCAGGTACTGGAATGGCGCCGGATCGGAGACCGCCTCGTGGACATAGACAAACTTCTTGTCCAGGCCGCGCTCGCCTATCTCCTGCCGCAGGGCGTCGGCAATCACTACGGCCCAGATTTCCTTCTGCTGCATGGCCTGGGCCAGGTATTGATCCCACGATACCCGTCGTGCGGCATCCAGCTCGCGCAGGTGCTGATTACGTTGTGCGGCCGCGGCGGGCGCCTGCTGGGCGATCAGCGTGTTGATCAGTGGCAGGGTGGCCTTGATATCGCCCAGGATGGCGGCCTCGCCGTAGTAGTTCTTGCCTATGTCCCAGGTGTTGTTGGTGAGGTAGACCTGGCGCACATGGGGGGGGATCAGCGCCCCCTGGGTGTATTTGAATACCGTGATCTGGGCCTGGTTGCTGAAGCCGCAGAGGAAGGCCACATCGTGGCCCTCGAATACCTGCTGCATGGCTTGCTGGCTGCCCGGCAGCTCGCCCTGCCAGTGGTAGTCGTTATTGGGGAAGTTGGCCACGCTGCTGAAGGTTTGCAGCAAGACCGGTGCGCCGATCAGCTCGGCCAGTTGCTGCATCTCGGGCCAGGCATTGGCATAGCCCACGGCATCGCCGCCCACGATAAGGGGATTCTTGGCCTCGGCCAGCAGGGTGGCTACCTGGCGTATGGTCTCCGGGTCGCCGGTAAAGTGTGGCGAGATGCGGGTGACACCGGGCACGCGATCATGGTCGCCGATGCGGCGCATGGTGAATTCCCAGGGGATGGCCACGAACACCGGGCCGTTCGGGGGAGCCATGGCCTCCTTGAAGGCGCGCTGCAGCACCATGGGCAGTTCTTCCGGCGTGCGGACTTCGTGTGCCCATTTGGTGTATTGCTTGGCCAGGTCCACCAGGTTGGAGGCCAGCAAGGGCTCCTGCGTGACCAGCTCGTTCTGCTGCTGGCAGCAGAGTATGACCAGGGGTACCTGCGAGCGCGCAGCGTTGAACAGGTTGCCTATGCTGTGGGCGATGCCGGGGGTGACATGCACGACCATCACGCCGGGTTTGCCTGTCATGCGGGCCGAACCCATGGCGGCGCCGATGGCGATATTCTCGTGCAGGCACTCGATGTACTCGACCTCGTTCTCGGGGTAGGCGGTGCCGTCGATGATGGGGATTTCATTGGTGCCCGGCACCCCAAAAATGTAGTGGATGCCCAGCTCACTCAAGATATCGAACACATAGTCCCTGGCCCAGCGGGGCTGACCAGCTGTTGTTGCCGTTGTCATACATCCTCCGTTTGCTTGTGTTGCTTATCGGGCCCTCAGCCCGTGGGGAGTCCGCCAGTGGCCGGGGCCGCGAGCGGGCGAACGGTCTTGCTGCCGTTCGTATCTGTCTGAATGGGCATGGCCCGGCAAGGAGGCGTAAGGCAGGAGAGTGCGTGATGGCCGGCCGTGGCCGGTGGGGCCGGACCATGGCAGGGGGCAGGATTCCTCGCTCCTTGTTGACCTCTATGGGTCGCTTTCATGCCATCTCGGTCTGTCCATGGCCTGGCGGCAGGACAGATTGCGGATGCCATGCAATAGCTTTAGCACACGGTGGCTTGGCTACCTTCATTCAAATGGGGGAGACATAGCAGGGTTGCCAGGGGGCTGGCATGGCCGGCGGGCGGAATAAATCCAGCGTCCCCCAAATGAATGATGCGTGGGGCTTGGTCATCCCATAGAACGGAGCTAGCCATCCCGATCTGGCCTGCGCCGGTCTTTTGCCATCGCCATTTGGCGTGTCCGGCAACAAGCAAGAAAAGCACGGCATTCATGTACGTGCCTACCCAACCGTCACTGGAGGAATACCATCGTGAATCAAGCCCGCCCACCCGTTCAATTGATGCGCGCCAGCCTGCCATCGACCTCAACCGCCTCACCCCTGGGCCTGCTCAAGAATCTGGCCGGCAGCTGGATAGGCAGCGGCTTCAATCTGATTGCCCTGCCCAACAAGCAAAATGGCGGCATCTTCAGGCTGATGCTGAACGCTACCCATGAAGTGCTGGACTTCTCACCCATCGGAGCGCCTGTCCCTAACCGGGGTTCGCTGCAGGACGATATTTTTCTGACCGGCCTGACCTATCTGCAGCGTGTCAGCGACAAGCAGAGCCATGCCGCTTTGCATATCGAGCCCGGAATCTGGCTGAATGTCCCGCCCACCAGCGACCCCTCGGCCCCGGCAACCATCGTGCGCCAATCCACCATTCCGCACGGTGATTCATTGCTGGCTCAGGGCACGGCGTTCGAGGTCAACGGCGGCCCGCAGATTGCACCGGTCAGCTCTACGCCCACGGGGCCTGGCACCGGCCAGTTGGGTTATCTGGACCCTTACCTGCATTCCGACCTGCCCCCCGGCATTACCCAGGCCATGGTGGGTAATCCCAACCAGTTGCTGGTGGATGCCATACAAGGGCAGAACATCATCAATACCGTGGTGCTGGAGATTTCCACCACACCGGTGGGCGGTATCGTCAACATTCCCTTCATCACCCAGAACGCCAATGCCACCAAGCTGGACGCCATATTCTGGATAGAGACGGTGGAGCTGCCCGATGGTGAGCAGTTCATGCAGTTGCAGTACACCCAGACCGTGATACTCAATTTTGACGGCATAGACTGGCCGCATATCTCGGTGGCTACCATGGTGAAGCAATAGGCTAGACATGCGCCCGGTAGCGCGGCTTGGGCCGCCCTGCTGGGGGGCTGGGGCCATGTTGAATGTGCGCAACAGCCAGGCGTCCGGGGGCGATATTCTGTCGCCCCCTATATTTTCTACCGTGTACGCTTGCTACCGCCCCTATCGAACAAGAGAGCCCCCTATGCATACCTTGCGCGCAACTGCCGCCGCCCTGCTACTGCTGACCAGCATCGGCAGCCTGGCCGCCGGCCCCATGCGGCCTGATCCGGCCAAAGTCATTCCCGCCCAGCAGGCCGCCATGGCCAAACTGGCCTTTATGGATGGCAGCTGGCGCGGCACCGCCTGGACGCTGTTGCCTTCGGGTGAGAAGCACACGGTTACCCAGACTGAGCGTGTCGGGCCGTTTCTGGATGGGTCGGTCAAGGTGGTGGAAGGGCGTGGTTACCTGGCGGATGGCAAGGTGGGCTTCAACGCCTTCGGCACGATCTCCTACAACCCCGCCAGCAATGCCTATACGCTGCACTCCTATGCCATGGGCAATGCCGGTGATTTTGCGCTGACCCCCACAGAGCAGGGCTTTGTCTGGGAAATCCCCGCCGGGCCCATGACCATACGCTACACGGCCACCATCAAGGAAGGTAGCTGGAAGGAGGTCGGCGACCGGCTGATGCCGGGCAAGGACCCTGTGCGTTTCTTTGAAATGGATCTCAAGCGCATAGGCGACACTGATTGGCCTGCTGCCGGGGCTATCCCACCCAAGTAAGCGCCGCTGGGTGCGATGCCGTATCAGCCTTCCTTACCCCTGGGGTGTGTCAGTGCTTTTTCCAGCTCGATCAGGACACTGCTAGCTGTGGCAAAGGCGGTGATGGTGAGCCACCACTGTGCGCTGATCGGGGCGGTTTGGAAGGCGGTGTTGAAGGCTGGGGCGTAGGTGAAGGCCAACTGCAGCAGCAGCATGGCCGCACTGCCCAGCCATACCCAGTGATTGCTGAACCAGCCATTGGCCCAGCAGGGCTGGCTCAGGGTGCGGCAGTTGAACAGATAGAGTATTTCCATCAACACAAACACATTGGCGGCGACGGTACGTGCTTCGGCCAGGGTGCTGCCTTGTCGTAGCGCCAGCTCGAACAGGCTGAATGCCCCTATGAGCATCAGCAGGCTCACCAGCACAATGCGTCGCAGCAGGGTGGGGCTCAGCAAGGGCGCCGTGGGGGAGCGTGGCGGCTGCTGCATCATGTCGCGCCGGGGCGGCTCGAAGGCCAGCATCATGCCCAGCAGCACGGCGGTGGTCATGTTGATCCAGAGGATTTGCAGGGGCGTGATTGGCAGGGTGACCCCGGCGAGTATGGCTGCCAGTATCACCAGTCCCTCGCCAGCGTTTGTGGGGATGGTCCAGACGATGAATTTGAGCAGGTTGTCGTAGATGCCGCGGCCTTCTTCGATGGCGGCTTCGATGGTGCTGAAGTTGTCGTCGGTCAGCACCATGGCGGCCGCTTCTCGGGCCACGGCGGTGCCGCCCAGGCCCATGGCCACACCGATATCGGCCTGTTTGAGCGCGGGGGCGTCGTTGACGCCATCACCGGTCATGGCGACCACTTCACCATTGGCTTGCAGTGCCCGCACCAGCCGGAACTTCTGTTCCGGCTCTACCCGCGCAAAGACATCGATATCTCGCGCCACCCTACAGAGGGCGGCATCGTCCAATTGGGCCAGCTCCTGCCCGGTCCAGGCCCTGCTGTCGTTAGCGGTAATGCCTAGCTGGCAGGCAATGGCGCGGGCAGTACCGGGGTGGTCGCCGGTAATCATCTTTACCTTGATACCGGCGTTGTGGCAGGCCGCAATGGATGCCCGTACCTGAGGTCGAGGCGGGTCTATCATCCCCATCAGGCCGAGAAACACCAGGTCGGCGCCCAGGCAGTCGTGATCAAGTACCCGCTTGGCCGCCAGGGTGGAGCGCGTCAGGGCCAGTACCCGCAGGCCGGCTTCGGCCATTTGCGCGGTCGCCCGGTGGATGACCTCTGGCGCCAGCGGTATGGGTTGGCCGTTGGCATTGAGCATGGTGCCGCAGGCGGGCAGCAGTTTTTCCACGGCACCTTTGGCATAGAGCAGGCGTTCGCCCTCGATCTCGTGCAGGGTGACCATGTATTGCCGGTTGGGGTCGAATGGCAATTCATCCAGGCGGGGAAAGACGCTGTAGAGCGTGTTGCAGTCCAGCCCAGCCTTGCTGGCTGCGACCAGCAGGGCGCCCTCGGTGGGGTCGCCCAGCAGCGTCCATTGCCTTGCTGTTGGCAGCAGCTTGGCGTCGTTGCACAACACGCCGGCCAGTAGCGTCTCGCGTAGGGGCGGTGTGATCTCGGCGGGCTGTGTGGCCGTCGCTATCTGGCCCACCGGATCGTAACCCAGCCCGCTCACCGTATAGCTAGTCCCGCCAGACCAAATGGCCTGTACGGTCATGGCATTCTCGGTGAGGGTGCCAGTCTTGTCGGAGCAGATGACCGTGGTGCTGCCCAGGGTTTCGACGGCGGGTAGCTTGCGGATGATGGCACGGCGCCTGGACATGCGTGCTACGCCGATGGCGAGCGTTATCGTCACGGCAGCGGGCAAGCCCTCGGGAATGGCACCCACCGCCAAGGCCACGGCGGCCATGAACATATTGAAGGCGCTTTCGCCGCGCCAGATACCTACGGCAAAGGTCAGGGCCGCCAGGGCCAGGATGGCGACCAGCAGATAGCGGGTGAATACCGTCAGCTTGCGGGTGAGTGGTGTGCTCAGCTCGGCCGCTCCGGCAATCAGGCCCGAGACCTTGCCCGCCTCGGTGTGATCGCCGGTTGCTGTTACCACGCCACTGCCTTGTCCTGCCACGACCAGGGTGCTGGCATAGGCCATGTTGCGCCGGTCACCCAGTACGGTTTCGGCGGGTAGGGCCTGGGCGTGTTTGTCTACCGGTGTGGATTCCCCGGTCAATGCCGCTTCGGAAGTACGCAGGGATTTGCCGGTGCATAGCCTGAGGTCTGCCGGCACCTTGTCGCCTGCCGCCAATACCACCACATCGCCGGGAACCAGATGGGCGGCATCCAGCCGCTGCCGGTTGCCACCCCGCAGCACGGTGGCCTCCATAGTCATGGAGCGTGCCAGTGCGGCTAGCGCGGCTTCGGCCTTGCCTTCCTGGATATAGCCCACCAGCGCGTTGATCAGCACCACGCCAAGGATCACGCTGGCATCGACCGTTTCGCCCAGCAAGGCGGTGATGACACCCGCGCCTATCAGCACCAGTATCAAGGGCTGCAGCAATTGCGACAGGAAACGCGCGAGCCCGCTACGTGTGGGCGGCGCGCTGGGCCGATTGCGACCGTGCTGCTGCAGCCTGGTCGCAGCTTCCGCCTCATCCAGGCCTTGCTGGGCATCCACCTCAAAGTGCGCCGCCACATGGGGCGGCTCCATGGCATGCCAAGGGTGCATTCGGCGTTTCCTCCCATAGATCGAACGAATCGTGTTCTGGTTATGACCGTAATGTAGTGCTCGGCGGCAAATGGTGCATTGCGCCATATCAAGGCGGGGGAGCCGGAGGTCGCTCCATTTGTCGGCTGGCTGGCAAAGCCGCCCGCCGCCTGCCAAGGTTGAGTATGCACAGCCGTCGGGCCCAGGGCAGCCATGCCCAGGCGGGTCCGGCATCCAACTGCCAGGGGTGCGCTGGTTGACTTCATAGGCAGAGGTATCGAGGAGCCCCGTGATGAGCCCTGCCTTGCGGCAAGACCTACTGACGCTGACGTTGCCTTTGTTCCTGTTGTACTTTGTGCTGGCCGCCGTATGTGTCGGCTTGTTCAAGCTATCGGGTGGCATCGCCGGCCTCTGGCTACCCAATGCGCTGGGCATGGTTGCCTTGTTGCACTATCCAGGCAGGTGGAGCCTGATACTGCCGCCGGTAGCGCTGGCCAACCTGCTGGCCAACCTGGCTTTCGGCGCACCCCTGCAGTTGACGCTGTTCTTTGTCGCCTCCAATCTGGTGGAGATACTGATAGGCTATTGGGCACTGCGGGTACATAACATCAGTACCGCGTTCGACAGCGATATGTCGTCTACCGTACGGGTGCTGTGGGCCGGCGTATTCATGCCGCCATTGTTGGCGTCGGTGATTGGCGCGGCGGCATTTGGTACCGGCGACATGGCCACCTTCCAGCATAACTGGCTGCGCTGGTATGTCAGCGATGCCATCGGCCTGCTGGTGATGCTGCCCTTGCTGCTCAACAGCAGCCGCGAAGCCTGGCGCAATCATCTGGCGGGGCGGCAGAGCGGCGATGTGGTGATGCTGCTGGCGCTGACCATGGGCACGGCCTATTTTGCCCTGGTTCATCTGCCTTATCCCTTTGCCTACATCATGCTGCCCTTGTTGCTGGTGGCCTTGCGCCTTAGCGTGTTCGGCACTGCCTTGATAGGCGGCATCAATGCTCTGTTCATCCTTACCCTGATCGGGCTGGATTGGCTCTCGCCAGCGGGCGCGCGCGAGGCCAGCACCCCGCTGCACCACCTGCCTATCGCCCTGACACTGGTGCCGGCCTACTTCCTGGCCGTGGTCATTGAACAGCTGCGCGCTAGCCGGGCTCAGGCCGCCATCAGCGAGGCCCGTTTCCGAGGGGCTATGGAGTTCTCTGCCATAGGCATGGCGCTGGTCTCGCTGGAAGGCAATTGGCTTAAGGTCAACCCGACGCTGTGCGGCTGGCTGGGCTACAGCGAGCAGGAACTGGCCACCATGCGTTTTCAGGATGTGACCTACCCGGACGACCTGCAGGACGATCTGGATCTGGTGCATGACATCCTGGTCGGCCGCATCAATACCTACAAGATGGAGAAGCGTTACATCTGCAGGAATGGTCGGGTGCTGTGGGTGGAGCTGGCGGTGTCGGTGGTGCGCGATGAAGCGGGAACGCCGCTGTATTTTGTCTCGCAGATCGAGAATATAGATCAGCGCAAGCGGGCCGAAGAGGCGCTGCAACTGGACCGAGCCAGGCTGGAGCAACTGGCGCAGGGCAACGGCCTGGGGCAGTGGTCGTGGGATGCCGAGCGGGGCTTGCTATGGGATGGCCGTATGCATGCCTTGCATGCGGTGACGGAGGCGAACTTCCGGCCTGCGCTGAATACCTGGGCCTATTTGATGCACCCGCTGGATGGGGAGGGCTTTGAGCGCGCGGTGCGGTTTGCCGCCAACGGCGAGACACAGCTGGATGTTGAGGTCAGGGTGGTGCTGCCCAGAGGCGATATGCGGCATCTGCGTGTTGCCGCCAGGCTGCTGCCTAGCCGGCCGGGCTTGCCGGCGCAGTTGCTGGGGTCTTGCTGTGATATGACCGATGCCCGCCGTGCCAAGGAATTGCTGTTCCAGGCCCAGGAGCGGCTGCAAACGACCATAGACACCATCAGCGATGCCGTGTTGCTGACCGATGCCCTGTGCACGGTCTCGTATATGAACCCAGCGGCTGAGGCCATGACGGGCTGGACTTTGGCCATGGCCAAAGGCGTGCCCTATGAGCAAGTATTCAGGGCACTGCACAGCGAAACCGGCGAGCCTGTTGGTAGCCCCATCAAGCTGAGCCTGCAGCAGATGCATGGCTTTTGCCGCGACGAGGGGGTGACGCTGATCAGCAAAACGGGCGAGCGCTACGAGATACGGCATACCGCCGCCCCGGTGCGTGCCAGCAACGGTGAAGTGACCGGCGCCGTGCTGGTCTGGCACGATCAGACCAGCAGCCACAAGTTGCAGAAGGAACTCAGCTTCAGCGCCACCCATGACGCCCTGACCGGCGTGTATAACCGCGCCCGCTTCGAGCAGGAGCTGCAGCGTGCTGTCGTTAATGCTGGCGAGCGCAACTGCCAGCATGCCCTGTGCTTTATCGATATCGATCACTTCAAGGTGGTCAATGATTCTGCCGGCCATGCCGCAGGCGACATGCTGCTGCGCGAACTGGCCCTGCTGCTGATG
This sequence comes from Chitinimonas sp. JJ19, assembly GCF_036961565.1. NCBI lineage: Bacteria > Pseudomonadati > Pseudomonadota > Betaproteobacteria > Neisseriales > Chitinibacteraceae > Chitinimonas > Chitinimonas sp. JJ19. The sequence continues at coordinate 16,895 of NZ_JBAMDD010000012.1, forward strand.
GAGCAGGTGCGCAACTCCGACACCATCGCCCGCATAGGCGGCGATGAATTCGCCCTGCTGCTGTTGAACTGCGATCTGGGCAAGGCGCAGGAGATGGGCAACAAGATCATTCAAGCGGTTACCGGCCTGCGCTTCCCATGGGAGGGGCATGTCTATGTGGTGGGGGCCAGCATAGGCATCGCCCCCATCCTGCCGTCCACCCAGGGCACCGGCGAGATCATGGGCCAGGCCGATGTGGCCTGCTACGCGGCCCAGCAGGCCGGTGGCAACCGGGTGTCGCTGTATTACGCCGGCCAGGACGATGTCAAACGCCAGCACCACGAGATACTGCTGGCCAGCGGCCTGCGGGAGGCACTGGAGAAGCACCGGTTTACCCTCTACGCCCAGGAGATCGTGCCCACGGCCAGCCATGCCGATTTTCATCGCCACTTCGAGCTGCTGTTGCGCATGTACGACCATGAAGGCGGCCTGATGTCGCCAGGTGTATTCATCCCGGCGGCTGAGCGTTTTGGTCTGATGGGCAGCATAGATCGATGGGTGATACAGGAAGTGCTGGGCAATCTGGGCCCGGCGCTGGCGGCGCACCCGCATGTGTCGGTGGGCATCAACCTGTCGGCCAACTCCTTCAACGATGCGCAGTTCCTGCCCTATCTGCTGCAGCAGATCGCCCAGTCTGCCATGGTGCCCCGCCAGCTGCATTTCGAGGTGACCGAAACTGCACTGATGAATCAGCTGTCGGTGGCATCCCATATACTCAAGACCCTGCGGGAACTGGGTTGCAAGGTCGCGCTGGACGACTTTGGTGCTGGCTTGAGTTCCTTCAACTACCTCAAGCACTTTGCCGTCGATATCATCAAGATAGACGGCAGCTTTGTCCGCAATCTGGATCGCAATCCCACCGATGCCGCCATTGTCGCCACCATCAACCAACTGGCCCATCAGCTGGGTGCGGCTACGGTAGGGGAGTTTGTCGAGTCGCAGGAGATATTCGACTGCCTGGCCAAGCTGGGTGTGGATTACGCCCAAGGCTATGCGGTGGGCCGGCCCATCGCACTCGATACCGTGCTGGCCGAGCTGCAGGCCGGCAGCAAGGTGCGCCAGATCCGCGGGGTGCGCTGACCCAGGGGTCAGAGTCGCCCGTGCGCTGGCTTCTTGTCGGGCGGCGGTTGGCCATCCTCGAACAGGAACAGCAGCTGGCTGCTACGTGCGGTTTTCGATCGGAACCCCGCCGCCTGCTGTGCTTGCACATTGGTGGCCGGGGCGGCCGCTTGTGCGGCTACCGCCAGCTGGGGTGTCACCGTCGGCGGATGGCTGCCAGGTAGGCCAAGCAGGGCGATCCATATCCAAGATCGGGAGAGGTAGTGCATGCTCGTCCCCTTAGGTGGTGAGCGCAGGTACTACGTGCGCAGATTGATCATCGCCCTCCCAACCTTGACGCAGTCTGGGCGGGTGATTAAAGGGCGTTAATCTGGGAGGTGTGGTGGGTGGCTAGGCCTTGCCGCTACCAGCCTGGCCGGTGCCAGGGTCTGGCTCCTGCCTGTAGAGCGCCAGCACTGCCCGTGCCTCCTGCTGTAGTGCCAGACGTAGCGCTGCCGGCGCGAGTACCTCGACCTCGGCGCCCAGGCGCAGCAGTTGGCGTGCTGAATATTCCGGTGTCTCGATAGGCATTTCTGCTTCTATCCAGTGCTCGCGCGTACTGGGCCGGCTGCTGGCCTCTACCTGCTCGGCCGCCATGGGGCTGACTGCGCGCAGGATGCGGCATCCCTCGGCCGACAGTCTGACTGTGGCGATATCTTTCATCAGCCATCGCTCGAAATCAGCCACCGAAGCGGGCCAGTGCACGGCCAGGTCGAAGCTGGCAGGGCGGCTGAAGGTGCGCTCCAGGACTGTGATCGACCGTATGCTGGCGACGCGGTAGCTGCGCGGCGGTTTGCCGCGACGGCTGGCGACCAGATACCAAAGACCCCCTTTCAGCACTAGGCCCAGCGGCTCCAGCTCATGTCGGGTTTGGCCTTGCCAGTTCTCGTAGTCAATCTGTATGCAGCGCTCGCGCCAGACGGCACTGGCCAGTTCCGGCAGGCAGGGGGCGGTTTCGGCACGGTGATACCAGGGCAGTGGGTCGATGTGGAATCGGCGGGCGATGCGTAGTGCCCCCTCGCCAGCGTCTACCGGTAGGCTGGCCATGAGTTTCAACTGCGCGGCTGCGGCTTCGGCCCCCAGGCCTAGATCCCGCGCTACCGTGGCAATGCCGGCCAGCGGCAAGCTCTCTGCTTCGCCAGGGGTCAGGCCCGTCAGGCGGGTGCGATACCCCGGGTGCAGGGTGATGCCGCCCTGTCGGCCCCGCTCGGCATAGACGGGAACACCGCTGGCGCTCAGCGCATCCACGTCGCGGTAGATGGTCCGTACCGACACTTCAAACTCGCGCGCCAGCACCGTGGCCGACAGGCAGCCGCGCCATTGCAACAGCATCAGGATGGAGAGCAGGCGGCTGGATCGCATGGTTGGGCGGGTATCAGGTGGGGCAAGAAAATACCTGCCACAGGATGTCAGGTATTGAAGCGTAGCATTTCTTCCAGCCTCAGGTGCCCTGTGTGCAAGGGCGCGGTCGATGCCGGCATGTATTGCGGCGTAGAGCGCCACTGCATGGGTGGCCCCACGGCCCATGCCTCCCCTGCAATCCTGACAACTGGAGATAGAGATGGACCAAACCCGCCGTACCTTGATGATGGCTGCCGGTGCTGCAGCCCTGTTGCCCGGCACTGCCTTGGCGAGCAACGCCCCTGTGCTGGATGCGGTACCGCCGCTGCCCAAGCTGCCGACACCGGGCAAGCCTGGCGATTTCAACTTCCTGGCGGGCGAGTGGAAGATACGCCACTGGCGCCTGCCATCTGGGGCAAAGGAGTGGGATCATTTCGAGGGCGAGGCCACCTGCTGGACGATCTTGGGCGGCGTAGGCAGCGTTGAGGAATTGCGCATCCCGGCTCGTAACTTCAGTGGCATGGGCTTGCGCCTGCTCGATGTTGAGCAGCAGCGGTGGTCCGACTTCTGGGTGAATGCCCGCAGCGGCGCGCTGACGCCCCCGGGATTGCTGGGTAGCTTCGAGCAAGGTGTCGGGCTGTTCTGGGCCGAGGAGGAAGTGGCAGGCCGCAAGACGATCTCGCTCGGTATCTGGGACAGCATCACCCCCCATAGCTGCCGTTGGCGCCAGGTGGTTTCGGAGGATGGCGGCCAGAACTGGGCGCAAAACTGGGTGATGGAGTGGCGTCGGGCCAAGTGATGGCAGGGTACTGACGTACTGGCCCGGGTTCTGCCTGGGCCGGTGCGGCTGGGCGGTACACCCTATCCATTCCTCGTCGCTTGCTGGCGTCACGCTGCGCCCAGCGATCAATCGCAAGCCGTGACCTACCCTGATGCGTGAAACTGGATGTCTGCGGGGGTGGACGGGCGGCTTGGTCAGCCAGGCAAGCGCGCCGAAAAACGATCGCCAGCGGAATTGAGTTGGGTGCGGCTGCCGAGCGCAGGTGGATTAGTTGCGCGGCATAAGATTTAACTGTTGGTGTCTATATGTGGATTTATTCCATCTTGTTTTATTCAGCAAGGGTAAATCGTGTTTGATGCGATGCGACATATGCACTGGATTGCCCAGGTGAAAACTGGGGTGTTGTAATTGATATCTCGCGTAATGTATTGTTTGTTAATGATTTTATGGGTAGTTGGTGCGGTCTGATTGCAGCGGCGGTGCAGTGCAGCTTGCCAGGCAGGTATATCAGCGTATTTTCTTATAATCACGCTTCGATAATGCCAGTGGCAGATTGCCAAAACGAATAATAAGGTAAGGGTTGGATAGGGGTTTGGGGTACAGGATTAAGATGTGGCGAGATTGATTCAATAACCCGCTATGCATAAGAAATTGTTCGATTCGCCAAGTTTGTTGGTGTAGCTTGAATTCGGCTGCCGAGCGATGGCAAAAGCGTCTTATCGGCAGCATGGGGAGCCCCTGCAAAGTACCGGCGGCGATGCTTTGCAGGGGCCCTCCAACACACTCAATCTACCAACCGTGAGAAGGAAGACTTATGAACAGCATCGACGCAGCAAGCCTTGTTGACCTGTGGCGTAATGAAGCCAGCGAAGAGAATCCCGCTGGTTCCTTGTTCGTTAGCGGTGAGTACGCCGAAGCCGACATCACCATGGCCATCCGTCCCTTGACCTTTGGCGGCTGTGGCACGGCTTGCACTGGTTCGTCGCGTTATATGTGCTGTTAAGCAAACGCATCGAAACCAAGTAGAGAGGTTTATTGAATGATGGTGTCAGCTATGGACACCAGTAACTTCGATAAATGCCTGGGTTGCCTGATCTCGCCGTACGTTGACGAGCTGGCAACCCAGCTTTTTTCAGTTGCTGGGCTGCTCGAAGGGGAGTCGCAAGTCATTCTGCGAGTGACGAGCGAAGCGCTACAGGAAGTACTGCACGCCAAGTTGGGGCGCTTGCTGCTGCTGGAACTGAACGCAGCGCGGGTGACCGGCAAGCTGGTGGCAGAGGACCCCGCCCTGCGCTGGGCCGAGTTCATCGAAATGGCATCGCAACGCCAGTTCTGGGATGACTTGGCGGGGCCGTACCCTACGATGCTGCGCCGTATCGATACCGTCATCCGGAACCGGTGTGCGGCCTCTTTGCTTTTCGCCCAGCGCTGGGCGGCGGATCGTGCCGCACTCGCTGAGTTGTGTGGCCAGCCAGTAGGGCGCTTGCTGGAGCTGAGCCTGGGGGCTGGCGATAGTCACCAGCAGGGCCAGACGGTAGGCATCGTCCGCTGCGAAGGTGGCCGTATCGTTTACAAGCCGCGTTCCATGGCGGTGGATGTGGCGCTGGGAGAGTTTGTCCGCGACATTGCCCAGGCGCATGGCCGTGCCATGACCATAGGCGTGCCCCGCGTGCTGCTGCGCGGCGAGCATGGCTGGTCTGAGTTTGTGGCGCACCGCTACGCAGCCGATGAGCAGGAGCTTCGGGCCTTCTACCGTGGCATAGGCCACTGGCTGGCGCTGATGCGCCTGTTGGGCGGCAACGATCTGCATGCCGAGAACCTGATTGCCCATGGCGGCAGCCCTATCGTGGTGGACTGCGAAACGCTGTTTGCGCCTCGGCTGCCAGTCAGGCCTTCTGGCTTGGGGGCGGCGGTAGACGAGGCCAACCTGCTGGTGAATGAATCGGTACTCAATGTGGGCATGTTGCCCGGCCGTGGCCGTGGCTTGGGCTGGCGTGGCGTGGATGTCTCCAGCGTGGGCATGCTACCGGGCCAGCAGCCTGTGCTGAATGTACCGGGTGTCGTCAATGCGGGCTCTGACCAGGCTAGGCTGGGCCGGACCACCATGGAGATGCCGCGCAGCCAGAACCACCCTAGCCCCGAACCCGCCTTGGGCACCTATTGGCCGGAGGTGTTGTCCGCATTTGATGAATTGACGGCAACCCTGCAGCGGCTGGATGCTGAGGGTACCTTATATGATCGCCTGCGGGCCTTTGAGTCATGCCGCATCCGATTTGTCCCCCGGCCGACTGAGGCTTACGCGGAAATCAGCCGCATGCTGTGGCACCCAGTGTCGCTGCACAAGGAGGGGCCGGCGCGCGACAAGGCGTTTCATCTGCTGGCTACCATGGCGGTCAATTTCATCTCAGCGCCATCCGACCCGCTCGTGATCAATGCCGAGATAGACGACCTGCTGGAAGGCGATATTCCATTCTTTACCGCCATCGCCGGGCATGGCGTGCTGGACGGCCCCCGGGATACCCGTTGGCTCAAGCCCTGCAATCTGGTGGAGGCCGTGCTGGAGGGCTGGCGCGCCGCAGATTTCGACCTGGAGCGCAAGGTCATACGGGCCAGCCTGGTGAGTGCTTTTATCTCGGATGGCTGGTACCCAGAAGATGTCTCGATATTGCCGGCGCAGCCCCGTGTCGATGAACTGGAGGTACGCCGACGCGTGCTGGCGGCGCGTATTGTGACGGACATGCAGTCGGCCGCCATACGCGGCAAGGACGGGACTGCAGCCTGGATTGCGCCGATAGTGGGGGCCAATGGCTGGTCGGTGCAGCCGCTGGAGGACGATATGTACGGCGGCACCAGCGGCGTGGCGCTGCTGCTGGCTGCCTATCTGAAAGAAGTGGAAGCGGGCCGTGCCGACCCAGTGGCGGGCCTGGACAGCTTGCTGGCCGACGTATTGCACTCGCTCAACCTGCTGGAGGACTGGGTGGTCAAGGAGTGGAAGCGCGCCGGCACCCAGAAGATGCGTCCCTTGCAGCCGGGCGGCTATATCGGCCTGGGCTCGCAGATATGGACTCGGCTGACACTGGCGGCCTGGGGCATGGACGGTGGTGATGGGGTAGCCCGCGCCTGTGCACTGGCCGAGATGCTGCCGGCGGCAGCCGCTGCCGACGAAGTGAACGATCTGCTGACCGGCCGCAGCGGCGCCATCGTGCCTTTGCTGGTGCTGGCGCGTACAACAGGCGATACCCGCTATCTGCGCATGGCCTGCGAGATTGGCGACCAGTTGTGCGACCGTGCCCAGCAGCAGGGCACGACTGCCCATTGGACGCACGAGCGCTGGCCCAAGGGCATAGGCGGATTTGCCCATGGCGTTACCGGCATAGGCTGGGCATTGGCTTGGCTGGGGCGCGAGTCGGGCCAGCAGCGCTATACCGACATGGCGCAGGCGGCCTTTGCTTTTGAAGACCAGCTGTATGACGAAGACGAGCAGAACTGGCTGGATTTGCGTGATCTGCCCGTCAGGAGCGTGGCGGCATGGTGCCATGGTGCCGTGGGCATAGGCCTGGCGCATCTGCACCTGGACCCATACCTAGCGGAGCCAGCCAATCGGCAGCGCGTGCGGATTGCCGCAGCGGCAGCCTGGCGCGCCGGCTTTGGCCAGAATCATTGCCCCTGCCATGGCGATCTGGGTGCCTGGGAGCTGTTGCATCGCGCCATGGCATTGGGTGAGGCACCCGAGGGGCTGACCCGTGAGCAGGTTTTGTCCTTGATATTGACCAGTATCGAAGATCATGGGCCGGTTAGCGGGATTGCCCGCAATACCTTCGCGCCGGGTTTGTTGTCCGGCTTGGGGGGCGTGGTGTACCAGTTGCTGCGAGCCCACCCGGACTGCGATCTGCCTTCTGTCTTGACCTTGGGTGGGGGTGGGCTCTGAGCCAAAGCGCTGAAGAAAGTACGCTGGATACGCCGTTCTGGCGCTTGGACCGTGGCGAGTCGGCCGCCCCTGGCTTGCGTGGGGTACTGCGTCGGCTGAATCAAGCCATCCGGCCGACCGCCGCCCTGCTGCGGCGAGCCGCCCCCAGGGCCATTCTGGTGGTGGTGGCGGCGCAGTTGCTGGCCGGTGCGGCGGCAACCTGGGCCTTTCTGCTGACGCCTGAGGTGCTGAGCCAGTTGTTCGGCGCCCATGGCGGCCTTGCCTCGCTGCGCCTGGCGCTGCCAGCGATAGGCCTGCTGCTGCTGGTTTACCTGGTGCGCATGGCGCTGGACGCCGTCACGGCCATGGCCAAGGCCCATATGGGGCCCAAGGTGCACAGGGCTGCAGAAGAGGCGCTTTGCCAGGCAGCCGTCGGGGTGGACCTGGCCTCGTTTGATGACGCGGACTTCTACGACCAGATGCACCGGGCGCAGATGCGGGGTGTCATGCATATGGAGGGCGCCACCAACAGCCTGGTCGAAGCCCTGAGTGCGGGCCTCGCTGTGCTGAGCGCCAGTATTGCGCTGTGCTGGCTGCACCCGCTGCTGCTGCCGATACTGGTATTGGCCCTGCTGCCGGAGGGCTGGGCTGCGCTGACGGGGGCGCGTGTGCAATATGCCGGCATGTCGGTGACCATCGATCTGTCGCGGCAACTGGAGATGATGGCCGAATTGGCGACCAACCGGGATGCTGCGGCCGAGATACGCGCCAATCAGGCGCAGCCCTATGTGCTGGCAGAGCACCATCGCAGCGCCCTCGCCCTGCAGCAACACCTGGTGTCGCTGGGCTTGCGCGAGGCGCGTGCCACCACATTGGGGAGGCTGCTGTCATCGCTGGGCCTGGTGGCTACCTTTGCGGCGCTGGGTTTCATGCTGCATTGGCAGTGGCTGGATCTGGCGATTGCCGGCACGGCCGTCATCGCCATACGCAGCGCCAGCCTGGCACTGGCACGCCTGATGCAGGTGAGTCACGACTTGTTCGAGAAAACGCTCTATATCAGCGACTACTGCGAATTTATCGACAAGGCGGCGCAGCGCAGGTTAGCGGTGGGCAAACAGGTGGCGCCCACGAACCCGCAACGGGTGACGCTAGACCGCGTCACCTTTCGCTACCCTGGCACGCACGGGCCGGCTGCCTTGCGCGATATCTCGCTGCAGATCAAGGCGGGGCAAACCATTGCCCTGGTGGGCGAGAACGGCTCGGGCAAGACGACGCTGGCCAAGGTGATCGCTGGCTTGCTCCAGCCTAGCGGGGGCACCGTCAGCTGGGATGGTGTACCGCTTGGGCAGATGGACCCCGGCAGCCTGGCGGATAGGGTTGCCATGGTGTTGCAGGACCCCATACGCTGGCCCCGTAGTGCCAGGGACAATATCCGCCTGGGGCGCTACGACAGGGCTGACCCTGCTGATGTGGCCCTGCTTGATGCCGCACACCAGTCCCGTGCCGCTGAAGTTATCAGCCAATTGCCCAGTGGCTGGGAGACCCTGCTGTCACGCGAATTCAGTGGCGGGCATGATCTGTCCGGCGGGCAATGGCAACGCCTGGCCGTGGCGCGAGGCCTGTATCGGGATGCGCCCTTGGTCATCTGGGACGAACCCACGGCGCCGTTGGATGCCAAGGCCGAGCATGCGGTCTACGAGTCGCTGCGCCAGCTTGCCCACAACCGCACGGTGATTCTGATCACCCATCGCCTGGCCAGCGTACGCAATGTGGATTGCATTTATTTTCTGGAGCGTGGCGCCGTGGTCGAGGCCGGGCCCCACGAAGCCTTGATGCAGCAGAATGGCAAATATGCCGAACTGTATACCTTGCAAAGCCGCTTGAATGGCCTGGCAGAGGGTGTGCAGGTGGCTGGCGAGTCGCAGGTGGGGATGGCATAGCAACACGACACGCCATGATGAGCCCGCTGCTGCGATTTCCCACTGCCGTCAGACACGACCCAGCCATCGAGGCTTGGATGCAAGCGCATCCGGGCGAGTTGGGGGCAATCGCTCAGCAGTGGTTTGCCCTTATCCGCGCCTGTGGCGACGACGTGCGTGAGCTATTGCACGATGGCCATCCCACTGCCTGCGTGGGCGATGCGGCGTTTGCCTATGTCAATGCCTTTACCGCCCATGTCAATGTCGGCTTCTTTCGCGGCGCCGAGTTGGCCGACCCTGAGCATCTGCTGGAAGGCACGGGCAAGTACATGCGCCATGTCAAGCTACGGCCTGGTCAGCAGGTAGACGGCCTGGCCTTGATGGCGCTGGTTGAAACGGCTTATCGGGATATGCAGGCGCGTTTGCAGGGCGGGTAGTGCCGGCAGGCTACACACCTGCGGGCAGCGCGGATGGGCTGCCACCTTGCTCTCGCCAGGGCTCATGCCAACTAGTACCGGCTTCACTCATATGGGTGATTCTTTGTTCTGGCGGCACTCATATTATATTTTCCGTACGAGAACCCACGCCAAGACCAAGGGACGGCTACCGCCCCCTGGCTATGGCGGGCAGCCGACACAAGGCAAGGAGGAATCATGTCACGCCAATGTGGTTTTATCCGTTTGATGCTGGCCTGTGCGTGGCTGGCCTTGTTGAACGTACAGGTGCTGGCCGGCCCGGATTACCTGGCCAGCGGCACCTTTGCCCTGCGCAGCAATAGCGATTACCGCTATCTCTCCATCAGGGATGCGGTGCCGGCCGTGGGGTCGATTGCCTCCATGTCCAGGTTCAACGCCGGTGACACGAATCGCCATACCTGGCGCTTTATCCCCAAGGCCGATGGTTTCTACCAGATCAAGTCGCAAACAGGCTTTTTCCTGACCCAGAAGCGTGTGCTGGTACCCACGCTGGACCCGGATCTGGAAGAGGACAGCCAGCTGTGGCGGGTGGTTGATGCGGGCGATGGCTTTTACACCATCCAATCCAAGACCAATAAATACCTGGCGGTGACCGATACCCGGCGGCGGGATGGCGGCATTGTCAGCTTCACCAATAGCATCAGCTATACCGATACCCAGAAATGGCACCTGATCAAGTGGACGGGTGATGGGCGGCGGATGACCGGTTTTGTGCAGGCCACCCATGGTTTCAAGTTCGCCAATACTTTTCAGGGTGTGGACGCCAGCTATGCCTACGGCGGCCTGTGCGGCGGCATGGTCTACAGCGCCATGGATTATTTCAGCCTGGGCATGGCCATCCCGCCGCAGACCTATACGCCGGCCAACCGCACGCCCTTGCAGTCGCACATCTATGCAAGGCAGAACAAGGCTGCCATGGAAAACCAGCTGGACAAATGGATGGAGCTTAGGCTGAACCCATTCGGCTGGCGGGATGCAGAATTCTTTGAGTGGGGCTTGCGTGGCAGCGGTGGCGGCCGGCTGCAAGAGCTGCAAGACATGATCAATAGCTTCAATGCTGCGCCGCTGGGCTTGTATGAGGGCGGCACGGCCAACTTTGAGGGATGGAAGGCCGGTGATCACCAGGTGCTGGCCGTGGGCTATGCGCTGGGCCGCTACCGGGGCGATCTGGGCAGCCACAAGCAAGACCTGAAAATCTTTGTCTACGACCCCAACTACCCGGGCCAGACCATGACCATGGTGCCTGATGTGACACGCAAGGCCTTCTTTTATGTCGAAGACCCAGCCGTACGCCGCACCTACTTTGTCGACCGCAAATACGCCGCCGTGACCCCACCCAGGCTGGATGCGCTGGCCGCCAACGAGCCAGACGGCAGCATACGGCACATCTACGCCAGCTTCCGTACCGGGGGAGATGATCTGCGCGGCGGCAACGACAATGTGAACGTGACCGTCAGCTACACCGACGGCACTTCGCAGACCTTCCTCAACGTTAACCGGCAGGCCAGGTGGGTAGACAACTATGAGGAGACCGTACCCCTGGTATTGAACCGGCCGGTCCGCAAGGCCGATATCACCAGCTTTGTGCTGACCACGACATTCGGCGGCGGTATAGGCGGCGATAACTGGAACCTGGATTCTTTCCGGGTTACCAACGGCGGCAATATCGAACTGATATGCGCCGGCTGCCGGGCAGAGGACCCCAAGCCGCTGCAGCGGTTTACCGGTGATAACCAGTATTTGCGGATGCCGATGCGGTAACGGTGTAGGTAATCAGGCAGATTTGCTTAGAGGAGCGGCCTGGGCAGATTGGCTGGTATGAGGAGCCCCTGCTTCAAGCAGGGGCTTTACCTTTGCGCTAAGCGTAATCACTGCCGTCTGGCCAGACCACCTTGGTTTTTCTGCCGGTGCTTGTCAGCAACTGGTCCATCATGCGCATGGCGAGTTCCAGTGCCTGAACCGCGTCTACGCCTACGATGGGGAGATTGGGGCCGGAGTTGTCGGACAGTGCCAGGCTTACTTGATAGCTCCCCGATGCTGTTGGCGTGGGCCAGCTCAAACTACAAGTCAGCGGTGTGAGGCTGCCATCATCGGCGACCAGGGCAAGTGTTCGGGTAACCGCGTGTTCCATACTTATGACCTCCTCCAGGCAGTCGGCGTGTTTTTTAAATGGCCATCTCAATACGCGCACCACGGGCAATCTCGCCGCCACTGATCACATCGGCACGTAGCCCGCCACGGTGTACCCAGTACTTGATCACCGCCGCGGGCGTAAGGGATACGCTGCTGAGGTTGTTGCCCACCAGGACGCAAGGCTCACACAACTCGACACCGCGCAGTCTTACCGTACCGATGGTGAACTCCACACCTACCAGATCGTTCAAGCGCACGCCACGGGTGACCAGGTTGCGGCGCGTTAGCGAAAGGTCGGCCGTGCGCGCGTGCTCTGCGCAGAACTGCTCTATCACCTCGGCCTCAACCAAGGTCAGGTTTTGGCCTGGATAAGTATCCTTACCGAAGTAGCGGTCGCCCACTATGCCCATGCCGCTATGGAGCGTGATGTGCTCACACTCCAGCTGCGCGACGCCGCGCTCTGGGCTGATGAAGATGCGCTCAACGATCACTGCATGCTCCTGGTGTAAGGCATTGTTTGCTCAAACTTGCTTCGAGCGCCAAAATCTGGCGGGTGTGCGTATGCTCAGGTCGACTACGACACCAAGCATAACCTTCTCCCCAAAAGGGAGCGTACGTATGTTCGATGTTTTCGACCTGATTCTGCCTAATCTGAAGCAGGTAGCCGGCTTTGAGCTCAGGCAGTATCAAACGGCATTCGGCCCGGATGATAGGCAATACCTGTATGTGGGTGAGCTGCAGTTTGCTCAAGTACCGACCGAACTAGACCGTACACGGATCAACGATCTGTACGCAGTCTTTGCGGCTGGCCAAGTGAAGCTTGAGATGTGGGAGTGCGTGGATGTGCTGGCGCCACCTTGCCTAGCGCGACCCCGGTACGCCGTAAGCACATAAGTGTTTCCTAGATGGTTGAGCTGAAGCTAAACTGTTCTTAACTGCGCGAGACTATAGGCAATGCGAACGAACAAGCACGCAAAACGGACTGATAGCCTAGGAAGGTACTACACGTGCCCTTCAGTTAGCCAAGCGCTGATTGAGCAACTGCCGGAAATCACACCCCGGACCGTACTGGACTTGGGGGCGGGAGAAGGTGCGCTCACGCTCGCGGCCTCTTCGAAGTGGATTGACGCCGCGATCATCACCGTAGACGTTGACACTGATGCGTCCTCCATTCTATCAAACCGTCTACAGATAGGCGGGTTCCAGGGTAAGCATCATCATCTGCCGCAAGATGCGCTCGACTATGAACTCCACGACGCCCTCACGCAATCGCATAGTGCCCCCGTCGATGTTGCGATATGCAACCCGCCATTCCTGGTACCCAGATGGCGGAAGGGGTATGGAGAGATTTTAGAAGATGTGGGACTAAGCGGCGCCTTCCCTGCAGTCAAAACGACCGACGCCGCTGTACTTTTCCTAGCGCAGAATCTTCGCCTGTTAGCCGCTGGAGGGAGCGTGGGGATTATCGTCCCAGACTCCATTGCGAGCGCTGACAAGTACGTTGGATTTCGGACTTCGTTGCTAGAAAAATACGACTTGGTACGTTCGATCAGATTGCCTAGACGGTCGTTCTTAGGGACTGACGCGTTGGCGCACATACTTATTATTAGTAAACGAACGCCTTCAAGCGACAGTGTAAAGTTGTCATATCTTCCCGAGAAGTATGAAGAGGTTCCGACCATTGAGGTGACTCGCGAGCAGGCTATACGCCGACTGGACTACGCATACCACATTACGAACCAGTCTAATAGTTACTACGGGAATAGACTCCTTAATATTGCCCTGGAGTTAAAGAGGGGCAGGCAAAATAGTGCACAAGTCAAGCAGTCTCAGTCGTTTGTGCTGCATACTACCGGAATAGAGTCTCGCATGCATGGACAGTGGATGGACTTTTCGCATCGGTCCTTCTCACCGGCGGCAGCGACGCGAAGTCAGGTCGTAGCTGAGCCAGGGGATGTGGTAGTAGCTCGAGTAGGTCGCAATGCTGCGAAAAAGGTTATTGGTATCGCAAAGGGACGTGTGGCGTTAAGCGACTGTCTATATAAACTTTCGGTATCCGCAGAGTATAGGGATCGGGTATTGCATATGCTTGCTTCCGAAGCTGGTCAATACTGGTTGGAAACTCATGCTTACGGCGTCGCTGCAAGTCAAATTAACATGCGAGATTTATTAAGCATGCCAATAGATATATAGTTCAAATGTTGCCATTTGAATACTGAATTCTACTGGGTAGGTTAAGGCACGCAAAGAACCAACAGAGCGATAAGCTCGGGGCAGTAACGCTGCTGAGGAGGCAGAATGTCTGAATTTGAAGAGCGCGCAGATCAGCTTTCATTGGATCAAATTGAGTTGTCCTTGGTGGATGGGAAGATATTCCAGCACGCACAACAGAAGTTGCTCTCGCCTGGCGCAAAGTTGCTGATTGGCCCTCGCGGCGCTGGGAAGACTCATATAATGAGGCACACATATGCGTATGCGCTAAAGAATAAAAGTTCTCCACTTGCGGTGTACGCGACATTCAATCGCTATCTGAATCTCGAGCCGCTGCTAAAAAAATCACCAAATGCGCTGAAGAAATTCCATTCCTGGGTTCTCGCAAGACTGTTGCTGGGTGTTTATCAGTGCTTAGCCGACATGGGCTTAGCATTTGAACAACTGGAGGAGCAAGACCCACTGCTTAGTCTCCAGAAACTAGGTGATCTCGTGTCTTTGCTGGAGAGAGCGGGCGGGGATGAGTTGTACGAACAGTTTGGCAATAAGCTGACTGTGGATCATGTCATAAAGGCAGTTTTTGTTGCACTAAAACTTACTGGTCGCAATAGGGCCGTACTGCTCTTGGATGATGCGGCGCTTAGTTTGGCCTCTCCCTATTTAATCGCGTTTTTCGAGGTGTTTAGATTACTGAAGGCAGAGAAGATTTCTCCTAAAGCTTCAGTATATCCAGGGTCGACGCAATATGGCCCAACTTTTCATGCATCTCACGAGGTTGAAGAGGTGCCGCTGTGGTTGTCCGTTGAAGATGCTGACTATTTGCAAATCATGGGTGATATTGCAGATCGTCGTCTGTCCCTGGTCGAGCTTAAGTCCATAACGCCGGAGACGTTAGATCTATTTAAATATGTCTCGTTTGGAATTCCTCGTGTGTTTCTCAGATTGCTCCGCGAGTATTTTGACACAACATCCGGTAGCTCACAGAAAAAGGTTAACAAAATTATTGAGCGCCAAGCGGAGCTTATTGGGGCAGAGTATGATTCACTTTCTCTAAAGCTTCCGCAATTCTCTTCTATTATCTCGGCAGGAAGAAAACTGTTTGACAAGGCGGTGGCAGATGTGTCTGCTGCCCAGGCGGCCGATGCGGGCCTTCGAAATATAATATTGGGAATCAAGCAGCAAGATGATCGATCTCCGCTAGTGGAGAGGATGCTTCGATTCCTGGTGGAAATTGGACTTCTTTACCCCTTGCAGGCCGTGTCGCACGGAGCGAATCGAAAATATGACAGGTATGTTCCGCATTTTGCGTTCTTATACCAGCAAGGTGCGTTTAAGGAAGGAAGAAGTGTATCTATTAAGGGGGTGGCAATTGTTATGCAGCGCCCGATTGCCAGGCATCCTATTAGGCGTGACCTGTCTACGTTACTGGATGAGGCGGAATTGTCTGGGCTTCGATTGGACTTGCCTCCTTGCCAAAGCTGTGGCGCGAAGCGGCTAAATGATTCACAGAGATTCTGCCACGAATGCGGGCAGGAGCTAGTCGCTGCTTCGCTTTTCGAGGAATGCATGAAGCTTCCGTTGGAAAAGGTACCTGGCATTAGCCAAGCTATGATCGCTCGCATTCACAAAGATACGAAGCTGCGCAATATTGGGCATATCTATTCATCGCAAAATGCCTCTAGCGATCTCCAGAGGGCGTACTATGTTGGCCCTGTCCGCGCAGGAGACATAATTAACAAGATCACGCTAACCGTGAATGAATTTTTGAGCTAAATTAATCATGGCAGAAAGATTTCGCAGCGCTCTCTCGCTAAGTCAAGTTCAAGCGAGCCCAATCTTCGATACGGTGTCATTATTTGATTCAACTCATCAGGAGTCGCAAGCCTCTCCGTTGGATGAATTCTTAGCCAGGCTCAACGCAATCAATCGCCTAGCCCCTTCGCCGGCAAATTTCGATCATCTCCAGAGCCAGCTCGTGATGCTAGGTGTAATTGCCGCCGTAGAGAGCTATTTACGAGCGCTTTTGAGAAAAATCATTACACTCGATGATCTCTGTCAAAGGGCGGTTGAGTCAAGAGATGTTTCTTTTGGGGCGGCCCTCCATCTATCTAAGGGTATGATGCCGGAGGCGCTTCTTGAGCGCGTATCATTCGTTTCGCGAGAAAGTATAGTAGATTCGATGCGTACTTTCCTGTCCGTGAAAGGAAATTTACCTGAAGATGTCGATCTCGCGATTAAGGACTATCTGAAAGTATGTCAAATTAGACACTGCGCTGTACACCGGTTCGGTAAGCTAGGGGTGTCCAATGCAATTGCTCTTGGCTTGACTGAGCATAAAGCTCTTCTTGAAAAGCCATTGCAGTTAGACTATTCCTCGTTGCAGAATGCAATTGCAATTTCGACGGGCTTTGTGAAGGTGTTGAATAACCATCTGTTTAACGAAATCATTACGCGGGTAATGGAGGGCTGCCGAGGTCGATGGAAGGATGATAAGAAGCTATTTGTGTCCTATTACAACTTATTTTGCGATACCACAAGCGCCGCACGCTCCAGGCTTAGCTGTCGCGAAGTGTATGACGAATTTATAAAGCAAAAGAGCAACTTTGAAAGTGGTGCCCACACCCGCAGGCAGCCGGGCAAATTGGTGCCACAAGCGTAAAGTATATATGCATTCCCTAGCTTAGCTTAGCTGCCGCTGAGTCTGTCATTGTTGGTAACGGTGGCTGCATATAGATGAACCTTCCCAATGCCCTCGGTGCGACCTGTTGATCTTTGGGGATAGTCGTGTCTTACCCCAATGTTTCGTTGAGACACGGCAAATAAGGTGCATGCTATCGTGGCAGGTTTTGTTTCCGGGGATTTTTGCCTGGACAGGAAGTAATGCGGCCAAGGGCGTGCCCGACATCACCGCAACAGCAGTGAGCACTCCCTCCGTGATTGGGCTGCTCGATGTTTTATCAAACCCCGAAGATGGTTTGGGGGAGCATTGAAGGGGCTCCTATGAACGAAATCCCAAAGATTTGGCGACTATTGGCCCAACACTGAGCATGGTACCGACGTGGAACTATAACTTTTCCACAACCCCCAAAGTGGAACCATAACCTTTCCGCTACATATGCCTATCTTATTCAGAGTTTCAGAATCATTGAATCCCGCCAAGTCCTTGCAATGGCGTGACCAAGAAAGCAAAAAGCCCAGGTATCCCTGAGCTTTTTCAACTTTTGGCATCAATCGTTCTGACGTTTATTCGGGCTGTTTTGCGCAAAGTGGAAGTATAAGGCTTCCATTTCGGCAACTTTATGGTTCCCGCCACACTTGCTTGGACTTCTCTAGAAGAGTTCGACGTGGACCGAAGGAGGATCGAACTCCCGACCTCCGCATTGCGAACGCGGCGCTCTCCCAGCTGAGCTATCGGCCCAAGTGGGGTAAATATAGCGTGGCGTGCGTGGCGCCGACAAGGTGGGGCGGATTCTGGCAGAATCGACTGGAGCCAAGATCTGACGGAGCAATCAGCAATGGACGTGCAGTCGTACATGAACGAATTGGGGCGGGCGGCGCGGGCGGCATCGCGTTTGCTGGCGCGGGCGGATACCAATGCCAAGAACGCGGCTTTGCTGGCCATTGCGGCTGGCATAGAGCGCGATGCGGCGATACTGCTGGCGGCCAATGCGGCTGATATGGCGGCGGCGCAGGCGGCGGGGCTGGAGCCGGCCTTGCTGGACAGGCTGGCGCTGACGCCCAAGGGCGTGGCCAGCATGGCCGAGGGCTTGCGGCAGATTGCTACCCTGCCAGACCCGGTGGGGGAGATGAGTGACTTTGCCTACCGCCCCAGCGGCATACAGGTGGGCAAGATGCGGGTGCCCCTGGGGGTGATAGGCATCATCTACGAGGCGCGGCCGAATGTGACGGCGGATGCGGCGGGGCTGTGCCTGAAATCGGGCAACGCGGCAATTCTGCGCGGTGGCTCGGAGGCGGCCCGTTGCAACCAGGCGCTGGCGGCGCTGGTGCGCGAGGGCTTGCGCAGCGCCGGCCTGCCGGAGGCGGCGGTGCAGGTGGTGGAGACTACCGACCGTGCGGCGGTGGGCGCGCTGATTACCATGAGCGAGTATGTGGATGTGATCGTGCCGCGTGGCGGCAAGGGCTTGATCGAGCGGGTGAGCCGAGAGGCGCGGGTGCCGGTGATCAAGCATCTGGACGGTATCTGCCATGTGTATATCGACGACGAGGCCGACCCGGACAAGGCGCTGCGGATTGCCGACAATGCCAAGACGCACCGCTACGGCACCTGTAACACCATGGAGACGCTACTGGTGAACGACAATGTGGCGGAGCTGGTGCTGCCGCCGTTGGCGGAGATTTACCGTGCCAAGGGGGTGGAGCTGCGGGGCTGTCCGCGGACCCGTGATGTGCTGCCGGCGGTGCTGGCGGCGACTGAGGCCGATTGGTCTACCGAATACCTGGCGCCGATACTGGCGATCAAGGTGGTGGAGGACCTGGATGCGGCGATTGCCCATATTAATGATTACGGCAGCCACCATACCGATGCCATCGTGACCGAGAACTACAGCAAGGCGCGGCGCTTTTTGCGTGAGGTGGATTCGGCCAGCGTGATGGTGAATGCCTCGACCCGTTTTGCCGATGGCTTTGAATATGGCTTGGGGGCTGAGATTGGTATCTCGACCGACAAGATACATGCCCGTGGCCCGGTGGGGCTGGATGGCTTGACCAGTCAGAAGTGGGTGGTGCTGGGTGACGGCCAGATTCGTGCGTGATTTGCTGGCGGCGCCGGCCGCTGTACCCGATGCCGTGGCGCCCCTGGCCGGGCAATTTGCCGGCCGTTGTGGCGAGATAGATTGGCGCGCACTGCCTGCGGGCCTGCAGCGGCCTGCGTGGTGGCGCCTGTTCCACCACAAGCGCTGGCAGTATATGGGCATTGCCTGCGGCGATTGCTTTATTGGGGCGGCGGTGGTGCATGTGGGCTGGACCAATGCGGCGTTTGCCTACCTGTTTGACCGGGCCAGCGGCAAGGTGCTGGCGGCCACATCACGCGATGGCGTGCCGGGGCTGACGGCCCGTGTGGCCGATGTGCCGGCTGCCGGGGCTGAGAGCCGGTTTGCCTGGCGGGGAACCCGTGTGCAGATGCGGGAACCGACGGCGGACCAGTTTGTGCTGGAGGTGGATGGGCCGGATGGCTTTAGCGTGCGGGCCGCGCTGGATGGCCAGGCGGCGGCGCCCTGGCTGTTTGCTACTGGACCGGTGGCGGGTGGGGTGTGGCATGCCACCCATAAGTCGCCTGCCTTGCAGGTGCAGGGCGAGGCGCGTGTGGGCGGGCGGGTGTATTGCCTGGATGGCGGGCACGCCAGCCTGGATCATTCCAACGGGCTGTTGCCGCGCGATACCCGCTGGTTGTGGGCATCAGCGCATGGTTCTGAGGTGGGGTTCAACCTGCAGGCCGGCTATTTTGGTAACCACGAGAATGTGCTGTGGCTGCAGGGGCAGTTGATTGCGCTGGGTGCGGCCGAATTCAGCTATGACCAGGCCAATACACTGGCGCCCTGGCATGTGCGCACCGACGATGGCTTGCTTGACCTGCATTTCCACCCCGAAGGCGAGCGGCGCGAAGACCGGGATCTGATCGTGGCGGCTAGCCGCTATGTACAGCCGGTGGGTACCTACCATGGCTGGGTGAAGGCGTCGGCCCAGGCCGAGCCCTATCTGGTGGCGGGCTTGCTGGGGGTGGCGGAGGATCACCACTCCCGCTGGTAGCGGGTGTTGATGGGGGTCAACGTGGCGTTGGCGGTGCCTGTGTTAGCCTGATCAGGCACGCTGGGCGGCAGCTGGCGCTACTGGGATGGCATGGCGCGCAGGTGGCTGTATTGCCCTTGGGCCTGCCTGGGCTGTTTCTGGCCTGGCTTGTACTGTTGCGCAAAGATTATATCTTTGCGAGTCATGTTGCCGCAGTGGCCTGTGGCGCACTATCGTTAGCGTAGCGCTATTTCAATTCAGGGTATGTGCCCTGTTATCGGTACCGGAGCCGCCATGCAGATATTCTCGTTCACCCAACGTGCCTTGCTGGCATTCCTGGGCCTTGCCGTACTGAACCTGGCCACCGCCTTGGTGGCTAGCATGGGGTGGGGCGGCGGCGCCGTCTGGGGTGTGGCCGTGTTTGGCGCCATCGTCGCTGTTGTCGGCGGTGGTTGGTGGGCCAGCCGGGCCAGTCATGGCATAGAGAAGATACGCACGCAGCTCAAGCATATCGAGGACGGCAATTTCCGCTACCAGGTGCATGTGGAGTCTACTGACGAGTTCGCCGATACCATCCAGTATGTGCAGACGCTGTCCAACCAGCTGCGCAGCCTGATTGCCGATGTGCTGGCGTCGTCCCACAAGATATCGGAGCAATCGCACCATCTTGATGGCGCGGCGGAATTGCTGGCGACCCAGACCGGGCAGCAGAGCGATCAAGCCATGCAGGTGAGCGCCGCCACCGAGCAGATGAGCGTGTCGGTGACCGAGATCAGCCGTGCTACCCACGAGACGGCCGAGAGTGCCATGAAGGCCAAGACGGTGGTGCGCGAGGGTGAGGCCAATATGCAGGCCAGCCTGGCATCGACCAGCCGCATCGTGGAGGTGGTGGGCGAGGCCCGCTCTACCCTGGACGACCTGAACCAGGCCGTCTCGCGCATAGGCAGCATGACCGGCACCATCAAGGAGATTGCCGACCAGACCAATCTGTTGGCCTTGAACGCGGCGATTGAAGCAGCCCGTGCCGGTGAATCGGGCCGTGGCTTTGCGGTGGTGGCGGATGAGGTACGCAAGCTGGCCGAGCGGACTTCGCAGTCCACCCAGGATATCAGCAACAATGTAACCAATATCCAGATGGTGACCCAGGCGACGCTGATGACCATGGACGATGCGGTGGCCGAGGTGGCCAACGGGACGGCGTCGATCGAGGCCAGCAGCCAGAACCTGGCGGCGGTGGCGGCGGCCTCTGAGCATACGGTGGAGATGACCGGGCGGATTGCCAATACCCTGCGGCAGCAGTCGTCGGCGGCGGAGGAAGTGGCCCGCACCATAGAGCGTATGGCCGGTACCATTGATGCCAATAATCGCGAGGCGCAGGACGTGGCCAAGTCAGCAGAGCAACTGGCTGCGACGGCCAAGGCGTTGAAGACCATCGTGGCGAAGTTCGAGAAATCCATGTGATTCGATGGTGCGCCGGCCTCGATGGCGGCGTGCCGAAACAAGTCCTGCCGAGAATTCAAACACTTAGCGTGACCTGTCTGAGATATGCGGGTACAATCCCGCGCTTGCCTATGCCGCCGCTCGCCTGGTCGGGCACCGCCTTCGTTGCGCTACTGGCAGTTTTAATTGCCGAGTGAGCCCGGACGCCGTGCCAGATTGCGCCGAGCGGCATTTGCTTTCTATGGCTTAGCAGCTATGAATGCGGAACGTCCCGCGGCTGCTGTGCTGCAAGACATTATTGGGAAGAAACAGACTCCATGACTCAACACCTGACTATCGAGCAGATGCGTGACATCGCCGTAGCCGCCCTGGAAGACATCAAGGGCGAAGACATTCTGGTGCTCGACACCACCAAGCTGACCGCCATGTTCGAATGCATGATCGTGGCGTCGGGCAGCTCCAACCGCCAGGTCAAGGCGCTGGCCAACAGCGCCCGCGAAAAGCTCAAGGAAGCCGGTGCCGAGATACTCGGCATGGAAGGCGACGTGAGCGGCGAATGGGTGCTGGTTGATGTTGGTCCGCTGATCGTGCACGTGATGCTGCCGGCCGTGCGTGACTACTACAATATCGAACAGCTGTGGGGCGGCCAGAAGCCAACCTTCAACCCCACGCGGCCTTGGGAAGCAGCCATACAGGCACACGACGATCCCCAGGTCTGATAAGGCGCCGGCCACGGTGTATGCCGTGGCTGTCGAGTACGCTGCATGAAGCTTTTCATTATTGCCGTTGGCCACAAGATGCCCGATTGGGTGGAAACGGCTTTCAAGGAATACACCAAGCGCATGCCGCGCGAGGCCAGTATCGAGCTGATTGAGCTCAAGCCGGGCCAGCGGGCGGGCTCCAGCGTGGAGCGGGCCATGGATACCGAGCGTGAACGCATACAGGCGGCCCTGCCGCCTGGTTGCCGCAAGGTGATCCTGGACGAGCGTGGTGCGGCCTGGACGTCGATGAAGCTGGCCGAGAAGCTCAAGGGCTGGCAGCGCGAGGGCGGTGATGTGGCGTTTGTCATAGGCGGGGCTGATGGCCTGCATGCTGATGTCAAACGGCAGGCCGACGATCTGCTACAGCTCTCCGCCTTGACTATGCCGCACGGCATGGTGCGGGTGCTGCTGGCCGAGCAGTTGTACCGCGCCGTGGCGATCAACCAGGGCCACCCTTACCATCGCGAGTAGCCGCTGTCGGCTGGCCGCAGTCTGAGTCTTGACCATGACCAAACCCACGATATACCTGGCCTCGGCCAGCCCGCGCCGGCGTGAACTGTTGGGCCAGATCGGTGTGCCTATCGAGCTGGTGCGCTGCGAGATAGACGAGTCGCCGCTGCCTGGCGAGCAGGCGCTGCCTTATGTCAGCCGTCTGGCCAGGGCCAAGGCGCAAGCAGGCGTGGCGACCTATCGCCGCGAGGGACGTGCGCCACGGTTGCTGTTGGCAGCGGATACCACGGTGGCGCTGGATGGCCTGATCTTGGGCAAGCCGGAAAGCCAGGAAGACGCCGTGGCCATGCTGATGCGCTTGTCCGGCAGCTGCCATCAGGTGTTGACCGGCGTGGCCTTGACGGATGGCGAGCGGACGGAGACTGCGGTTTCCACCAGCCAGGTGCGCTTTCGCGATCTGGGCGAGGCAGAGATACGGGCCTATGTGGCCAGCGGCGAGCCCATGGACAAGGCGGGCAGCTATGGTGCCCAAGGCCTGGGCGCTATCTTGATCGCTGAGTTGCAGGGCAGTTTCAGCGGTGTGGTGGGTTTGCCGCTATGTGAGACGGCCGAGCTATTGCGCCGGTTCGATTACCCGCTACTGTAACCGCTGCCGGAATCGGCTGGCGGCGGGCTGCTGGTGGGCTGGATGTACAAAGGGGTGTGCCTGGGCACACCCCTTTGCTTATTGCACATGGCAAGGGTCAGAACAGCAGGTCTTTCACCTCGTCATTGATGGTCTGGCTGGCGGGGGCGTTACTACCGCCCAGCCCCAGCTCGCTATTGGTTTCCAGGAACTCGGCGTAGAAGTATTCCTCGCGTGGTCCGCGGCCTGTTTCTATCGTCTGGGTCACCACGCCCTCGGGTATTGGGTACTGGTAGTTGGGCGCGCCCTTCAGTGCCTTGCCCATATAGTCGATCCAGATCGGCAGGGCAGCGTGGCCGCCTGTTTCGGCGCCGCCCAGTGATTTGGGCTGGTCAAAGCCTATCCATACCACCGACACCAGTTTTTGCTGATAGCCGGCAAACCAGGCATCGAAGGTGTCGTTGGTGGTGCCGGTCTTGCCGGCCAGGTCGGTACGGTTCAGGACATTGGCCTTGGCCGCAGTGCCGAAGCGGGTCACATCCTTCATCATGCTGGTCATGATAAAGGCGTTACGGGCATCCAGCGTGCGGGGGGCATTGATGCCGGCCACCTCGGGGGCGGTACGGGCGATGACCTGTCCCTGGTTGTTTTCAATACGATCAATAAAGTAGGACCGCACCCGGTAGCCGCTGTTGGCGAACACGGCGTAGCCCTCGGCCATCTGCAGTGCGGTGACACTGCCGGCGCCCAGAGCCATGGTCAGGTAGGGCGGGTGGTTACGGCCCTCGAAGCCAAACTTGCTGATATAGCTTTGGGCATACTCGGGTGAAATGGCCTGCAGGATGCGGATGGAAACCAGGTTCTTGGACTTGGTCAGGGCATCGCGCATGCTCATGGGGCCGCTGTACTTGCCGTCGAAGTTCTTGGGCTCCCAGCGTTGGCCGCCAATGGATGAGGGGTCTATCTCCAGTGGGCTGTCATTGATGATGCTGGCGGGTGTGAAGCCGCGCTCTATGCCGGCCGAATAAATAAACGGCTTGAAGCTGGAGCCGGGCTGGCGCCAGGCCTGGGTGACGTGGTTGAAGTGGTTCTTGTCGAAATCGAACCCGCCGACCAGGGCGCGGATGGCACCATCCTTAGGGTCCAGCGAGATCATGGCGACTTCGGCCTCGGGCAACTGGACGATCTGCCAGTCATTGCCTTTGAGCTGCATGCGCACCACCGAGCCACGGCGCAATTGCTGGGCGGGCTGCAGCTTGGTGTTGAGCGCACGGGCGGCAAATTGCAGGCCCTTGCCGCTGACATCGACTATCTTGCCGCCGCGCAGATACACCTTGACCAGATTGCGCTCGGCGGCGAGCACGATGCCAGGTGACAGTTCGCCGAGCTGTTTCTGGGTGGAGAGGAAATCCTCCAGCTGCTCGGTGGGGGCGATCACGCCGGCGGGCAGTTCGATAAACCCTTCGGGGCCGCGATAGCCATGCCGGCGATCGTAGTCCAGCAGGCCGCGCTTGGCGGCTTCGTGGGCTGCCGTTTGGTGCGCGGCGGACAGGGTGGTATAGACGCGATAGCCCTTGGTGTAAATCGCGTCCTTATATTTGTCGTGCATCGCTTGGCGGACCATCTCGGCAACATAACCGGCCTGTACTGGGAATGATTCGCTTATGCGGCGGACCGATAGGGGCTCTTTCACGGCCGCTTCGTATTGCACCTGATTGATGAAATTCAGTTCGCGCATTCTGCGCAGCACATAGCGCTGGCGTTGCTGGGCGCGTGGCGGGTTGACCACCGGGTTGTAGCTGGAGGGTGCCTTGGGCAGGCCTGCCAGCATGGCCATCTCGGCGATGCTTAATTGCTCCAGTGTCTTGCCATAGTAAATATTAGCGGCCGAGGCAAAACCGTAGGCGCGCTGGCCCAGGTATATCTGGTTGAAATACAGCTCCAGTATCTGGTCTTTGCTCAGGCTATGCTCAATCTTGAATGAGAGCAGCGCCTCATTGAATTTGCGGGTAAATGTCTTTTCGCTGGACAGAAAGAAATTGCGCGCCACCTGCATGGTTATGGTACTCGCGCCCGACTGCGCGTGCCCGCTGACTAGATTGGAGAGTACGGCTCGCCCGACGCCGATGTAATCCACGCCGCCATGTTGATAGAAGCGCTCGTCCTCGGCTGCCAGTATGGCCTGCTTCATCAGCACGGGCACCTTGCCTATGGCCACGAAGGCACGGCGCTCCTCGCCAAACTCGCCTATCTGTACACCATCCTGGGTGTACACGCGCAGGGGAATCTTGGGTTGGTAGTCCGTGAGCACCGCCAGCGAGGGCAGCTTGGGGTAAGTGACGGCGATGGCGATCGCCAGAACGCCTATCATGGTGATGAGGATGAGGCTCAATAGAGCGACGGTGAGTAGCAGCCAGCGTTTTTTCATTGCCAAGTACGATTTTTTGGGGTGCGGGATAAGTAGGATACGTCAGTTAGGGCACAGTTTAAGATAAATGCATAAATTGCCTTTACACCCTGATGGTGGGCTGCTACGATTTAAAGTGACTACTATATTTAAAAGTGCTGCCAAAGTGCTAATTCATAAAGGGAATTTAAGTTGAACCTCGATTTCCTAAAGCCCAAAGCCCCTCCACTGATCGGTGTTGATATCAGCACATCGGCGGTGAAGATGGTGGAGTTGTCGGAGACGGGCAAGCACCTTGCCGTTGAACGTTATGTCATTGAACCACTACCCAAGGACGCGATTGCCGATGGCAATATCGCGAATCTAGAGGTGGTGGGTGAGGCCGTCAAGCGAGCCTGGCGCATGCTGGGTAGCCGCGTCCGTAACGTGGCGCTGGCGTTGCCGACGGCCGCTGTCATCACCAAGAAAATCACCGTGCCAGCCGGGCAGACCGAGGCTGAACTGGAGATGCAGGTCGAGACAGAGGCCAACCAGTACATCCCCTTTGCGTTGGATGAGGTCAACCTCGACTTCCAGGTGCTGGGCCCTTCGCCCGCTACGCCGGATGAAGTGGAAGTCCTGATTGCCGCCTCCCGCAAGGAAAAGGTCGAAGACCGGGTTGCCGTGGTCGAAGCCGCCGGTCTGAAAGCCCTGGTGGTGGATGTGGAGTCGTTTGCCACGCAGGCCGCCTATGAGTTGATTGAGCATCAGCTACCGCAGTCCGGCAAGGACCAGACCATCGCCATTGTTGATATTGGCGCCGCCATGATGCATATCAATATTGTTCGCGATGGTGTGCAGGTTTATGCCCGTGAACAGGCATTTGGCGGTAACCAGTTGACCCAGGACATACAGCGGAAGTTCAGTCTGTCTGCTGAAGAAGCGGAAGCTGCCAAGCGTAATGGTGGCCTGCCGGATAACTACGAACCCGAAGTGTTGCAGCCTTTCATGGATTCCTTGGCCATGGAAATCTCCCGCGCTCTGCAGTTCTTCTTCACCTCCACCCAGTACAACAGCGTGGATCATATCCTGCTGGCGGGTGGGTGCAGTGTGATTGCCGGGCTGGATGAGGTTGTGGCCAGTCGAACCCAGGTCAGTACCATGATCGCCAACCCTTTCTTGAATATGACGCAGTCCAGCCGAATCAAGACCCGTCAGCTGCTCCTGGATGCTCCTTCCTTGCTCATTGCGTGTGGCTTGGCACTCAGGAGGTTTGACCAATGATACGTATCAACCTCTTACCGCACCGGGAGCAGAAGCGTAAGGCTCGGGTGCGGCGCTTTACTGCGTTGTCCGCGATGTCGGTTCTGGTCGGTGCTGCTGTGGTGGTGTTTGCCTATTTGCTTATCAGCGCCCAGATATCGAACCAGGAAGAGCGTAATGCTTTTCTGACGGACAAGAATGCGGAGCTGGACAAGCAGATTGCCGAGATTGAAACGCTCAAGAAAGAGCGTCAGCAACTGCTGGATCGGAAGAAGGTGGTTGAACGCCTTCAATCCAATCGAGGTGAAGCCGTGCAGATGCTGGACCAGCTGGCGCGCCAGGTGCCCGAGGGGATCTTCCTCAAGGAGATCAAGCAGACCAACGACCAGCTCTTGTTGATCGGTTATGCCCAGTCGAGTGCGCGGGTATCCACCTTGATGCGCAGCCTGGAGGATTCCTTCATTTTCGAGCAGCCCAATCTGATCGAGATCAAGGCGAATACCGCAGGCGGTCAACGCGTCAACGAGTTCAGTCTGAACGTGAAAGTGACGCGCGAGAAGGACGAGGCTGATGAGAAGGGCAAGGCCAACAAGAAAGAGGCGCCAAAGCCATGAATCTAGATGAATTACGGCGGCTAGACCCCAAGGATATTGCGAATTGGCCGGCGGCAGTGCAGCTGGTCACCCTCGCCCTGTTTTCTGTAGTAGTGATAGTGCTGGGTTATTTCCTGCTGCTGGCAGGCGAACTGGAAATCCTGGACCAGGGTCGAGCCAAGGAGGCGGAGCTCAAGACAGCTTTCCTGGATAAGAAGGCCAAGGCGGTTAACCTGGAAGCCTATCGTTTGCAGCTCGCGGATATCCAGGAGTCCTTTGGCGCCCTGCTTAAGCAACTGCCCAGCAAGGCAGAGATGGAAACGCTGATTACCGAGATCAATCAGTCTGGCGTGGGGCGTGGCTTGCAGTTTGAGTTGTTCAAGCCCACCACGGCTGAGGTGAAGACTACGGAGTTTGCCGAGCGCCCAGTCAGCCTGAAGATCAATGGCAATTATCACGACCTAGCCGCGTTTGCCAGCGATATCGCCCAGTTGTCGCGCATCGTGACCTTGGGGGAGATCCAGATCAATACGCCTACTAACAATGTGGATGCCAAGACTGGTGCTGCAATGGGGGGCGTGCTGACCATGCAGGCCGTAGCCAAGACTTATCGAGCCCTTGATGCGGAGGAGGCTGTTGCAATGCGCAAGGCCGAGGCCGAGGCCAAGAAGAAAAAGCAGTGATTAGGGATTAAAGGATGATCGCGATGAAGAAGTCATCAACCCTGCTGCTCCTGCCCTTGCTATTGACAGCGTGTTCTGACAGCCGCTTTGAGGATTTGCAGGTGTGGATGGATGCAGAAAGCGCCAACTTGCGGGGGCGGATTGAACCGCTGCCGGAGGTAAAGCCTTATCAGCCCTTTATTTATGCTGCATTCGATATTGTTGAGCCGTTCAGCCGCAACAAGATGGAAGTGGCGAAAAAGGGTGGTGGTGGTGGTTTGGCACCCAATTTGAATCGACCCAAGGAAACCTTGGAAGCCTACGATCTGGAGAAGTTGAGGATGGTGGGTACGTTGCAGCGCGGCAAGGAGCTGAATGCCTTGATCCGCACGCCGGATGGCAATCTGTACCGGGTGAAGCTAGGTAGTTATATAGGCCAGAACTTTGGCATGGTGACTACCATTACCGAGACAGACCTGACACTGAAAGAAATTGTGGAAGACAGTGGCGGCGACTGGGTTGAGAGAACAAGCGTACTGGCGTTGGACGATACGGAGCAAAACAAATGATTAGGAAGCGGATGCAGGGATGGCTGGGTTGTATTGCGCTGGTCTTGTTGATGGGTGTTGCCCATGCTAACGAGCCCAATGCGATCAAGTCTATCGAAGTGCAGGCCGAGTCTGCCGATCACCAGGAAATCACGGTCGTGATGCAGAAAGCGCCGCAAGTGCCGGCGAGTTTTGCTGTGAATACGCCGCCTCGTATCGCGTTTGACTTCAATAACACGGTTAACGATTCGGGCAAGTCGTCCGTGCCGGTGTCGAGCGGCAACCTCAAATCCATCAGCATTGCCGAATCGGGCAGCCGTACCCGCCTGGTGTTGAGCCTGTTGCGCGGTGCGACCTACGAGACCCAGGTGGACGGCAACAAGCTGAAGATCAAGGTCAAGTCGACGGCGGCTGCGATGGCGGTCACCAATACGACGGCTCAGTTCTCCACCGCCCAGAACGCCAGCAAGGAAGCGATACGCAGTGTGGACTTCCGTCGTGGCTCCAATGGCGATGGTCGGATCCTGATCGACCTGTCCAGTCCTTCCATTGGTATTGATATCAAGCAACAGGGCAAGTCGCTGGTGCTGGAGTTCGCCAAGACCCAACTGCCTCGCCAGTTTGAGCGTCGCATGGATGTGATCGACTTTGGCACTGCCGTGCAGACTATCGATACCTATAGCCAGGGCGACACGGTCAAGATGGTGATCGAACCGCGCGGTATATGGGAGTATTCGGCCTATCAGACCGAGAATCGCTTTACTGTAGAAGTGAAGAGCATAGACGAGCGCGCCAAGAAGTTGGCTGAGCTGGATAAGCCTGTTTTCAAGGGCGACAAGCTGTCGCTGAACTTCCAGAACGTGGAAGTGCGTACGGTATTGCAGGTGATTGCCGAATTCACCGGCAAGAACATCATTACCAGCGATACCGTCAACGGCAACCTGACCCTGCGGCTGAAGGACGTGCCTTGGGACCAGGCGCTGGAACTGATACTGCAGAGCAAGGGTCTGGACAAGCGTGAGAATGGCAATGTGTTGTGGGTGGCTCCGCGCGACGAAATAGCCCTGCGCGAAACCCAGATTGCCGAAAGCAAGAAGAAGCTGGCCGAGGTTGAGCCTACCCGTACCGAATCCTTCCAGTTGAACTACCAGAAGGCTGAAGATGTTCGGGACATGCTGATGAACGAGAAGCAGCCCTTCCTGAGCAAGCAGGGCACTGCCATCGTCGAGCCACGTACCAACACCCTGATCGTGAACGACATCCCCGCCAAGCTGGATGATGTCCGCGCCCTGTTGCTGAAGACGGACACCGCTTCGCGTCAGGTGATGATCGAAGCCCGTATCGTGGTGGCCGATGACACCTTCAGTCGTGAGCTGGGTGTGCGCTTGGGCTTGCGTGCAAACCGTACCCTGGATAGTGATACCCGCATCGGTGTCAGCAATACCACTAATGCCGCCATTGATATCCTGAACAACGGGAAAACAATGGGTACGGAAGGTAGCCAGGGTTCTGTGGTGAATCTGCCATCGTCCGCCACGACGGGCGGCTCGATGGGTGTGACTTTGTTGAATGCAGCAGCTGGTATGCTGGTCAGCTTGGAGCTGCAGGCGCTGGAAGCCGAGGGCAAGGGTCGTACCGTGTCCAGCCCCCGCGTGATTACGGCCGATCAGCAGAAGGCTACGATCTCGCAAGGCCGCAAGTACTACATCATCGTACCGGGTGGTTCGGGCGATAGCGCTGCGCCGCAGGAGAAGGAAGCGGCCCTGAAGCTGGAAGTGACCCCGCGGATTACCCCGGACCGGCGCGTGTTCATGGAGCTGAAGGTCAGTAATGACGTGCTGACCCAGGGTGGCCAGTTCCCCGTGGTGGAAACCAAGGTGGTGCAGACCAATGTGCTGGTCGGCAGTGGCGACACCGCCGTACTGGGTGGTGTGTACGAAATGCAGGAAAACGACGGCGAGAGCAAGGTGCCGTTGTTGGGTGATATTCCTTACCTGGGTAACCTGTTCAAGTCCAAGCTCAAGAGCACCAGCAAGAAGGAACTCCTGATCTTTGTGACCCCGCGCATCCTGGATGACTCCTTGACACTGCGCTGATCTCAGCTTGATACGCTACAATGCCCGGCATGAATTTGCCGGGCAATTTTTTTCTTGTGGGGTTGATGGGTGCAGGCAAGACGACCATAGGTCGCAGCCTGGCGCGCCTGTCCAACAAAACCTTCTATGACGCCGATCATGAGATAGAGGCGCGCACCGGTGTGCGGGTGCCCATCATCTTTGAAATCGAAGGCGAGGCGGGCTTTCGTGCGCGGGAGGTGGAAACCATACGTGCCCTCACGGCGCTCAGCGATATCGTGCTGGCGACCGGTGGCGGTGCGGTGCTGAATCCGGCCAATCGCGATTGCCTGCGCAAGCATGGCTTTGTGATCTACCTACGGGCTTCGGTAGAGGAACTCTACCAGCGCACCCGCCAGGACAAAAACCGCCCCCTGCTGCAGACCGCCAATCCTCGGGCCAAGCTGGAGCAGCTGTATACCGAGCGCGACCCCATCTACCGCGAACTGGCCGACCTGGTGGTCGATACCGGCCGGCAGGGCGTGCAGCAACTGGCTCAATCCATACTTACCGAGTTGTCCCAACGCCATGACATCCGTTCATCTTGATCTGGGCCGCGCCAGCTATGACATTCTGATCGGCAGCAATCTGCTGGCGGACGTAAGTCCCATCGTACGGCTGCTGCCCTTGCCCAAGGTGGCCGTGGTGACCAACGTTACCGTGGCCAAGCTCTACCTCGCACCCTTGCAGGCTGCTCTGGAGGCGCAGGGGGTGAGCGTCCTGCCTATCTGCCTGCCCGACGGTGAAGCCTATAAGACCTGGGAGACCTTGAACCAGATCATGGATCAGTTACTGACCAGCCGTTGTGAGCGCAAGACCACCTTGATTGCCCTGGGCGGTGGGGTGATCGGCGACATGACCGGTTTTGCTGCGGCCATCTACCAGCGTGGCGTGCCTTTCATCCAAGTGCCGACCACCTTGTTGGCCCAGGTGGATTCCTCGGTGGGTGGCAAGACGGCCATCAACCATCCGCTGGGCAAGAACATGATAGGCGCGTTCTACCAGCCCAGACTGGTGCTGGCAGACCTGGCTACCTTGCATAGTCTACCCGCCAGGGAATATGCCGCAGGTTTGGCTGAGGTGATCAAATACGGCCTGATCGACGACCCTGAGTTCTTTGTCTGGTTGGAACAGAACATGGGCCGCTTGATGGCCCGTGATACTGCGGCGCTGGCCTATGCCGTTGAGCGTTCCTGCCGTAACAAGGCCCGCATCGTGATGGCGGACGAGCGCGAGGAAGGCCAGCGTGCCCTGTTGAACCTGGGCCATACCTTTGGCCATGCCATAGAGGCGGGCCTGGGCTATGGTACCTGGCTGCATGGTGAGGCGGTGGCGGTGGGTATGCTGCTGGCCGCCAAGGCATCGCACCTGCTGGGGCAATTGAGCGAGGATGATGTGGCGCGCATTGCCCGCCTGCTACAGGCTGCCGGCTTGCCTGTGGAGGCGCCCGCGCTGGGCTTTGAGCGCTGGTTGGAATTGATGGCGCAGGACAAGAAGGTGGAAGCCGGCCGTATACGCTTCGTGCTGTTGCGCGCGATGAGCCAGGCCTATGTGACCCATCTCGATACGGCGCAATTGCGCCAGTTGCTGAGCTGATGTCGCCCTTGTTGAGCCGCTTCAACAGCGGCACCAAGCGTCTGCTGGATATTCTGCTGGGTCTGCTGGCGCTGTTGCTGTGTGCGCCTGTGCTGCTGCTGCTGTATGGCCTGTTGTGCCTGCAGGGCGGACGGCCGCTGTTTGGCCATGTCCGGGTGGGCCGCCATGGCCGGACTTTCCATTGCTACAAGTTCCGCACCATGTATGTGGATGCCGAGCAGCGCTTGGCTGATCTGCTGGCCCGCGATCCAGAGGCACGACGGCAATGGCAGCAGGATTTCAAGCTGAAGCAGGATCCTCGTGTTACCCCCTTGGGTGCCTTCCTGCGCAAGTCCAGCCTGGATGAGCTGCCGCAGCTATGGAATGTGTTGCGAGGGCAGATGAGCCTGGTGGGGCCGCGCCCGGTCGTCAGCGAGGAGTTGCCGCGCTATGGTGAGGCCCTGGCCAGCTACCTGGCGGTTCGGCCTGGTATTACCGGTTTGTGGCAGGTAAGTGGCCGCAATGACACCAGCTATGCCCAGCGCGTGGCGCTGGATGCCCACTATGTACGCAACTGGAGCTTGTGGCTGGATTTCACCATCCTGCTACGTACCTGCCTGGTGGTGCTGAATCGGCGCGGTGCTTACTGAAAGTCGGATAACGACACCGCTTATGGATGGGGCTTGCACAGAGGGATGCTGGCGCTAAGCACCGGCGATGCCCGATACCCTGGGCTATCCCCTGATGGCAATCACCCACTTCACCTCGCCGCAGCGATGCAAGCCCATAGCCCGCGCTAAGGCCGGCCGGGGGGCTGCCACCAGCGCGGGTGCATGCTGAGGCGCTGGCATAGCCAACGGGGTAGCCGGCGCGAGCGCTTGCCCAGTTGGTAGCCCAGCCACTTCATGCCGCTAGCCTTGAGGCTGCGCCACTGCCATATCCGGCCGTGCATGCGCATGCTGCGCCACTCCGACCTGACATAGCGCAATCCTTCCCCCGCCACCTGGCCAAAGCTGTGCAGCAGCCA
Source organism: Chitinimonas sp. JJ19 (assembly GCF_036961565.1). Classification (NCBI taxonomy): domain Bacteria; kingdom Pseudomonadati; phylum Pseudomonadota; class Betaproteobacteria; order Neisseriales; family Chitinibacteraceae; genus Chitinimonas; species Chitinimonas sp. JJ19. The sequence goes on from NZ_JBAMDD010000012.1 coordinate 49,989, forward strand.
GGGTTCGCCCGCATGCAGGGCGCCGGTATCAAAGTAACGGCGGAATTCGGCCGTGGCCGGGTAGTTGTGCGAGTGGGCTACACAGGCGTCTGCCACGTAGGCGACGCGGAAACCTGCTTGCAGCAACCTGGCGCAGGCAAGCATGTCCTCTGCCAGCAGGGTGCGCTGTGGGAAGCCACCCAGTGCCATCAAGTCGCGTCGGCGCCAGGCTGAGAAGGAGTTGGAGCAAAAAGCAGTCTTGATGCCCAGCTGTTGCCGATCGGCGTAGCTCACCACGTGGGACCGGGCCGGATAATTGAACTGGCGGGCATGTGTCGCCAGCGGCGTGGCGTCATGGTGGGGCAGCTGCCGGCCATAGGCAGCGGCCACATCGGTCTGCTCGAACGCCACCAGCAGCCTGGCAAGGGCTTCGGGCGAGGACAGCAGGGCATCCTGGGTCATGCAGACCACCACATCGCAGTCGTTTAGCCGTTGCAGGCCCCACAAGCGGGTGCCGCCATGGTCGAAGTCCGTGCGGGCGATGCTGCACACCTCCAGCCCGGCATCGCGGGCAAGCTCGGCGGTCTGGTCGTTGGAGCTGGAGTCGATGATCAGGGTGCGGTCTGGTTGCCGGGTCTGGCTGGCCAGGGCGGCCAGCCATTCGACCCAGCGGGGGCCGGCATTCAGCGTGGGGACCAGCAGGCCTAGCCGCATGGTGCTGGCATCAGCGGAACGGCCTGTCATCTGCCAGCAGGCTCAGCAGGTATTGGCCGTAGGCATTCTTGGCCATGGGCTGGGCCAGCCGTTGCAGGGCCGCCGCGTCGATATAGCCCTGGCGGAAGGCGACCTCCTCCGGGCTGGCTATCTTCTGGCCTTGGCGCTTTTCCAGGGTCTGGATGAACAGAGAGGCCTCCAGCATGGATTCATGGGTGCCGGTATCCAGCCAGGCATAGCCCCGGCCCATGATCTCCACGTTCAGCGCATTCCATTCCAGGTAGCGGGCGTTGACGTCGGTAATCTCCAGCTCGCCCCGTGCCGAGGGTTGGATGGACTTGGCCACTTCCACCACGCGGTGGTCGTAGAAATACAGGCCGGTCACCGCATAGCGCGACTTGGGCTGTTTGGGCTTTTCCTCCAGGCTGACAGCCTGGCCCTGTGCATTGAATTCCACTACGCCATAACGCTCCGGGTCGGTCACCGCATAGGCAAATACGGTGGCGCCCTCGCTGCGCTGGGCGGCATTGGTCAGCAGGGACTGGAAATCATGGCCGTAGAAGATGTTGTCACCCAGCACCAGGGCAACGCTGTCGCCGGCGATGAATTCCTCGCCCAGGATAAAAGCCTGCGCCAGCCCGTCGGGGCTGGGCTGCACCTTGTACTGCAGCCGTATGCCCCATTGCGAGCCATCGCCCAGCAGTTGCTGGAAGCGCGGCGTATCCTGCGGGGTGGAGATCAGCAGGATGTCGCGTATCCCCGCCAGCATCAGGGTGGTCAGGGGGTAATAGACCATGGGTTTGTCGTATACCGGCAGCAGCTGCTTGCTGACGGCCAGCGTGGCGGGGTAAAGGCGGGTGCCGGAGCCACCGGCCAGGATGATGCCCTTCATGCGGGTACGCTCTCTGTGGTCGCGGCACGATAGCTGCCATTGGCAATGCGGGCCAGCCAGTCGGGATGGGCCAGATACCAGTCTATGGTCTTGCGTATGCCAGTCTCGAAGGTCTCGCTGGGGCGCCAGCCCAGCTCGCGTTCCACCTTGCGGGCATCAATGGCGTAGCGGCGATCATGGCCGGGGCGGTCGGTCACATAGCTGATCTGTTCGCGGTAGGAGCGGCCATCCTGGCGGGGGTGGGCCTGGTCCAGCAGGTCGCAGATCAGGTGGACGATCTCGATATTGGGCTTTTCGTTCCAGCCGCCGATATTGTAGGTCTCACCCAGGCGGCCGTGACCCAGTACCTGACGTATGGCGGCGCAGTGGTCACCCACATAGAGCCAGTCACGCACGTTCTGGCCATCGCCGTAGATGGGTAGGGCCTTGCCGGCCAGCGCGTGGGTAATCATCAGCGGTATCAGCTTCTCTGGAAACTGATACGGCCCGTAGTTGTTGGAGCAGTTGGTGGTCAGTACCGGCAGGCCATAGGTATGGTGCCAGGCCCGTACCAGATGATCGGATGCCGCCTTGGAGGCGGAATAGGGGCTGTTGGGCTGGTACTGGTGGGTTTCGGCGAAAGCAGGGTCTTGCCGCTCCAGCGAGCCGTAGACTTCGTCGGTGGAGACATGCAGAAAGCGGAAGTCGGCCTTGGCCGCCGCCGCCAGGCCTTGCCAGTAGGCGCGTGTGGCCTCCAGCAGGCGGAATGTACCCAGTACATTGGTCTCGATGAAATCGGCCGGGCCGTGTATCGAGCGGTCTACATGCGATTCCGCCGCAAAATTGATGATGGCGCGCGGCTGATACTGGCTCAGCAGCTGTGCCAGCAGGGCGCTGTCGCCTATGTCACCTTGTACCAGGCGGTGGCGATCATCGTTGGCCAGGACTTGCAGATTGTCGCGGTTGCCAGCGTAAGTCAGCTTGTCGAGGTTGATGACGGGCTCGTCGCACTGCTTGAGCCACTCCAGAATAAAATTGGCGCCGATAAAACCCGCGCCGCCGGTAACAAGAATCAAGATGCACTCCGAATAGATAAGGCGGCAGTGCTGGGCGGGCCCGCCAACCCCGGCGGCCTGTTGTGCGGGAGCAACGAATGGGCCGGCGGGTGTAGAGCAGGGCGGCTCAGTAGCCGTTCGGGTTTTGCGATTGCCAACGCCAGGCGTCGGCACACATTTCCAGCAGGTCGCGCTTGGCGCGCCAACCCAGTATATCGGCCGCCCGGCTGGGGTCGGCATAGTAGCTGGCCAGGTCGCCCTGGCGGCGTGCCACGAAGCGCGAAGGTATACGTTGGCCGCAGGCCTGCTCGAAAGCGCGTATGACTTCCAGCACACTGTGGCCGCGGCCCATGCCCAGGTTCAGGGTCAGCAGGCCGCTTTCGCCGGCGGTGTGCTGCAATGCCTTGACGTGGCCCTCAGCCATATCACACACATGCAGGTAGTCGCGTACGCCAGTGCCGTCGGGCGTGGGGTAGTCATGGCCGAAGATGGATAGTTCGTCCTGACGGCCAACGGCAACCTGGCACAGGTGGGGCATCAGGTTGTTGACGGCGCCGCTGGGGTCCTCGCCTATCAGGCCCGATGGGTGGGCGCCCACAGGATTGAAATAACGCAGTATGGCAATACGCCAACTGGGGTCGGCCTGTACCAGGTCGTGCAATATGCCCTCCACCATGGCCTTGCTGCGGCCGTAGACGGTGTTGGGCGCCACCGGGGCTTCCTCGCGGTAAGGCACGCGGGCAGCTTCGCCGTAGACCGTTGCTGAGGAGCTGAATACCAGCCTGCGTACATTGTGCCGCGCCATGGCGTCGAGCAGGGTCAGGCTGGCTTCGAGATTATGTTGATAGTACTTGAGGGGGAACTGCTGGGCTTCGGAGATGGATTTGACGCCGGCGCAATGCAACACACCCGCGAACGGGTGTTTGTCGAAAAGGCGCTGCAGCAAGCCACGATCACGTAGATCACCCTCGTGCCAGATCATGGCGCGGCCGGCAATGGCGGCAACGCGATCCAGCACAGCGGGCTTGCTGTTGGAGAAATTGTCGACGACGACCAGGTCGTAGCCTGCGGCCAGCAGTTCCACACAGGTATGACTGCCTATGTAGCCGGCTCCCCCGGTAACGAGTATTTGTTGTCGCATCTGCCAATGCTACCGTTATTGTGCGGCGCAACCAAGACCACGATTGCATTCAAAGGGCCAATATAATCCGTGTAAGCCTAACGGCAGCTGAATACTAGCTGCCGAGAGGCGTTTCAGCGAGGAGTATAGTCAGCGTGGTGCTTCTTGTTGTCGTGGAAGTGCTTTTTGGCGAGGATGGGGTGTCAGAAAGCGTGCCAGCTCAGACAGTGCCTGCTCGTAGACGCCGCGCTTGAACTCGATCACGGCCTCCAGCGGCGCCCAGTATTCATTCCAGCGCCAGGCATCAAACTCCGGGTGGTGCGAGGCCCGCAGGCAGACATCGCACTCACGGCCGACCAGCCGCAGCAGAAACCAGATCTGCTTCTGGCCGCGATAGGTGCCGCGCCACTCCCGCCGCACCCAATGGGTGGGCACGTCATAGCGCAGCCAGTCCCGGGTGCGCCCTAGGATGCGGACATGCTCGGGCTTGAGCCCGGTTTCTTCCATCAGCTCACGAAACATGGCCTGCTCGGGCGTTTCGCCCGATTTGATGCCGCCCTGCGGGAACTGCCAGGAATGTTCGCGAACACGCTTGCCCCAAAAAACCTGGTTTTTGTCGTTGCAGATAATGATGCCAACGTTGGGGCGATAACCGTCTCGATCGAGCATGGGTATCACCGTAGGAAATCGTTAAGTTGTCTTGATTTTTTCACATCGGCACGGTGATGGAAAGCAAAGGCTGATGCTGCTTTGCAGCAAGTCGGCGGGGGTTTGCGCCTGGCTGGAAAAACTCCTGCTATATCAATAGCCGACGGTCGTTGTGCACATTCATGCGGCTCAGGTCGCTGGCGAACTCGGCGAACTCCAGCGGGTAGCGCTGCTCCAGTTCCAGTGCCTTCTCGGTCAGCGCCGACCAGGTTGGGCTGTTGCAGCCCCGCTTGAAGCACAGCGCGGTGACATTGCCGCGCTGGCGGGCGGGCAGGCACAGCACCAGGCCATCAAAGGCGCGGCTTAGCCTGTCCACATAGGCATTGAAGCGCGAGTCCGAACCCCACAGATTGACCATCAGCACCCCTTCGGGTGTCAGGTGATCGCGGCAGCGGCCAAAAAAGTCCTCGGTGGACAGCGGTTCGGCTATGCCGGTGGCGCCGTAGGCGTCCAGCATGATCACATCCACCGGATTGACCATGTTCTCGATATGGTCTGCACCGTCGCCGACGATGACCTGCAGCCGTTCATCGTCCGGCGGCAGGAAGAACATGGAGCGGGCTACGCTGACGATCTGGGGCAGCAGCTCGACCACCACGATGCGGGTCTCGGGCAGGTGCTTGTAGGCGAACTTGGCGATGGAGCCCCCGCCCAGGCCCACCATCAGCATATTGCGCGGTGGCTCGCGGAACAGCAGGAAGGAGAACATGCAGCGGCTGTAGCCCAGCACCAGCTCATAGGGGTCGCGTACCCGCATGGAGCTCTGTATGGCCTCCGAGCCCAGGTGCAGCGAGCGTATGCCGTCCTTCTCGCTGACGTCGACCACGACCTCCTCGTGCGGCGACTTGTGCACGCGCTTACCGAAGCGCCGCATCAGTGGCACCCTTCCAGCTTGTCGCGGCTATCCATGATGCTGATGCCGCGCAGGCTGCCCTCAGGCGGTTGCGGCAGTTCCAGTGCATCGAAGGCGGTATCGCCATCTTCGAAGGGGGTGTCCTGCGTCTTGAGGCCCTTGAAGTCGAAGCGCTGGGGATCGGCCAGGTGCGAGGGCACGACATGCTGCAGGGAGCGGAACATGCTCTCCAGCCTGCCGGGGAAGCGTTTGTCCCAGTCGCGCAGCATATCGCCCACCACCACGCGCTGCAGATTGGTCTGCGAGCCGCACAGATTGCAGGGGATGATGGGGAAGGCGCGCAGTTCGGCGTAGCGTTCTATGTCCTTCTCGCGGCAGTAGGCCAGTGGGCGTATCACCATATGGCGGCCATCGTCGCTCACCAGCTTGGGCGGCATGGCTTTCAGGCGGCCGCCGTGGAACATGTTGAGGAACAGGGTTTCCAGTATGTCGTCGCGATGGTGGCCCAGCGCGATCTTGGTGCAGCCCAGTTCGTCGGCGACCCGGTACAGGATGCCGCGCCGCAGGCGCGAGCACAGGCCGCAGGTGGTCTTGCCCTCAGGCACCACGCGTTTGACGATGGAGTAGGTATCTTCCTCGACGATCTTGTAAGGCACGCCCAGCTTGTCCAGATAGGCGGGCAGCACGTGCTCGGGAAAGCCGGGCTGTTTTTGATCCAGATTGACGGCAATCAGCTCGAAATCGATGGGCGCGCTCTTTTGCAGGCTCAGCAGGATATCCAGCATGGTGTAGCTGTCCTTGCCGCCGGACAGGCAGACCATGATGCGGTCGCCGGCTTCTATCATGCCGAAGTCGTCGATGGCGTCACCCACGGCATGGCGCAGGCGCTTGGCCAGCTTGTCAAAGTTGTATTTGGCTTTTTGCTCGGCGTCGGTCAGTGCCGGCTTCTGTATTACGGCGTCCATATCGGCCACCCTGAAATGCGAAAGGGCGTGATTTTACAGGGTTTTTTGCCTTGGCGCCGTCTGCTTGCACGAAAATCAGCATGGCCGGCCGCCCTGGCAAATCAGAGATATACGCTACGGCCGCCGTCTACGTTGATGATCTGGCCAGTGATGTAGGGGGCATCCTCGATCAGGAACTGGATGGTGCGGGCCAGATCGTCGGGTTCGCCCACGCGCTTGAGCGGTATGCTGCCGACGATGCGCTGGCGATGCAGCTCATCGAACACCGAGTCCGCATCGGGCCAGACATTGGCGCCAGGTGCCACGGCATTGACCCTGACTTCGGGTGCCAGATCACGCGCCAGCGCCCGTGTCATGGCGGCAAGGCCGGCCTTGCCTATGGTGTAAACCACATGGTCGCGCATGGGGCGCTCGATATGGATATCGGCAATGCTGACGATGCAGCCATGGCTTTTTTTCAGTTCGGGCGCGGCGGCCTGCGCCAGGAACAAGGGGGCTTTGACGTTGCTGCCTATCAGGTCGGCCCAGTTGTCTTCATTGATATCGCCCACGCGGGTGGGGAAGAAACTGGAGGCATTGTTGACCAGGGCATCCAGCCTGCCGAATTGCTGCAGGGTCTGCTGTACCAGCATGGGCAGGCCGGCAATATTGAGCAGATCGGCCTGGGCCAGGGCGACGCTGCCGCTGCGCTGCAGATTGAGTGCGGCGGCCAGCGCGCGCGCCTCGGTGCTGGAGCTGCGGTAATGCAGCATGATGTTCCAGCCGGCGCCATGCAGCCGCCGTACGATGCTGGCGCCTACCCGCTTGGCGCCGCCGGTTACCAATGCCACTTTGCCCTGCATGATGCACCCTCGTTAAACTGCGTGTTCTCTGATGGCATCGAATCTAGCACATGACCTCCCTTCCCGCGCCCAGCGCTGCGCAACAGGCCGCCAGCCAGGCCCTGTTGCAACTGATACAGCATGAACTGAACCAGGCTGGCGGCTGGCTATCTTTTGCCGACTATATGCGGCTGGCCCTGTACGCCCCTGGCCTGGGTTACTACAGCGGCGGTAGCCGCAAGTTCGGTGCCGCCGGGGACTTCATCACGGCGCCGGAATTGTCGCCGCTGTTTGCCCAGTGCCTGGCCCGGCCTGTGGCCCAGGTGCTGCGGCAGTGCGGTGGCGATGTGCTTGAGGTGGGGGCGGGCTCAGGCAGGTTGGCGCTGGACATGCTGCAGGCGCTGGCTGCGCTGGGGCAGTTGCCGGCGCGCTATCTGATTCTGGAATTATCGGCCGAGCTGGCGCAGCGGCAGCGTGAGACGCTGGCTGCCGAACCCGACTTGCTGGCACGGGTGAGCTGGCTGACTGCGCTGCCGCAGGCGTTTGTCGGCGCCATTGTCGGCAACGAGGTGCTCGATGCTATGCCATGCCGGCTGGTCTGTTGGCAGGGTGGTGCGTGGTGGGAGCGTGGCGTGTGCTGGCGCGAAGGTCTGGCCTGGGAGGATAAACCGCTGGTGGATATTGCCGTGGTGGCGCATATCGCTACTGACGGTCTGCCGGATGGCTATCTGACCGAGATACAGCCCGAGGCGTGTGGCTTTGTGGCCAGCCTGGCAGAGGCCACCAGGCAGGGCGTCTTGATCTTGCCGGACTATGGCTTTGTGGCCAGCGAGTACTACCACCCGCAGCGACACAAGGGCACCCTGATGTGCCACTACCGCCACCATAGCCACGACGATCCGTTTCATCTGCCGGGCCTGGAGGACATCACCACGCATGTGGATTTCTCGGCCATCTGGCGTGCGGGGGAGGCGGCAGGCTGGCAACTGGAGGGCTATACGGCCCAGGGTGCCTTCCTGCTGGATGCGGGCCTGCTGGAATGCATGGCCGGGATGGACAGCCAGAGCCAGGACTACTTCAGGGCGGCCGCAGCGGCGCAGAAGCTGGTGGGGCCGGCCGAGATGGGCGAGTTGTTCAAGGTCATTGCCTTCTCGCGCAACCTGGCGCTGCCGGGCTTGCTGGCGGGGTTTGGCCGGGATGACCGCTCGGGCGGTTTATAGCTGTCTGAAAAGATTTGCGCGTGGCGCTTGACGAATAGCGGGGCGCTGCGGATAATCACGCCCTCTTCGTTGGCTATGTAGCTCAGCTGGTTAGAGCACAGCACTCATAATGCTGGGGTCACTGGTTCAAGTCCAGTCATAGCCACCAGGTTTTTAAAGCCCGTTGCCGTAAGGCAGCGGGCTTTTGCCTTATGCGCGCGCCGTGGTGATTGGCGTAAACTAAGGGCTTGATTTCAAGGCGGATTATCGTGAGCAAGAAAGTCTTCATCAAAACCTTCGGCTGCCAGATGAACGAGTACGACTCGGACAAGATGGTGGATGTGCTCAACGCGTCGGAGGGCCTGACCAAGACCGATAATCCCGAGGAGGCTGATGTCATCCTGTTCAACACCTGCTCGGTGCGCGAAAAGGCGCAGGAGAAGGTGTTTTCCGACCTGGGCAGGGTGCGCGAACTCAAGCTGCAGAACCCCAATCTGCTGATAGGCGTGGGTGGCTGTGTCGCCTCGCAGGAGGGGGAGGCCATCGTCAAGCGGGCGCCCTTCGTGGACCTGGTATTCGGCCCCCAGACCCTGCACCGCCTGCCTGAGTTGATTGCCCAGCGGCGTGCCAGCGGCGCTTCCCAGGTGGATATCTCCTTCCCGGAGATTGAGAAATTCGACCATCTGCCGCCTGCGCGGGTTGAAGGCGGCACCGCCTTTGTCTCCATCATGGAAGGCTGCTCCAAGTTCTGTTCCTTCTGCGTGGTGCCTTACACCCGTGGTCAGGAAGTCAGCCGGCCGTTCGAGGACGTGCTGGTCGAAGTGGCGGGCCTGGCGCAGCAGGGCGTCAAGGAAGTCACCCTGTTGGGGCAGAACGTCAATGCCTACCTGGGCAAGATGGAAGACGGCGAGATCGCCGACTTTGCACTGCTGCTGGAATATGTCCACGAGATACCCGGTATCGAGCGCATTCGCTATACCACCAGCCACCCCAAGGAAATGACACAGCGGCTGATCGATTGCTACCGCAATCTGCCCAAGCTGGTATCGCACCTGCACCTGCCGGTGCAGGCAGGTTCTGATCGGGTGCTGGTGAACATGAAGCGCGGCTATACCACCCTGGAATTCAAGGCCATCGTGCGCAAGCTGCGCGAGGCGCGTCCCGATATCTGCCTGTCGTCCGACTTTATCGTCGGCTTCCCCGGCGAAACGGATGAGGACTTCGAGCGCACCATGAAGCTGATTGAAGATGTGCGTTTTGACGCCAGTTTCAGCTTTATCTACAGCCGCCGCCCCGGTACGCCGGCTGCTGATCTGCCCGATGACGTAAGCCATGAGGACAAGGTCAAGCGCCTGATGCGGCTGCAGGCCCGTATCGAGGCGTTCGCCCAGGAAGAAAACCGCCGCATGGTGGGCACGGTGCAACGCGTGCTGGTGGAAGGCCACGCCCGCAAGGATGCCAGTGAGCTGGCGGGCCGCACCGACAACAACCGCATCGTCAACTTCGCCGGCCATGCCCGCCTGATCAATCAGTTCACCGAGGTGCTGATCACCGAGGCCATGCCGCACAGCCTGCGTGGCGAGATCGTGACGCGCGAGACCGTCAGCGCATGATGTCTACCGTAGCGATCGGTAACGAGGCGCCGGTGCAGATCGTGCCGGTGGCCGATCTACCCGAGGGCGTAGAGGCCCTCTGTGTGTTGGGCGAGGCAGAGGGATTCCGCTTTCTGCGCCGCCTGATCGATGACTGGCGCTGCGGCGATAACCGTTTCGACCAGGAAGGCGAAGCCTTTCTGGCCGTCTGGATGGCGGACCGGCTGGTGGGGGTGGCGGGGATCAATCGCGACTGTGATGACGATACGCTGGGGCGGGTGCGGCGGGTGTATGTGCATCCCGAGGCCCGCAGCCACGGCGTGGGCCATGCCCTGATCGGCGCCATCGAGCAACACGCCCGGCAGCACTTCAAGCGCCTGGTGCTGTATACCAATGCCGAGCCGGCCATGCATTTCTACGAAAGCATGGGTTATCGCCGTATCATTGGTCACCCGCAACGCAGCCACGAGAAACGCCTCACGCCATGAGCATCCGTCACGCTACCCGTGAAATCAGCTTTGAACCTGTAGACAACGGCCGACTGGCCAATCTGTGCGGCGCCCTTGATGAAAATCTGCGCCAGATAGAAAACGGCCTGGAAGTCGATATTGCCCGCCGTGGCGAGCATTTCAGCATCTCTGGCCGGGTGGTGCAGACTAAGCTGGCCACTGAGTTGCTGGAGCGCTTCTATGCCATATCGCGGCGGCCCATCGATGTCGAGGAGATACAGCTGGGCTTGATTGAGGTGGCGCATCCGACAGACGCCATGGTGGCTGGCGAAGACGGCATGCCGGTGCTGCTGACCAAGCGCGCCGATCTGCGTGGCCGTACGCCCAGGCAGAATCACTACCTCAAGGCCATACAGGAGCACGATATCACTTTCGGTATCGGCCCTGCCGGTACCGGCAAGACCTATCTGGCCGTTGCCAGCGCGGTCGATGCGCTGGAGCGCGACCTGGTCAAGCGGCTGGTGCTGGTGCGGCCGGCGGTGGAGGCTGGCGAGCGGCTGGGGTTCCTGCCGGGCGACCTGGTGCAGAAGGTGGACCCCTATCTGCGCCCGCTCTACGACGCCCTCTACGACCTGATGGGGTTTGACAAGGTCACCAAGCTGTTCGAGCGGGGCATCATCGAGGTGGCGCCGCTGGCCTTTATGCGTGGCCGTACCCTCAATCACGCCTTTATCATTCTGGACGAAGCGCAGAACACCACGCCCGAGCAGATGAAGATGTTTCTGACCCGCATCGGCTTTGGTTCCAAGGCCGTGGTAACCGGCGATGTCACCCAGATCGACTTGCAGCGCCACCAGAAGTCCGGCCTGATCGACGCCCAGCATGTGCTGCAGAATGTGCGCGGCATAGCCTTGCACTATTTCAAGAGTGATGACGTGGTGCGGCACCCGTTGGTGCAAAAGATAGTCGATGCCTATGAAAAGCGCGATCGCGCCAAGGAAAAGAACGATGAGTAAGCCAGAAGTCTATGCCGTTGATGCCGATGGCAAGCAAAAGCGGGTCAAGGCTGAGGCCTTGCGCATCGTGCTGGCCGACGGCAGCGAGCTGCAGGTACTGCTTGATGAGCAGGATGGTCTGCTGATCGGCACGCCGGCCGGGGATCATGCTCCGGCGCGGCTGTTGCTGCGCCCGGGTGCCGCCAATGCCGTGCGTATCGAAGTGGAGCGCGACCCGGTTGATCTTTCGGTGCTGGGTGCGGACCGCGAAGGCTCCTTGGACTTGGCGGTGCAGTATGGTGTGCGCCCCAAGGGCACGCCCGGCAAGAAGCTGCTGCGCCTGTGGGCTGCCGCCGCGCTGGAGGCGGGGCTTGATGCCTCGCTGACCCTGCGGGTGGTGGACGAGGCCGAAGGCCGTGCGCTGAACCGCGACTATCGCAGCAAGGACTATGCGACCAATGTGCTGAGCTTTGCCTTCAATGAGGGCGAAGCCATGCCGGGCATGGACGACATCCTGATGGGCGACCTGGTGCTGTGCGCACCAGTGGTCGAGCGCGAGGCGCTGGAGCAGGGCAAGACCCTGGAGGCGCACTGGGCTCACCTGGTGGTCCATGGCGTGCTGCATCTGCAGGGCTACGACCATATGGATGAGGTGGAAGCCGAGGCCATGGAAGCCCTGGAAACCGCCATCCTGCAAAGCCTGGGCTATCCCGACCCCTATCTGAGCGAGAAGGGTGCGCCGGACGAGGCGTGAGGGCCGGGCAGAGGTGGCCTCGCTTGCCGTCGTGATCCGGACGCTTTGCCCGTATGCGGTTGCGTACGAACCTGCCTTGCGCCAGTTGGCCGATCGACTACCCGCCTTGTGCTGCTTCCATGGCGTTGATTGTGCCGCCTGGGAAGCGGCGCTGGACTGGGTAATGATAGAGACAGGCCGTGATGTTGAATTGTTCGCACTCACCACCAGCCACCCAGGTGAGGACGAAAACGATGTGCTGGACTTGGTGCGTGCCTTCCGACTTCATGGCGCGGTTGAGTTGGTATGCATGACGCTGCCCGAAGGTCTGGCTGCATGATTGCCGGCCTGCACCATGTTGCCATTATCGTGACCGATCTGGCCGCAGCGCGGCGCTTCTATTGCGAGGTGCTGGGTGGCCAGGAGGTGGCGGCGCATTACCGTGCCGCGCGTGACTCCTGGAAAGTGGATGTGCAGCTGCCCGATGGCGGTCAGCTGGAGTTGTTCACTTTTCCGGCGGCCCCACCCCGCGCCAGCCAGCCCGAGGCGCAAGGCTTGCGCCACCTGGCATTGCGGGTGACGGCAATGGCGCCCCTGCTGCAACGGCTGGCACAGTACGGAATAGCCTGCGAGCCGCTGCGGGTGGACGAATACACGGGTGCCCGCTACACCTTTTGCCGTGATCCCGACGGCTTGCCTATCGAATTTTACGAAACCGTAATGTAAGAACGCAGCCGGCAGAGCCGGCTATAATCCCCCCATTGTCATTTTTCCTATTGCCTCATGGACTTACCCTCTAGTCGATCGCCCAAGCCGAATAACGACCATAAACCCAACTGGCTGGAGCGCCTGACCGCCTTCCTCCTGCGTGAGCCGGAAGACCGGCAGGAACTGGTGGAGCTGCTGCATTCGGCGTTCGAACGCCATCTACTCGATGCCGACGCACTCGAAATGATAGAGGGTGTGCTGCAGGTGGGTGACCTGCAGGTGCGCGATGTGATGGTGCCCCGCTCGCAGATGGATGCGATCGATATCGCCACCCCGCCCGAGGATTTCATACCCTACGTCATCGATACGGCCCACTCGCGCTTCCCGGTGTACGAGGGTAGCAAGGACAATATCGTCGGCATACTGCTGGCCAAGGATCTGCTGCGCTACTACGTGAGCCAACAGTTTGCCCTGCGGCCCATGCTGCGGCCGGCCGTGTTCATACCTGAATCCAAGCGTCTCAATGTGCTGCTCAAGGAGTTCCGCGCCAACCGCAACCACATGGCCATTGTGGTGGACGAGTATGGTGGCGTGGCGGGCCTGGTCACCATAGAGGACGTGGTCGAGCAGATCGTTGGTGATATCGAAGACGAGTACGATTTCGATGAGACCGAGGACAATATCCGCCCCGACAAGCAGGGACGTTGGCGGGTCAAGGCCACTACCCTGGTGGGTGATCTCAATATAGCCCTGGGCAGTGCTTACCAGCCTGATGGCATCGACACCGTCGGTGGCCTGGTGGTGACCGAGTTTGGCCGGGTGCCCAAGCGGGGCGACGCCATCAGTATCGAGGGCTATCACTTCCGTGTGATACGTGCCGACAGCCGCCGCGTGTATTCCTTGCTGGTCGAGCGCGAAGCCGCCTCGGACGAGACGTGAGCCGCCTCACCACCGCCGCCCGGCTGCTTGGCCGGGCGCTGCCGCCTGCCCTGATAGGCGGCATTGCCGTGTTCGGCTTTGCGCCGTTCTCGTTCTGGCCCTTGCTGCCCTTGTCGCTGGCCTTGCTGTTTGGCCTGATCGACGTTGCGCCCACACCCAGGCGAGCGGCCTATATAGGCTGGGCCTGGGGCCTGGGGTATTTCACCGGCACCATACATTGGATATTCATCAGCCTGCATACCTATGGCGGCATGCCTGCGCCGCTGGCGGCACTGGCGGTCTTGCTGCTGGCAGCCTTCCTGGCCCTGTACCCGGCCCTGACGGCCTGGGCTGGCAAGCGGCTGGCCGGGCAGTCCCGCGCCGCCCTGCTGCTGTGCCTGCTGCCGGCCCTGTGGTTGCTGGCCGAATGGCTGCGCGGCTGGGTGTTCACCGGCTTTCCCTGGGCGGCCGTGGGTTACAGCCAGATACCCGATGGCCCGTTGGCAGGCTACGCCCCCTTGGTCGGTATCTATGGTGTCAGCGGCCTGATTGCCCTGGTGGGTGGCATTGCCGCCTGGTTGATGGGTAGGCGCTTTGATCGGGTCGATGGCCTGGCGCTGGCCGGTGTGCTGCTGCTGGGCGGCCTGGGCTATGGCCTCAAGCAGGTGGCCTGGACCGAGCCCAGCGGCAAGCCGCTGAAGGTGGCGCTGCTGCAGGGTGCCATCCCGCAGAACCGCAAATGGGGCGCCGAGGACCTGGCCTACAACCTCGACACCTATTACCAGTTGGTCGGCAAGGCCAAGGCCGATCTGATCGTGATGCCGGAAACCGCCTTCCCCATCTTTCTGCACGATATGGACGGCTATTTTCCGGAGGTGCTGGATGGCATGCTGGCCCATGTGGCGGCTCAGCAGGCGGCCCTGATAGGCGGCGTGCCGCGGCTGGACGTGCGCAGCCAGCGCTACTACAACGGTGCAGTCTTGCTGAGCGACCCGAAGCGGCCGGCCAACTACAAGGCCCACCTGGTGCCGTTTGGCGAATATGTACCCATGCGGCCGCTGCTGGCCTGGGTCTACGACAATCTGCTGAACATGCCGCTGGCTGATTTCAGCTCGGGCGGCCCGCAGCAGACGCCGCTCAAGGTGCGCGACCAGCGGATTGCCGCGCATATCTGCTACGAAGACGTATTTGGCGAGGAATTGCTGCCCAATGCCCGCCAGGCCACCATCCTGCTGAATCTCTCCAATCTGGCCTGGTTCGATGGCTCGGTGGCGCTGGCCCAGCATGGGCAGATATCGCAGGCGCGGGCGCTGGAGACAGGGCGGCCGATGTTGCGGGCCACCAATAGCGGCACCACGGCGGCCATTACCCCAGACGGCCACTACCAGGCGCGGTTGCCCGAGCGGATCGAGGGCACGCTCTACGCCATGGTGCAGGGCATGCAGGGCAACACCCCGTACCTGCTCTGGGGCAATACGGCGGCACTGCTGCTGGCGGCGCTGGGGCTGGGCATGGGTTGGTGGTGGCGCCGGCGCGAAAGCTGAGAGCCCGGCAAGTGCTTTGAACGGGCTCTTGGTTCGGAGATGAGGGTTACGGACTAGCACCAGAGGTTTCTCTGGCGCTAGCCGTAGGCACTGCGCGGGCGCCTGGCTGTGCCCTAGCGAGAGTACTTGTTGATGGCGGCCTGTATCTCGTTGATGGCGGCTTCGATATCGGCCTCGGTGACTTCCTTATTTTCCTTCAAGGCCTTGTCGGATGCCAGGGTATTGAGCCGGGTGGTCACTTCGCCATCGGACAGCTTCTTGGTCGACAGGCTGTCAGCCGTGGCGTGGTCGTCCTCTTCGTGCCAGTTGATGGCAACGCCGGTCAGATTGTCACCATGTATGCCGCCACGGGCCTCGGCCCGGTCCAGCAGCTGGGGCAGGGCGTACAGCACCGGGTAGCCGGTCATCATCTGTTCCAGCTCACCCTGGGTGACGCAGCCCCACAGGCCGTCGGTGCATAGCAGCACGGTGTCGCCATCGACCAGCGGTACCTTGCCGCCGATTTCCACCTCGGGCGGGAACATCGAGCCCAGGCAGTTGTAGATCTTGTTCTTCTCCGGGTGGCGTTCGGCTTCCTCGGCCGTGATACGGCCCATGTCCACCATCTGCTGCACCTTGGAGTGATCGCGCGTGCGGGCGGCAACCTGGCTGTTGCGTATCAGGTAGAGCCGGGAGTCGCCCACATGGGCCCAGTACAGCATGCCATCCTGGATGATGGCGGCCACCACGGTGGTGCGGGGTGTCTCCAGCAGGCTGTGGTTGGCAGCATAGTTGAAGATGGCGTCATGGCACTTCATGCAGCCATCTGCAATGAACTGGTGCGGGTTCTGGATGGTGGGCTTGGCTTTTTTCTGGAACAGCTCGGCCATCAGTTCTACCGTGATCTGCGCTGCTACTTCGCCATGCAAATGACCGCCCATGCCGTCGGCTACCACCATCAGCAGCGAGTCGCGGCTGTAGGAGTAGCACATGCGGTCCTGGTTGTACTGGCGCGCCCCCCGGCGGGTTTCCTGGAATATCGTGAATTTCATTTTTGTTCTCCTTTGCTGCTGCCCAGGCGGGTTAACCGCGCCAGGTTGCCTTTCAGGCCGGCCAGCAGGCCCTTGCCTGGTTTTGGTTGCGGCTCACTGGCCGTTTCAACCAAGGCTTTTTGTACGTCGCGTACGCTTTGCGGACGGGCCAACGGGTCCAGTTCCAGGCACCAGTCAACCAGTTCCAACAAGCTGGCCGAATAACGGCCAGCCCACATTTTCTTGACCGACTGGTATTTGTCTTCCTTGGCGCGCTGGTCGGCCGCCTGCGGCGCCAGTCCGCTCATGCAGGCAAATATGCTGGCCCCTACGCTATAAATGTCACTCCAAGGCCCTAGCTTCTCACGGTCGGCATATTGCTCGGGCGAGGCAAAACCAGGGGTATACATGGGTGTGAACTTGCTCAGCGCCGACTGGTTCAGCGCCTCGCGGGCAGAGCCGAAGTCCAGCAGCACCGGGCTGCCGTCGCGCCGTATATAGATGTTCGCCGGCTTGATATCGAGGTGCAGCATCTTGTGCAGGTGCACTTCGCGCAAGCCGTTGAGCAGGTGGGCGAAGACGTAGAGGATCATGTTCTCCTTCACGCCGCCTTCGGTCAGCTGGATTTCCTTCTGCAACGTCCTGCCCCGCTCGTATTCCATGACCATGTACACGGTCTCATTGGCGCGGAAGAAATTCACCACCTTGACGATATTGGGGTGGCGTATCTGCGCCAGGGTCTTGCCTTCCTCGAAAAAGCACTTCATGCCGTGGCGGAACAGCGCCAGGTTGTCGGCCGAGGTGGCCATCACCCGCTCCCCCTCGCTGCGCAGGGCGAGCGCATTGGGCAGGTATTCCTTGATGGCCACCGGCTGGTCGGTATCGTCGTGCGCGAGATAGACGATAGAGAACCCGCCAGCCGACAATTGCTTGACGATGGTGTAATTGAGCAGCTGGTAGCCGCGCGCTAGCGGGAAGTTACTGGGTGGTGGCATCGATAGGCGTCTTGGCGCGTGTGGTAAGATTGGCGGCCTGTTTTGGGACCGCTGCCCGCCATATTGCCAGTACGGCAATGAAATGACATGTGAGTTGTTGTGTCAATTGTGGTTTTGGGCCGTCACAATGTCAAAGCGCATTGCAGCTTAGCCTGCTTTGCCCCGCATCAAACCGTCTTATCCATAGCATTCCGGAGACCCCATGATACTGAGCATGACTGGCTACGCCGTCGCTACCCGAGAGTTGGCCGGTGGCCTGTTGAGCGTGGAATTGCGGGCGGTGAACCACCGTTTTCTCGATCTCAACCTGCGCCTGCCTGAAGAGCTGCGGCTGATCGAGAATCAGTTGCGGGAGAAGCTGGCTGGCAAGGTGTCGCGTGGCAAGCTCGATTGCCGCGTGGGTTTCTCGGCCCGCGCCGAGACCCAGCCGCGGCTGCAGCTGAATACCGGCCTGCTGGCGCAATTGGTGGCGCTATCGCAACAGGCGCGTGATATCGCCTCCCAGGCAGGCGACCTGAAGATGGGTGAGCTGCTGCGTTGGCCCGGTGTGCTGGCCACCGATTCGGTGACGCCAGAGGCCATGCAGCAGACCGCGCTGGAACTGCTGGATATCGCGCTGGCCGATTTTGCCGCCACCCGTGGCCGCGAAGGCGCCAAGCTGGCGGATTCCATGCTCGAGCGCATCGCCAAGATCGAAGCCATCGTCAACGAGGTACAGCCACGCCTACCCACCATCGTGGCCGCCTATGACGAGAAGCTGAAGTTGCGGCTGGTCGAGGCACTGGGTAGTGCCGACGATGACCGGGTACGCCAGGAAGTGGCTTTGTTCGCCCAGAAGATCGACGTGGCGGAAGAGCTGACCCGCCTCAGCACCCATATCGTTGAGCTGCGCCGCATCCTCAAGACCGGCGGGGCGGTTGGCAAACGCCTGGACTTCCTGATGCAGGAGCTGCATCGCGAGGCCAATACCCTGGGCTCCAAGTCGGTGGCGGTCGAGACCTCGCAGGCCTCGCTGGAGTTGAAGGTGCTGATCGAGCAGATGCGGGAGCAGGTGCAGAATATTGAATGATGGCCAGGGGGTTTGGGTGATGGCGATCGTTGCCGGCCTGGGCTGAGCCCAGGCTTTGACCGTAGGTGGCAACGGTTGGGCCATCATCACTATTCCCCTGATCTAGCCCACTCCCCCCCCCCGCCCCCTGCCGCCGCAGGGGGAGCCTCGCTGGCGCTCGTGGGCGTCAGTGCGTTGAATGGGGGGGTGGAGGCGACCGTGACCGGCTTGGGCGGCGCCGAGGCTTTGACCGTAGGTGGCTGCGGCTGGGCCATCATCAATATTCCCCTGATCTAGCCCATCCCCCCCGCCCCCAGCCGCCGCAGGGGAGCCTCGCTGGCGCTCGTGGGCGTTAGCGGGTTGGACGGGGTGGGTGATGGCGATCGTGACCGGCCTGGGCAAAGCCCAGGCTTTGACCGAATGTGGCAACGGTTGGGCCATCATCAATGTTCCGCTGATCTAGCCCATCCCCCCGCCTCCTGCCGCCGCAGGGGGAGCCTCGCTGGTGCTCGTGGGCGTCAGTGGGTTTGAATGGGGGGTGTGGAGGCGACCGTGGCCGGCCTGGGCAGCGCCCAGGCTTTAGCTGTAGGTGGCAAGGGCTGGGCCATCATCATTATTCCCCTGATCTAGCCCATTTCACCCGCCCCCTCCGCAGCATGAGGAGAAGCGTGAACCTGGCATTTTGCCTAGGTAGAGCCTGGGCGTGACGTAGGGCGCTTGGGGGCTATACTGCCCACTGTGCATGCGGGCGAGGGGTGGTTTGTGTTACGCTGGCGTGAAGCCGTTTGAATCAATGAGATAGTGCTATGAGCAAAGGCAAGCTTTTCGTCGTGGCTGGGCCTTCGGGTGCCGGCAAGGCCACCCTGGTGCGGGGGCTGTTAGCCGCAGATGCCAGGGTACAACTGTCTGTTTCCTTTACCAGCCGCGCGCCGCGCGATGGTGAGCAGAATGGTCGCGACTATCATTTCGTCAGCCGCGAGGAGTTCCTCGCCATGGTAAGCCGTGGCGAGTTTCTGGAGCATGCCGAGGTCCATGGCAATCTCTACGGCACATCGCAGAAGTGGATTACCGACGCGATGGCGGCGGGCCAGGACATCCTGCTGGAGATAGACGTGCAGGGCGCCCAGCAGGTGCGCAAGATTTTTGGCGACGAGATAGGCATCTTTATCCTGCCGCCCAGCGCCGAGGTCCTGGAGCAGCGTTTGCGCAATCGGGGTACCGATAGCGAAGACGCCATTGTTCGCCGCCTGGCCAATGCCCGCGAGGAGATTGCCCGCCTGGCCGAGTTTGATTATGTGATCGTCAACGAGCATATCGATCAGGCTGTGCGTGACATCATCGGTATCGTCCGCGCTGAGCGCTGCAAGGTGGCAGCCCAGAGCGAGCGGCACCAGACCCTTATTGCCAGCCTGCAGGGCTGAGCATCACAGAACCCGTGCCGGCCGCCATGCCGGCCGTTTTACCGGAGTAAATGACCATGGCCCGTATTACCGTAGAAGACTGCCTCGACCGTATCCCCAATCGTTTCGACCTGACCCTGACGGCCGCCTACCGCGCTCGCCAGTTGGCCAATGGCTCCACGCCGCTGGTCGATCAGGTGGGCCGCGACAAACCCACCGTGCTGGCCCTGCGTGAGCTGGCTGCGGGCAAGATCGGCATCGAGATACTGCACCGGGCGCGTAGCTAAGCGTTGCAGGGCAGGGCAAAAGCGGGCTATGCCCGCTTTTTGTCCCTCTAGCTACCCTACATCATGCTGATAGCCGAAGACATTCCCGTCCCCGAGGAATACGCCGCACTGGTGGCGAGGGATGCGAACGTTCTGTTCGCCAAGGTATCGGGCTATCTGAAGCCCGAGGATCTGCCGTTGCTGCGCACGGCTTTCCTGTTCAGCGCCGAGTGCCACAAGACCCAGTTCCGCAAGAGCGGCGAGCCCTACATCACCCACCCGCTGGCGGTGGCTGATATCCTGGCCGACCATCACCTGGATGCCCAGGCGCTGATGGCCGCCTTCCTGCATGACACCATGGAGGATACCGGGGTCACCAAGCTGGAGCTGACCGATCGCTTCGGCAAGCCTATTGCCGAGCTGGTGGATGGCCTGTCCAAGCTGGAGAAGCTGGAGTTCCAGAGCAAGGAAGAGGCGCAGGCGGAGAACTTCCGCAAGATGCTGATGGCCATGGCCCGCGATGTGCGGGTCATTCTGGTGAAGCTGGCTGACCGCTTGCACAATATGCGCACGCTGGATGCCATGCGCGAGGACAAGCAGAAGCGGATTGCCGCCGAGACGCTGGAAATCTATGCGCCTATCGCCAACCGCATCGGTCTGCATGCCATCTATCAGGAGCTGGAGGACTGGAGCTTCCGCTACCTGCACCCCATGCGCTACGAGGTGCTGGGCAAGGCACTGAAGGCGGCGCGGGGCAACCGGCGCGAGGTGGTGAACAAGATACAGGACGCCATCAAGCAAAAGCTGGAAGACGCCAGGATAGAGGCCACCGTGTATGGCCGCGAAAAGCACCTGGCCAGCATCTATCGCAAGATGCAGGAGAAGCACCTGAGCTTTTCCGAGGTGCTGGATATCTACGGCTTCCGCGTCATTGTCCGCGATGTATCGACCTGCTACCTGGTGCTGGGGGCGCTGCACGGCCTCTACAAGCCCCGCCCTGGTACGTTCAAGGACTATATCGCCATCCCCAAGCCCAATGGCTACCAGAGCCTGCATACGGCGCTGTCCGGCCCCTATGGCACGCCCATCGAGGTGCAGATACGCACCCACGATATGCACAAGGTGGCGCAGGCCGGCGTGGCATCGCACTGGATGTACAAATCCGGCGACGATGGCGTCAGCGATGTGCAGCAGAAAACCCACCAATGGCTGCAAAGCCTGCTGGAGATCCAATCCATGTCGGGGGATTCGGTTGAATTCCTCGAACATATCAAGGTCGACCTGTTCCCTGGCGAGGTCTATGTCTTTACCCCCAAGGGCAAGATATTGACCCTGCCGCAAGGCTCCACTGCGGTGGATTTTGCCTATGCGGTGCACTCCGATATCGGCAATCGCTGCATTGCTGCCCGCATCAACTACGACCTGATGCCCCTGCGGACTGCCATCAAGACCGGCGACCAGGTCGAGATCATTACGGCCACCACGGCCCGGCCCAATCCCAACTGGCTGAACTTTGTGGTGACGGGCAAGGCCCGCTCGCATATCCGGCATTTCCTCAAGACCATGCGCTATGAGGAATCGGTACAGCTGGGTGAGCGCATGCTGAGTCAGGCCGCACGGGCTTTGATGAACCAGAGTGTGGAGTTGCCGCCTGAATCCTGGGAGCGCTACCTCAAGGAAAACGCCCCGTCGCGTCGTGACGAGATACTGTCCGACATCGGCCTGGGCAAGCGTATAGGCGTGGTGGTGGCGCAGCGCCTCTTGACGCTGGCCGGGCTGCTGACCGAAGGCGAGGCCAAGAGCGGGCCTATCCTGATACGCGGTACCGAGGGGGTGGCAGTACAGTTCTCTCGCTGCTGCAATCCCATACCGGGTGACCCCATCATCGGCCTGATCAAGCAGGGGCAGGGGCTGGTCATCCATACCCATGACTGCCCACAGGTCGTGGGCAGGCATGGCAAGGTGGACCCGGAGAAGATGCTGGAGGTGGAGTGGGATGTCCCGGCCGGCAAGCTGTTTGATGTGCAGATCAAGATACTGGCCATGCACGAGCGTGGCGTGCTGGCGCAGATTGCCGCCGCCATCTCGGAGGCGGCAGCCAATATCGAGAATGTGCGCATGGACAGCGATCACGAGGGCGATCGTTACACCGAGATCAGCTTTACCGTACAGGTGGAAAACCGCCAGCACCTGGCCAGAGTGATGCAGACCCTGCGCCAGCTGGAGAGCGTGGTGCGGATACACAGGCTGAAGTCCTAGAGCCTGTGAACAGGCTCTTAGCCATCCTGGCGATGGGCCGGGCAATGCTAGAATCAAGGCCTTGACCGGCTCTGCGCACCCCTTACCGTGATTACCATCACCCTTAACGGCGAAACCCGCCAATTCGACCCCGATCTCAATCTGGCCCAGTTGGTGGAGAGGCTGGGCCATACCGGGCGCCGTATTGCCATAGAGCGTAACGGCGAAATCGTGCCCAAGGGCCTGCACGGCGAGACGCTGCTGCTGGCCGGCGACAGGCTGGAGATTGTGGTGGCAGTAGGGGGCGGCTGAGTGCAGCGGCCACTGCGGTTTGCCACCATAGACCTGGAGCGCCACCTGGCCGACTGCCTGGCAGCCCGGCGCGATACCTATATCGCCAGCTTTGGCAGCGAGGCCGGTTGGGCGGCCGAATATGGCTCTGAGAGTGACTATCCGGCTTGGCTGGCGGCACGCATTGCAGCGCTGCCGCAGGCTTGCGTACATGTCTGGGACGGTGATCGCATCATCGGCCAGCTGGAAGGCCGTCTACGGCCAGGCTCGGACATCGCCACGATCCACCTGGTCTACCTGGTGCCGGCCTATCGGGGCACCGGCGCGGCGGCATGGCTGATCGACTACCTTATCAAGGTGTTCGAACCACTGGGTGTGGCTCGGCTACAGCTGAGTGTGGCCCCCGGCAATGCGCGAGCAATTGCCTTTTATCACAAGCATGGCTGGGCCCTCTGCGCCCAGTCTGGCAAAGACCCCAGGGTGCGCCTGATGGAGCGCCTGCTCCCGGCTACCCTACACTGACGGATAACCAAGCCCATGCAAGATGCTCCCTTCCAGATTGCCGACCGCGTCTATGGCTCCCGCCTGCTGGTGGGGACCGGCAAGTACAAGGATTTCACCGAGACCCGCGCGGCCATTGATGCCTCGGGTGCGGAGATCGTGACTGTCGCCATCCGTCGCGTGAATATCGGCCAGGATGCCCAGGCGCCCAGCCTGCTCGATTACCTGCCGCCCAGCCAGTTCACCTACCTGCCCAATACGGCCGGCTGCTACAGCGCCGACGATGCGGTACGTACCCTGCGGTTGGCGCGCGAGCTGCTGGATGGCCATAAGTTGGTGAAGCTGGAAGTGCTGGGTGATGCCCACAGCCTCTACCCCAATGTGGTGGAGACCTTGCGTGCGGCCGAAACCCTGGTGAAGGATGGCTTCGATGTGATGGTCTACACCTCGGACGACCCCATCATCGCCAAGCAGCTGGAGGAAATAGGCTGTTGCGCCATTATGCCGCTGGCCAGCCTGATAGGCTCGGGCATGGGCATATTGAACCCCTGGAACCTCAGGCTCATCATCGAGCAGGCGCGTGTGCCGGTCATCGTCGATGCCGGTGTGGGCACGGCATCGGATGCCGCCATCGCCATGGAGCTGGGTTGCGACGGCGTACTGATGAACACCGCCATTGCTGCGGCACAGCACCCGGTGCTGATGGCCAGCGCCATGCGCAAGGGCGTGGAAGCCGGCCGCGAGGCCTTTTTGGCGGGGCGCATGCCGCGCAAGCTGTACTCGGCCAGCCCCAGCTCGCCCACTACCGGCATGATAGGTTGAGGCGAGCTTGAACCAGGCTGCTGTATTACCGGCACCGGGCGGTTTCGCCCGGTTTTGCCACGAGTTCTGGTGGTTTGGCCTGAAAGAGGCGCGCGCCTGCATATTTGCCGGTTCGTTCTTCGTGGTGCTGGCCCTGTCCACCAAGCTGCCGCTGGGGCCATTGCCGCGTTACGATTTCATCCTGCTGGCGGCATTGCTGATCCAGGGCTTGCTGATCGCCACCCGGCTGGAGAGCTGGGACGAGGTCAAGACCATCAGCCTGTTCCATCTGCTGGGTTTTGCGCTTGAGGTGTTCAAGACGCATCCGGCCATAGGCTCGTGGCATTACCCGGAGTTCGCCTATAGCAAGGTGCTGGGGGTGCCGCTCTACAGTGGCTTTATGTATGCCGCCGTGGCCAGCTATATGGCGCAGGCCTGGCGCATCATGGACTTGCGGCTGACGGGCTACCCCAGTTACTGGCTTAGCCTGCCCCTGTGTGCCGCCATCTATCTAAACTTCTTCACCCATCACTTCCTGCCTGATCTGCGCTGGCTCCTGATTGCCGCCGCCGTGCTGGTCTTTGCGCGCACCCGGGTGTACTTCCATCCGCTGGCAACGCCGCGCTGGATGCCCATGCCGATAGCCTTTGTGCTGATCGGTTTCTTTGTCTGGCTGGCCGAGAACATCGCCACGTTTTTTCGCGCCTGGCAGTATCCGGAGCAAGCCGCCGGCTGGACATTGGTGCACTGGGGTAAAATCAGTTCCTGGGGTCTGCTGGTGATACTGAGCTTTATTGTCATTGCTGACCTCAAGCACTTGAAGGCCCGGCGCACTAAGCTTGGCCAGTCCCAGAACACACGTTCCAACCCGATTTCGCAGTAGAAAGGCCCCATCTTGGACAATCCGCATCATCGCCATATCCGCAGTTTCGTGCTGCGCCAGGGGCATTTCTCCGAGGCGCAGACTCGCGCCATGGAAGAGGGCATGCCGCAATGGGGGGTGGAGTACCGGCATGAACTGCTGGATCTGACCCAGACCTTTGGCAGGGAGGCCCCCAAGGTGCTGGAAATCGGTTTTGGCATGGGCGGCGCAACGGCGGAAATCGCCCAGACCCGGCCCGATACCGATTTTCTGGGCATCGAGGTGCATGGCCCCGGCGTGGGCAATATGCTCAAGCTGATCAGCGAAAAGCAGCTGAGCAATATCCGCGTGGTGCGGCATGATGCTGTTGAGGTGGTGGAGCACATGCTGCCTCTGGAGAGCCTGGACGGCTTCCATCTGTATTTTCCCGACCCCTGGCCCAAGAAGCGGCAACAGAAGCGCCGGCTGGTGCAGCCCGAGTTTCTGGATCGCATCGTCAGCCGGCTCAAGCCGGGCGCCTATGTGCATATGGCGACGGACTGGGAGGACTACGCCGTGCAGATGCTGGACGTGCTGAGTGCCCATCCGGCCTTGCGCAATACGGCAGAGGGCTATGCGCCAAGGCCGGAATGGCGTCCGCTGACCAAGTTCGAGCAGCGTGGCCTGAACCTGGGCCATGGGGTGTGGGATCTGATGTTCGTGAAGCGCTAGCTTACCCTGGCGGGTGGGGATGGCGTGGTGCCTTATTGAGGGAGGACGCAAGCTTGTCTGCCAGAAATAGCTTGATCATCACCAGCCTGCTGTCCCTGGTGGCCTGCCATGGTGCGGAGGTGCCCACGGCGGCTGTGCCTGTGGAGGCCGCGCCCATGCGGGCCGCCCCTGTGCCGGGCGCCCCAAAACTACAGGCGGTGACGGTAGCGCGTGGGCTGGAGCATCCCTGGGGCTTGGCCTTCTTGCCCGATGGCCGCATGCTGGTGAGCGAGCGGCCGGGCAGGTTGCGCTTGGTGGCCAGGGATGGCGCCGTATCGGCACCGCTGAAAGGCGTGCCAGCCGTGTTTGCCAGGGGCCAGGGCGGTCTGCTCGATGTGGTGCTGCATCCCGCCTTTGCCACCAATCAATGGGTTTACCTTGTCTACGCCGAGCCCGACCCCCTGCAGGCCAGCCTGGCCGGCACTGCGGTGGCGCGCGGCAAGCTGGTGGGGGAGCAACTGCAGGGCGTACAGGTGCTGTTTCGCCAGCAGCCCAAGGTGGCTGGCGGCAATCATTTTGGCGCACGCCTGGCCTTTGCGCCGGACGGGCGTTTCTTCCTGGCCATGGGCGAGCGCTTTCAGCGTGATCGCGCCCAGAACCCCATGGAGCATCTGGGCAAGGTGGTACGGTTGCAGGACGACGGCCGCGTGCCGCTGGATAACCCCTTTGTCGGCCAGCCGGGCTACCAGCCGGAGATATGGTCGCTGGGCCACCGCAATGTGCAGGGAGCGGCCATCCACCCGCAAAGCGGCCAGTTATGGACGGCCGAGCACGGCGCCCAGGGGGGCGATGAGATCAATACACCCAAGGCGGGCCGCAACTACGGTTGGCCCGTCATTACCTATGGCCGCAACTACGGCGGCGGCAAGATAGGCGAGGGGACGGCCAAGGACGGCATGGAGCAGCCGCGCCATTACTGGGATCCTTCCATCGCGCCTTCCGGCATGGCTTTTTATACCGGCAACCGTTACCCAGGCTGGCGTGGCAGCTTGCTGGTGGGCGCCTTGCGCGGCCAGCATGTGGCGCGGCTCAGCCTGGATGGCGAGCGGGTGGTGGCCGAGGAGAAGCTACTGACTGATCTGGGGCGGCGGGTGCGGGACGTGAGACAGGGCCCGGATGGCTGGGTCTACCTGCTGACCGATGCCGCGGATGGCGAGGTGCTGCGGCTGGAGCTGCAGTGATGCAGGCCGGTGCCGACGGCGCCAGCCTGCAGGGGAATCAGCAACCTATGCTGGTGATGGTGCTGCCGCGGAAGGCGGTCGCTGCCTGATTCAACTGCTTCTTGGCCGAGCTGGGAACCTGCTTGAGCAGAAGCGTGTTGCTGACAGGGGTGCCTTCTCGGCGTTCGCGCAGCATGGCGGTGCGCACCCCTTGCTGGCGCAGGCTGTCCAGCCGGCGTTCGGCGGCTTCCTTGGTCGAGAACAGGCCTAGCGAGACGGCGTTCAGGTAACGCTTGTCGTCGTTGATGATGAAGAAATCGGTCACGCCCAGCGTCTTCAGTTCGTCGGCTTTCTTTTGCGCGTCGGCCGTGGTGCCCCGTGGCGGTATCAGTACCCAGTAACGCACAGGGCCTTCGCCGCCACTGCTTTCCAATTTGATCTCACCGCCCAGCTTGAGTTCGGCCACGCGCTTTCTGACATTGGGCAGGTCTTCGGTGAGTATGCCACGCCAGGCAAAGCAGGCCTTGCCTGCAGCCGCGACTTCGGCGACCACGGGCGCCTGCGCCTCGAGGGCATCGGAGGCCGCCACCGGGCTGTCGGCTGCCGGCCCGGCCGC
The DNA here is from genome assembly GCF_036961565.1 of Chitinimonas sp. JJ19. NCBI lineage: Bacteria > Pseudomonadati > Pseudomonadota > Betaproteobacteria > Neisseriales > Chitinibacteraceae > Chitinimonas > Chitinimonas sp. JJ19. The sequence continues at coordinate 77,151 of NZ_JBAMDD010000012.1, forward strand.
AGCGTCAACCGGTGGGGTTGCGCTGGGGCTGGCGGGCAGGACTTCGGCGATGCGCAGCTTGGCGGCATTGACTTCGCGGTTACGCCAGTCGAGCGGCGGCTGCGGCTCAGCCAGCCGGGTGTAGCCGAAGAACAGCAGATTGGCGAGCAGTAACAGGAAGAACAGCCATTTCATGGGACAGGATTCCAGTTGGGCGAGGCATCGCTGGCCAACTTGGCCAGGCCGCGCAGGACCAGATTATCAACGGCGGACAGGCGGGTTGCCAGTATTGGCGTCAACAAGGGCGCCAACAGGCTGGCATCGCCCCCCGAAAGCCACACCTGGGCGCCATGGCCGGTGTGCTGTTCCAGCCGGCCGTGCATCTGCATGATGGCGCCGGTCAGGGCCAGCAGCACGCCATTGACGATGGCTTCGCCGGTGGCTTGGGGAAAATCCACCGTGGCGCCATCGGGCAGGCCCAGGTCGGCTGTGCCCTGTGCCAGGGACTGGCGCATCAGCCGGTAGCCGGGCACGATCAGTCCGCCCAGGAATACCCCTTCCGCCGTCAGTGCGTCCACGGTCATGGCGGTGCCTGCCATGACCACGATGGCATCGCTGGCGCCCAGGCTGCGGGCGCCCAGCATGGCTGCCCAGCGATCCGCTCCCAGTTGGGCCGGTTCGCGGTAGCCATTGCTGAGGCCGGCCTGGCTGGCGGTAGGTTTCAGCCAGTCTATGGGTAATGCCAGGCAGGCGGCCAGTTGCCCGGCGATGGCTGGCCCGGCCACATTGCAGCCCAGTATGTGGCTGGCCGCAGGGTGTTGGGCCAAGGCCTGCGGCAGTTGGGCCAACTGATCGTAGGCCAGGCTGCCCTCGGCCAGGTAGTTCAAGGGGGAGTGGGGCGCCAGCAGCGCCCATTTCAGCCGGCTGTTGCCGGCGTCCAGCAACAGTGTTGGGCCGCTCATGCCGCCCCCCGCAGGCTGATTTCGCCGGCATGGACGCGCCGCTCGCCTTCGGCTGTGGCAAAGCGCAGGGCGCCGTCGGGCGCCACGCCCAGCGCGGTGCCAGCGACGCTGTCGCCATTGGGCAGCAGCAGGCGGGCCGGCGCCCCCTGCATGGCGTGGCGGGCTTCCCATTGCGGCAACAAGGGCAGAAAACCACCGTGTTCGAACTGGGGCAGCAGCACAGCCAGTTCGGCCAGCAGGGCGGCCAGCAGGCGGTTGCGGTCGCCGCCATAGCCCAGCATGGCCAGCGATTCGGCGGCCTGTTCGACACTGCCCCTTACCGTATCGGACAGGCGCAGGTTGAGCCCTATGCCTATCACGACGGTGGATGGGCCGTGCGCCTCCCCGGCCAGTTCAATCAGGATGCCTCCCAGCTTGGCGCCTTGCTCGGTCACGATATCGTTGGGCCACTTGAGGCGTGCGGCGCTGAGGCCCAGCCCTTCCAGCGCGCGGGCAACGGCCAGGCCGACTGCCAGGCTGAGGCCGGATAGGTCGGCCACACCCAGGTTGAAGCGCCAAAGCAGCGAGAACATCAGGGCGTCGCCGAGCTCGCCTTGCCAGCGTCGACCACGCCGCCCGCGCCCGGCTGTCTGGTGCTCGGCGGCAAATACCAGGCCGGCCGGCGCACCTTGGCCAGCCTGCTGCATCAGGGCGGTGTTGGTGGAGTCGATCTCATCAAACAGGCGCAGATCGAAATAGCGCGCCTGTGTGCCCAGATGCTCGGCCACCTTGCGTTCATCCAGCCAGTCTATGGGCTTGTCCAGCCGGTAGCCACGGCTTTTGGCCGTATGCACGGTGACACCCAGGTCGGCCACCGATTTCAGCGCCAGTGAAATGCTGGCGCGCGAGACGCCCAGTGCCTCGGCCAACTCGGGGCCGGGGCGGAACTGATCGGCGGACAGCAGGCGTAGCAGCGGGTAGGGGTTCATTGCGGTGTGGGGCGGGTCAGTCGGGCATATACCACGGTACAACAGAATACCCAGACACTGAGAAAGGTCTCAACCAGGGCCAGGTATTGCATGGTGCCGCGGTCACCCCAGCTGCGCATCACCCCTTCGATAAACCAGGCCAGGACATACATGCTCAGCCACTGGTAGGTGTAGCGCTTGCCGCGCAGCACGCCCGGCAGGGGGAGCAGCAGGGGCAGGGCCTTGATCCACAGCAGCGAGCCGGGGCGTAACGGCGCCAGCCAGGCCTCCCACACAATGCACAGGATGAACAGGGCCAGCATGCCGGCCAGGGTGCCGTTACGGCTCAGGCGTATCCAGGGATTCATAGCGGTCTCGCCAGTTTGAGGCTGGCCTCGGCCAAGCGTTTACCCAGGGCCATGGCCAGGGCCTTCTCGTGTTCATCTACCGCGCGGCGGCCGTCGTGGCCGGCCACATGGCTGGCACCGTAGGGCGTGCCGCCGCCCTGGGTCAGGGTCAGGCCCGGTTCGCTGTAAGGCAGGCCCAGCACCGTCATGCCATGGTGCAGCAAGGGCAGCATCATGGTCAGCAAGGTGGCCTCGTTGCCGCCGTGGGGGCTGCTGGTGGAGGTGAACACACAGGCAGGCTTGCCGGCCAACGTACCGGCCAGCCAGTCGGCACTGGTGCCATCGAGAAAATACTTGAGCGGTGCGGCCATATTGCCAAAGCGGGTGGGGCTGCCCAGCGCCAAGCCCTGGCATTCCTTCAGGTCGCTCAGCTCCACATAGGGTGCGCCACTGTCGGGGATGGCGGGGGCGGTGGCCTCGGCCACGCTGGAGACGGCGGGCACGGTACGTAGCCTGGCATGGCAGCCAGGTACCGACTCGATGCCGCGGGCGATCAGCTGCGCCAGTTGCCGGGTAGCGCCGTGGCGCGAGTAATAGAGAACCAGGATGTCGGCCATGTACGCAAGGGTGGAAGTCAGCAAAAGCGGGATTATAGGCCTTTGCCGCGCCGCGTATTTCGTGGATAGTCGCGGCATTCCCTGTAAAGCCTCACTGACCGATGTTGAGACTGTCCGACTATCGCCGTAATGTCATCAGCAAGCTGCCTGCGCCGCTGGATTTTGCGCTGTTCGTATTCCGCCGCCTGCGCGACGACCGCTGCCTGGAGGCGGCCGGTAGCCTTACCTTTACCACCATGCTGGCCTTGGTGCCCTTCCTGACCATAGCCCTGATGGTAGTGTCGGCCTTTCCCATGGCAGACAGCCTGACTCAGGAGGTCAAGCTGTTCCTGATCAAGAACCTGGTACCGGATTCGGCCGGCAAGGTGATCTCGGTCTATATGCGGCAGTTCACCGAAAACACCGGCAAGCTCACCTTGGTGGGTATGGCCACCCTGGCGCTGACGGCGCTGGCCATGATGGCCACCATGGATCGCACCTTCAACCGTATCTGGCGGATACGCCGCTCGCGCCCCTGGATGGTCAAGACCCTGACCTATTGGGGGGTGCTGACGCTAGGCCCCTTGCTGCTGGGCATAGGCCTGACCATGACCGATTGGGTGGCCGACAAGGCCGGCAGCGGCGCGCTGACCGCCATATTGAACGGCAGCGGTTTTCTGATGGCGCTGGCCGGCTTTGGCTTGCTCTACCGGGTGGTGCCCAATTGCCCGGTGCCACCCAGCCATGCCTGGATAGCCGCCCTGTTCACCACGGTGGCGCTGGGGCTGATGAAGGGGCTGTTCGGGCTGTATGTGCGCAATTTCGCCTCCTACAAGCTGGTGTACGGCGCCTTTGCCAGCCTGCCTATCTTTTTGCTGTGGCTGTATCTGGTCTGGGTCATCGTGCTGGCGGGGGCCGTATTGAGCGCCTGTCTGTCCTACTGGCATGGCGAAGCCTGGCGTCGGCGGGCGCATCCGGGCCAGCGCCTCTATGATGCGGTGCGCCTGCTGCTGAAGCTGGATGATGCCCGGCGCGAAGGCGTGACCCTGCAACTGGGCCAGCTCCGCCGCTCGCTCTCGCTAGGCCAGGATGAGCTGCATGAATTGCTGGAACGGTTGGCCGAGAAAGGTTGGACCCAGGCTACCCGCAGCGGCGGCTGGCTGCTGGCGGTGGCGTTGGAACGCATCAACCTGCAGGCGCTCTACCACCTGCTGGTAACCCGGCCGGTGGCGCCGCCCCGCGCGGTGGATGGCCTGCATGACATGCTGGCCGAGCGATTTGGCCGGGTCGATGCCTCGCTGGATATCTCGCTGGCCGAGATGGCGCGGCAGCTGCGGCGGGAGGCCGCGCCGGAAGACTAGCGTTTGGCCTCTTCGGGCTGCCACACAGGCAATCTGTAATGGGCTTGGGCTAGTGTGCCGCCCCTGGGCTGGGGGCGTACTCAAACAACTCGTAGCCCACCGCCTGCTCGTTGAGCCGTACGGCACGTATCAGTTGCTCGCCTTCATCGGTGTAGATCACCAGCTCCCGCATGGGCGAGAAGGTGCCACGCGGGGCGATGACCAGTGGCGGCTGTTTGAGTGCGGGCACTTCGGGCAGCAGGACGCAGGGCTGAAAGGTGGCGCCGGCATGGGTGATGCTGGGGCGCTGCATGGCCGGCTCGCCCTTGGGGGCCAGCACCTGTATGCCGACCTCCAGCGATTCGCCTTCCTCCACCGTCTGCAGCCAGCGCACGCAACCCAGCATCCAGTCATCGCCGGGGGCGCCGCGAAGGCCGACGATATCGCCCACCCGGTAGGTGCAGTTCTGCGGGGCGGGCTGCAGCTTGAGGGCGTAGCCGCCGGGACTTTCGTTGATGACCAGCCAGCTGTCGGCCGGGCCATAGTTGGCGCCGGAGACGCTGACCGGTCCCTGCTCGTCCACTATGCTGTCGTCCAGCACCACTGGCTGCAGCAACGGCTGGCCACCATTGAGGTAGAAGGCCGTCATGCGCAGGCCGCCCACCATATTGACGCGGCTATTGGCGCGTATGCGCTGGAACACTCGCTTGGGGGCGATGCTCCATTGCCGGGTGACACGCCGCAGCAGGTCTATCCAGGCCTGGGCCTTGGGCCGGTCGCTGGCGCCGGGCAGTTTCTGCTCCACTGCATGTAGGGCCTTGTGCAGCAATTTGGCCATTTCCATGGTGTCGAGCAGGATGGCATTGCTGGCCTCCACATCCATAGGGCGCTGCCCAAGGAAAGCCGGGGGCTGGTCCACATCCATGCGTACCAGGAAGAACCCGGCCGGATTGGGGGTGTTGCCCAGTGGCTGGAACTGGGCGGCTGCGCCGTAGCTCTTGATCAGCTCCTGTATCTTGTCGTGCTCCACCGGATGGTAACGGTAGGGGTCGGACAGGGCCAGCAACAGGATCTGCTTGTAATAGCCACCTATGGTCTTGGTCGGGTGCTCGGCACCTTCCGGCTGGTCTATCAGCTTGTGCTGTATGGCGTGGCGGAACAGGCTATGCACTTCCTGCCAGACGCCGGCAGGAATAGGGCTATAGCTCTTGCAGCAGACCCACATCAGCTTGTAGTAGGTGATCAGCAGCTTGCGTATCACATCGGGGATGTGCTTCTGGCCCAGGCTGAACCGGGCACCAAGCCGGCCCAGCAGGATGATCTTGTAGCCGTTGGCCAGCTCCAGCTGCAGGTTGCGCGCCAGTGCAGCGGTTTGCTTGAATTTTTCCTTGGCGGGCACGGTGGCCGAGGTGTAGGCATCCTCTAGCGGTGCATCCAGCAGGTCAGACGCCAGCTGGTAGTGCTCCATCAACTTGAGGCGGGTGTCGTCGTCCAGCTTGATGCGGTTGAGCGTGGTCAAGGCATCAAAGATGGCCCGGGTGGTCTCCATCAGGTTGGCAGGCGGCAGCGAGACCAGCCAGGCTTTGACGGCCTTGGGATTGGTCTCGACGCTGATGGAGTAACCGGTAATCGGTTCCGGTACGTTGAGAGCGAGCGACATGTGTTTCCACGAACAGTTGCTGTTGTTTTATATAGGCGATATTCGCTTAGCATGCGAACTCGCCGCTCCCCGACCTGTTATTTCGCTACGCCTGCCTGTTCAGTCCAGGCCTTCGTCCAGCAAGGCCTGCAGTGTCGCAAACGCGGCCTGTAATTCCATGATAGTAACTACGTAGGGCGGCATCAGGTAGACGGAATTATTCACTGGCCTGACCAGCAGCCCCCGCGCCAGTGCGGCCTCGAAGAAGCGGCTGGCAAAGCCGGGGCGGGCATCGTTGACTTCAAAGGCCCAGATCATGCCCAGGTGGCGGCCATGGCTTACCCGTGGGTGGCTAGCCAGGCGGGCGAAATCGGCTGCGACAGCGGCGGCCTTGGCGCGGTTGCTGTCCAGTACGGCATCGTCCCGGAAGATGGCCAGCACCTCCAGCGCGGCGCGGCAGGCCAGGGCGTTGCCGGTATAGCTGTGGCTGTGCAGGAAACCCCGGCTGACATCGTCATGATAGAAGGCGGCATAGATGGCATCGGTCGTCAGTACCGCCGACAGTGGCAGGTAGCCGCCAGTAATGCCCTTGGACAGGCAGATGAAATCAGGCCGTATGCCCGCTTGCTCGCAGGCAAACAAGGTGCCGGTGCGGCCAAAGCCCATGGCGATCTCGTCGGCGATCAGGTGGACGCCATACTGGTCGCACAGCGCGCGTGCCCGCTGCAGATAGGCCGGATGGTACATGGCCATGCCGGCGGCACCCTGGCATAGGGGTTCGACAATAAAGGCCGCCAATTCGCCCGCCTGGTGCCGGAACAGCTGCTCCAGGTCTGCCGCCGCCCGCAGAGCGTAGGCTTCGGCGGTTTCACCGGCCTCGGCCAGGCGCCAGTCTGGCGACATGACCCGGTGGGTCTGGCGCAGCAGGGGCGCGTAGGTGGCGCTGAACAGCGGGACATCGGTCACGCTGAGCGCGCCCAGGGTCTCACCGTGGTAGCTGTTGCGCAGGCTGACAAAGCCGGTCTTGCGCTCCTGGCCCAGGTTGCGCCAGTAGTGGTAGCTCATCTTCAGCGCGATTTCGGTGGCGCTGGCGCCATCGGAACCATAGAAGGCATGGCCCAGGCCGGTCAGCTGGCCCAGTTGCTCAGATAGTTCCACTACCGGCTTCTGGGTGAAGCCAGCCAGTATCACGTGTTCCAGCGTGTTCATCTGGTCCAGGATGGCGGCATTCATGCGGGGGTTGGCGTGGCCGAACAGGTTGACCCACCAGCTGCTGACGCCATCGAGGAAGCGACGTCCCTCGAAATCCACCAGCCAGGCGCCGTCGCCCCGGGCCACGGGCACGATGGGCAGGGCTTCATGGCGTTTCATCTGGGTGCACGGATGCCATACGGCCTGGCGGCTACGGGCCAGCCAGTCTTGATTGGGGGTGGTCATGCTTGTCTCCTGTCCGGTGCACTGTTGGCGCATCTGCCGGTGTTTGGCTGCCCGGCGGGCCGGGCTTCTGGCTCGGCCCACGCTTGGCGTGCGCAGCTTATCGGCATAGGACCATGCACGGCAATGATGGCGAGGCATTCTGGTAGGTGGCCGTCATGTGCCTGTAAAGCGCTTTCCATCTAATGTCGTGCTGGGCGGGTGGGGCGCAGTTTCACATCCTGGCCTTGTCCTTCGTCATTAGCGCGGTCTTATCTGCGGTCACGGACCAATTATCTGCAAGCCTCGCCCTTGAAATGGGCTAACACTGCCCATATCATTAGCACTCGTTAGCCCAGAGTGCTAGCAGCGAACATCAAACTGTTGATTTTTGCCTGTCACGGCATTCAGCAAATCGTATTCCTACAGGAGAAAACCATGAAGATTCGTCCCCTGCACGATCGCGTTGTGATCAAGCGCGTCGAAGCCGAAGAAAAAACCGCCTCGGGCATCGTTCTGCCAGGCAATGCGGCCGAGAAGCCCGATATGGGCGAAGTGGTGTCGGTTGGTACCGGCAAGATCCTGGAAAACGGCTCGGTCCGTGCCCTGCAGGTCAAGGCTGGCGACAAGGTGATCTTCGGCAAGTACAGCGGCCAGACCGTCAAGGTCGATGGCAGCGAACTGCTGGTCATGCGTGAAGAAGACATCATGGGTGTTGTCGAGGCTTGATCGCCCCACACCGCTAGTCCCCTCAACGAATTCGGAGAGCAAGATAATGGCTGCAAAAGAAGTGAAGTTCGGCGATAGCGCCCGTGCAAAAATGGTAGTCGGCGTCAACATCCTGGCTGACGCTGTCAAGGTGACCCTGGGCCCCAAGGGCCGTAACGTGGTCCTGGAGCGCTCGTTCGGCGCCCCCACCATCACCAAGGACGGTGTGTCGGTGGCCAAGGAAATCGAACTGAAGGACAAGTTCGAGAACATGGGCGCGCAAATGGTCAAGGAAGTGGCTTCCAAGACCTCCGATATTGCTGGCGACGGCACCACCACCGCTACCGTGCTGGCCCAGGCCATCGTGCTGGAAGGCATGAAGTATGTGGCCGCCGGCATGAACCCGATGGATCTGAAGCGCGGTATCGACAAGGCTGTGACTGCCCTGGTCGGCGAGCTGAAGAACATCTCCAAGCCTTGCACCACCTCCAAGGAAATCGCCCAGGTCGGTTCGATCTCGGCCAACTCCGATTCCAGCATTGGTGACATCATCGCCAACGCCATGGACAAGGTCGGCAAGGAAGGCGTGATCACCGTTGAAGACGGCTCCAGCCTGGAAAACTCGCTGGACACCGTGGAAGGCATGCAGTTCGACCGCGGCTACCTGAGCCCCTACTTCATCAACAATCCCGAGAAGCAGATTGCTTCGCTGGACAACCCCTTTGTGCTGCTGTTCGACAAGAAGATCAGCAACATCCGCGACCTGCTGCCGGTACTGGAGCAAGTGGCCAAGGCCGGTCGTCCGCTGCTGATCATCGCTGAGGATGTCGAGGGCGAAGCCCTGGCTACCCTGGTGGTCAACAACATCCGTGGCATCCTGAAGACTGTTGCCGTGAAGGCCCCTGGCTTTGGCGACCGTCGCAAGGCCATGCTGGAAGACATCGCCATCCTGACCGGCGGCACCGTGATCGCTGAAGAAGTGGGCCTGACCCTGGAAAAGGCCTCGCTGGCCGACCTGGGCCAAGCCAAGCGCGTCGAGATCGGCAAGGAAAACACCACCATCATCGACGGCGTGGGCAAGGCTGAACTGATCCAGGCACGCGTTGGCCAGATCAACAAGCAGATCGAAGAAGCCACCAGCGACTACGACCGCGAAAAGCTGCAGGAGCGCAAGGCCAAGCTGGCCGGCGGTGTGGCCGTGATCAAGGTCGGTGCTGCTACCGAAGTCGAAATGAAGGAAAAGAAGGCCCGTGTCGAAGACGCGCTGCACGCTACCCGTGCTGCCGTTGAAGAAGGCATTGTTCCTGGCGGCGGCGTGGCCCTGCTGCGTGCCCGTTCGGCCATCACCGAACTGCGCGGTATCAATGCCGATCAGGATGCCGGTATCAAGATCGTGCTGCGTGCCATCGAAGCCCCGCTGCGCCAGATCGTTGCCAACGCTGGCGACGAGCCCAGCGTGGTGGTTGCCAAGGTGCTGGAAGGCAAGGGTAACTTCGGTTACAACGCCGGTACCAGCGAGTACGGCGACATGGTTGAAATGGGCGTGCTGGACCCCACCAAGGTGACCCGTTCGGCCCTGCAACACGCGGCTTCCGTGGCCTCGCTGATGCTGACCACCGATTGCATGGTGGCTGAGCTGCCGAAGGAAGATGCCCCGATGGGTGGTGGCATGGGCGGCATGGGTGGCATGGGCGGTATGGACATGTAATCCCGCAGCGGCTGGCCTTGCTGGCAAGGCCGCCAAAGCAAAACCCCTGGGTGTCTGCCCAGGGGTTTTTTATTGCTCGGCACCAGGGGAGTACGCCAGGGGCTTGGGGGCGGCGGGGCGCCTATTGCGGCCAGTCGGCCATCTTTTCGCCCAACCGTACGCCCTTGGCAGGCGCCCAGTCTGGCGCGAAGGGCAGGGTCGGGCCGGGAAACAGCATGACCACGGTGGAGCCCAGCAGGAAGCGGCCCATCTCTTCGCCCTGCTTGAGCACGATCTGCTGGTCGCGGTAGTCCCACGCTTCTATGGCAGGACGACGGGGCGGGTTGACCACGCCGTGCCATACGGTGGCCATGCTGCCGACGATGGTGGCGCCCACCAGGGTCAGCACAAAAGGGCCCTTGGCGGATTCGAATACGCAGACCACCCGTTCGTTACGGGCGAACAGGCCGGGTACGCCGCGTGCGGTGGCCGGGTTGACCGAGAACAGCTCGCCCGGCACGTAGATCATGCGCAGCAAACGGCCGTCGCAAGGCATGTGGATGCGGTGGTAGTCGCGTGGGCTGAGGTAGATGGTGGCAAAGCTGCCGTTCTCGAACTGTGCCGCCAGCGTGGCATCGCCGCCCACCAGGGCGGTGGTGGAATACTGGTGGCCCTTGGCCTGGAATATCTGGTCGCGCTCGATACGGCCAAACTGGCTGATGGCGCCATCCACCGGGCAGACCAGGTCGGCCTGGGCCAGCGGCCTGGCACCGTCCTTGAGGGCGCGGGTAAAGAAATCGTTGAAGCTGTTGTAGCTGTCGAGATCGGGATTGGCGGCTTCGGCCATATTGACCTGGTAGCGCGCCACGAAGCGGCGCATCTCCCAGCGCATCCAGCGGCCGGCCGGGCGGCTGGCCAGGTGGCCGGCCAGGCGGGTCATGGCCTGTTTGGGCATGAGATACTGCAGTAGAACAAACAGCCGATCGGGCACAATCGATTCCGGGTAAGGGGAAAGCGGGAGATTCTAACGCATGCTTGCTTCGCCCGGCGGCAGAATGCCAGGTTTACCCCACTCGGGTGACGAACGTGACATGATGATGCCCGAGCCGCTATCCGCTTGGGCTATGAGCCGGAAAGACAGGGGCGGGCGGCTCAGCTAGAATCGTGGCCCGAATCTGCGATAGGGCTGACTGTATTTGCATAGGCAGCCGAACGAGAAATCACATTATGCAACCGAGCGACAAGCGCCCCTTGAACCTGCGCCGCCAAAGCATCTACCTGTTGCCCAACAGCTTTACCCTGGCGGCCCTGTTCGCGGGCTTCTATGCCATTGTGCAGGCCATGAACCACCGCTTCGAGCCCGCTGCGGTGGCCATTTTTGTGGCCATGGTGCTCGATGGCATGGATGGCCGCGTGGCGCGCATGACCAATACCCAGAGTGCTTTCGGGGCGGAGTTCGATTCACTGTCAGACATGGTGTCGTTTGGCGTGGCGCCAGCGCTGGTAGCCTATGAGTGGATGCTGCGCGGCTTTGGCAAGCTGGGTTGGATAGTCGCCTTTATCTATTGTGCTGCTGCCGCCCTGCGGCTGGCGCGCTTCAATACCCAGCTGGAGGTAGCCGACAAGCGTTTCTTCCAGGGCATGCCTTCGCCCACGGCCGCGGCCCTGGTGGCCGGCTTTGTCTGGATATCGCTGGAGGCCGGCTGGACCGGTGAGGCCATACGCTGGGGCGCGTTGGTTGTGACGGCCTTTGCCGGGCTGACCATGGTCAGCAATGTGCGCTACTACAGCTTCAAGGAGATCAACGTCCGCAAGACCGTGCCTTTCTTTGTGCTGCTGCCGATATTGTTCGTACTGGTGGCGATTGCCGCCAACCCACCTATCGCCTTGTTTGCCTTGTTTGTGGTCTATGCGCTGTCTGGCTACGTGCTGGCGTTGTGGAACCGGCTCAAGCCTGCGAACAAGGCTTGACGTTGACGCCGCAGGCTTTTACTCTCCCAGCATGACTTCGACCAACAGCCGCCCGTTTCTGCTACTACTAGCCGAGAACGACCTCTCCGGGCCGCTGTTACGTCTTGCGCGATAAACGCGCTTAGCCAGACCAGAACAACATCAATCTCAGCCGCCCGGCCCTTAGGCCCGGCGGCTTTTTTGTTATTACATCGTCACTGGAGACAGCATCATGAGCGAACGGCTCTACATATTCGACACCACCTTGCGCGACGGCGAGCAGAGTCCGGGCGCATCCATGACCCGTGACGAGAAGATACGCATTGCCCGCCAGCTGGAGAAGCTGGGGGTGGATATCATCGAGGCCGGTTTTGCCGCTGCCAGCCCGGGCGACGCCGAATCCATCCACGCCATTGCCGAGGCTATCAAGGAATCCACCATCTGCTCGCTGGCGCGAGCGAATGAGCGCGATATCCGTGCCGCGGGCGAGGCTATCAAGCCGGCTGCCCGTGGCCGCATCCATACCTTTATCGCCACCAGCCCCATCCACATGGAGAAAAAGCTGCGCATGCAGCCCGACCAGGTGGTGGAAGCCGCGGTGGCCGCCGTCAAGCTGGCGCGCCAATACACCGACGATGTGGAGTTCTCGGCCGAGGATGCCTTGCGCTCCGAACCGGAGTTCCTCTGCCGTATCTTTGATGCCGTGATACAGGCTGGCGCCCGCACTATCAATGTGCCCGATACCGTGGGCTATGCCGTGCCGCACCTGACCACCGAGTTCTTCCGCAAGCTGATCGAGGGTACGCCCAATTCGGACCAGGTGATCTGGTCGGCGCACTGCCATAACGACCTTGGCATGGCGGTGGCCAACTCGCTGGCTGCCGTGATGGGCGGCGCCCGCCAGGTGGAGTGCACCATCAATGGCCTGGGTGAGCGTGCCGGCAATGCTGCGCTGGAAGAGATCGTCATGGCGGTACGCACCCGCTGCGACGTGTTTGACCTGGAAACCCGCATCGATACTACCCAGATCGTGCCGGCCTCCAAGCTGATCTCCTCGATTACTGGCTATCCGGTGCAGCCGAACAAGGCCGTGGTCGGCGCCAATGCCTTTGCGCATGAATCCGGCATACACCAGGATGGCGTGCTCAAGCACCGCGAGACTTACGAAATCATGTCGGCCGAATCGGTGGGCTGGAGCCAGAACAAACTGACCCTGGGCAAGCTCTCCGGCCGCAATGCCTTCCGTACCCGCTTGCAGGAGCTGGGCATGCTGCCCGAAGGCGAAGAGGCCCTGAATGCCGCCTTTGCCCGCTTCAAGGAACTGGCCGACAAGAAGCGCGAGATATTCGACGAGGATCTGCGCGCCCTGCTGGGCGACAGCGGCCCGGACGCGACCGAGCGTTACCGGCTGATCTCGCTCAAGGTAGTGTCGGAAACCGGCGAGCAGCCCACGGCTAACCTAGTGATGGGGGCGCTGGGTGAGGAGCACAGGGTGGTGGCGCACGGGGCTGGCCCGGTCGATGCGGTGTTCAAGGCCATAGAGAGCGTGGCGCAGAGTGGCGCCGACCTGCTGCTGTACTCGGTCAATGCCGTGACGGCGGGGACGGATTCGCAGGCCGAGGTGACGGTACGCCTGTCGCTCGATGATATGGTGGTGAACGGCCAGGGCGCAGACATTGATGTGCTGGTGGCCTCGACGGAGGCCTATATCTCGGCCCTGAACCGACTAACGACCGAGGCCGGGCGGGCGCACCCGCAGGCTTGATGCCTGACTGGCACGGTGTGCCGGGGTATAAAACAAAAAGCCCGCAGAGTGCGGGCTTTTTGTTTGTTGCTACTTGCTGCGCCCGCCGGCCTTGAGGGCTGGCGGGGGGGCAGGTCTTAGTTAGGGTCGCTACAGGTTTCTGCTACGCCGTAAGGGCTTACTTTGCCGGGAGGCGCTTGAGTCTGATCGTCATAGTCTCCAGACACACCGTCCAGGTAGATGATGGCCGTGGTGCTGGCTTCACTACCTTGCACGGTGGCACGGGCGGTCAAGGCAACCCTGGTCCAGTAAGCCCTGTCCTTGGTATAGCCAATCCGCATGGTGGCGCTGCCGCCGGCATTCGTCAGGACTCGCGCAGGGGCTGCGGCGGCTACGAAGCCGGGATCCAGCTCCTTGTTGCCATTGAAGTCCTCGCCGGGTTCCATGATGCCGTTATTGGCGCCCACGCCGTTGAGCGGGTCAACAAAGGTATCTTCGTTGTCGCACTCTGTCGGAGCCTTCAGGCGAAGGCACTGAATCTGTGGTGGAGTGGTATTGGTCGTGCCTGCCGAAAATGTTCCTGCTGGGCAAGAGGTGCCTGAGGGCGTGAAGATTTCTGGACCACTTGTTGGATACCAGCTTACGCCGGTCCAGTAGTGGTAGCCCTTGTAATACTTCACCGGCACGATGGAGAAGGTCACTTCGGCGTTGACGACGGGGTTGCCAGCAGCATCGGTGACGATGGCGGTGTAGGGTTGGCCGTACTCGGTGGCGCTGAGTACCTCAAGGCTATTGCCCGTACCCAGGCGTACAAACAGGGCCTGACCTGCAACAGTGAGGCGTGCAGTCGAGGTGACGGCTGTATCCTGTACGGTTGCAGTAATGACCACGCTGTCCTTGGAGCTGGTGGAGTTGCCGGCTGTGTAGGTGGTGCTGGTCTGGCCTGCACTGTCGGTCACGCCACGGGCAACACTGAGCGTGCCGCCGGTGGTGTCGCTCAAGGTAAATGAAACCACCTTGTTCTTCACCAGGTTGTTCTTGGCATCACGTACGGTGGCGGTGATGGCGGTCTTGCCGCGCGGTGCCACAGTAGATGCTTCAACCTGGATATTGAGCTTATTCGGTGCGGTAGCCACATATTCGACGGGGTACTGTGAGGACACGCTACCAGATTGTGCTGTGATGACAGCGGCGCCAGCCGTGTCGGCCTGCACAGTGACATAGGCCGAACCCGATGCATCAGTGACTTGTGATGCGGGGGTGACCGTGCCGCGTGTGGACGTAAAGCTGATCGTCTTACCAACTTGGGGCACGCCAGCTACCAAATAACGCGCAGTGACGACAATAGGCGTATCCAGGTTGAATTCTGGCGAGCTACCTGCCGGGAACGATGCGCCGGCTTGGCCTTCTGCGGCGGTCACCGTGAAGCTCTGATTGCTGATACTCATGCTGAGTATGCCCACTTCACTCAAGGCCGACGCAGTGATGCTGTCGGCGCCTGGGTTGGTGGCGTTATAACGCACGGTGGCCTGGCCGGTGGAGTCGGTCGAGACTGTCGTCACATTGGCGTTGTTCACGCTGAAGGTATTGCCCAGCGTAGAGCCCAGCGCCAGTGCCTGACCCGCAATGGCACGCCCTGCGCCATCCTGCAAGCGTATGGTCAGCTGGGTATTGTTGCCCACGACCAAAGTGTTCACGCCAGCGATGGTGATCTTGGTGCCGGCCAGGCGTACTTTGGTGGTCGCGGTGACTGAACCCACCTTGGCGGTGATGTTGATATCGCGGGTGGACTTGTCATTGCCGCTGCCGAGTACGGCGGTGGCACGGCCTGCAACATCGGAAACGCCACCGTTGTTGACGGTCAAAGCACCCGAATCGGCAGTGAACGAGACAGTTTGGCCACTCACGGTATTGTTGTTGGCGTCCTTGACCAAGGCAGTAAGGTCGATGGTGGAGCTGCCATCTGCCAGTAGCGTGCCGCTGCTGACCAGTAGCTGTACCGATGCCACCGACACGCCCACCGAGGCGTTATTATAAGTCAGGCTCGATTTGGTTCCGCCCGCCGAGGTGGCGGTAATGACCGCGGAGCCAATGTTGGGGCCGGAGGCCAGGGTAATCGTGGCCGTGCCTGTCGAATCGGTAATCCAGACACCATTGGCGGGGGTCATGACGCCAATCAGAGCATCCGTGCTGAAGGTAATGGTCTGACCTACCTTGGGGACGCCAGCACCGTCCTTGAGCACAGCTGTGACGGTGGCCGACTGAGTTGCGGACAGCGTGGAGTTGCTAATGGTCAGGATGAGGGATTCCGTCTTGGAGGACTCGGAGTCACTGCCGCCAGGGCCGCCGCAGGAGGCCAGGGCAATGGCTACCAGAACCAGGGCGAAACGCCACAGTTCGTGCCATATACTGAATTTGCGCATAAATATTAATTCCTTTTCTGAGCTTGAGCGCGGAAGTTGTTCAGAGATAAGGCGAATTTAACTTGGGCCATCCGCATTCATATGGCATTTAACGCCAAGTTAATTGCAAAATCAATCTTGGCCGATTTTGAAAGCGTCAATGTCGTGTGCAAACCTCGCACACTACTTAAGCAACGCCTTATCGAGAACAAAGGGCTTGCGGTCCCGCGCTTGGGGAGTGCGGTTGTCCGACATGATAATGACATTGACCCCCGACCGTAAGCCCCCTGAGAATGTCGGCCCCTGGCATGCAGGTTGTGCCATTGATCCGTCCTATGATGACGCTGGTCGCACCAAGATGACATCGTCTTGGCGCCCGTCTGATAATCCAATCCAAGTTGAACATGGGAGAGCATCGTGAACAAGAAGCAACTGGGATTCACCCTCATTGAGATCATGATCGTGGTAGCCATCATGGGGATACTGCTCGCCATTGCGGTGCCTAACTATCGTGAACATGTGGTGCGATCTCATGCCACTGCTGCGCACAGCCTGATAGCCGATCAGCGCGTCCGGCTAGAGCAGTCATATCAGGATAGGCGCCGGTATGGTGATGCGGGGGTTTGCGATGTCGCTATGCCGACGGACAAGAACTTTACATTGACGTGTGCGGCGCCAGGTAACCAGGCGCAGACCTATCTCCTGACCATTACCTCCAAAGGGGCTGCGGGTGTTGGTGCCAATGGCATGGCCTTCACTGTGAACGAGTTGAATGCACGTCAAACCACGGCGTTCCCTGGTGCGGCCGGCTTGCCCAAGAATTGCTGGATAACGACCAAGACTGGGTCTTGCTAAGGCATCGCCATGGATAATTTTCAGTATGCCAGCCTGCACCGCGCCAAGGGTTTCAGCCTCATAGAGATGATGGTAACGCTGGTCATCATCGGGGTGCTGATGGCCGTGGGCATACCCAGTTATCGGGCCTGGACAGAGAACAGCGCCCTGCGTGCCCGAACGGATGCCTTGATGGATGGCATGCGGCAGGCACGGATAGAGGCGATCAAGAATAATTCGTCAGTGCGTTTTTCGCTGGCAAACGGCACTACCTGTGTGCCGACCAATGGCGCGCCGCACTGGGTGATCTGGCAAGACACAGCCGCAGTGCCGTCTGCACTGGTTGGGTGTAATGACGGACGGATATTGGTGGCCTCGGGCAGTACCAAGGTGGCGGCCAATGCGGTCATTACTAATCGCATTGTCAATGCTGGGGGGGCGCCTACCGGTGATACACCACATACCATACAGTTTTCGGCACTGGGCCGGGTTGTCGACAACATCCAGGGAGGCTGGTGGGTAGATGTTGATCTGCCTGCCACCGTGCTGCCTGTGGAAAAGTCGCGCAATCTCCGTATTACTGTCAGCCAGGGGGGCGAGCTGCGCATGTGTGACCCCGACGCCGAGAATCTTCTTCCCCCTAAAGACCCACGCAGGTGCTGAACGTGAAACCTACTTTCCGCCATAGATATCCATCACGCAGATTGCGCGACCAAGCAGGTGTGATGTTGCTGGAGGCACTGGTGGCCCTGGTGATTTTCTCGCTGGGCTTGCTGGGGCTGGTGGCCTTGCAGGCACGTGCCATTACCATGGACCTGGATTCGCGCCATCGTGGCGAGGCGGCAGTGCTGGCTAATCAGTTGATGGGCAGCATGTGGACGACGAATCCCGCGGTGGTAAAAGACAACTACAAAACCGGTTCGGCCGCCTTTAACGCCTGGTCGGCGCAGGTCGCCGCCAGGTTGCCGGGGGTGGCTGACCACCCGCCGACGATTACCTGGTCGGAGCCTACGGCGAATCGTCCACGTCAGGTGACAGTGACGGTGAGTTGGAAGTTGCCATCGACTGAGGCCAGAACCTACACCACCACTGCGGAAGTGATGCAGTAAAACCATAACTTAGGCAGGATGCCGTGATTACCACGCCCGATTTTCCCCGCCGCCAATCCCAATCAGGCATCAGCCTGGTTGAGATCATGGTTGGCATGGTTGTCGCCCTGATTACCACGGTTGCCATCATGGAAACCTACCGTGGCTATGAAGGCCAGCGCCGCACTACCAGTGCCAGCAGTGAATCCCAGACAAGTGGGCAGTTTGCCCATTATCAGCTGGACAGGGACTTGCGCATGGCTGGGTATGGCCTGACCAATGTACGTTCGGCCATTGGTTGCAATTTTGGTGCGGCTTATGCCGCCGCGTTGGCGCCTACCGGGGTGTTCCCCGTGCCGCCAGCAGGCCCTGCGGGCATGAATGCCCCCATTATTCTGCCGGCCTTGATTGCAGACGGTGGTGCAGCTGCTGACGGCATACGCGTCATGCGCGCCAATGGTGGCAATGCCATACCGTTTAATGGGGTGGTGCCCACTCTGGTACCTACCAGCTTCAGTGTCACCCTTGCGCGCTCCAACATCGCTTTTATGGTGCATCGTGGGGACTTGGCCTTGCAGGTCAATGTGGCGAATCAGACCTGTCAGCTGGCGCAAGTGACCAATGAGCCGGACAACGACAACTTGGCCCAGGTGATGTTTACCCCGGGTGGTGCCACCTGTTCGCGCAACAGTTGTGCCAGCAGTTCGTTCAACTCCGCCACTGCGCTGGCTGGCAGTACCGAGCTTGCGCATCTGGGGGGGCTGACGGTGCAGAGCTATACCGTCTCGGGCAATGCGATGAATCAGACCACGGGCATACTGGGTGCCAGCTATGACGGTACAGGGGCGTTGCGTGTCAACCCGCCGGCCATTGCCACGATGGCAGGACGTGCGGAAGTGGTGCGGCTGGCCGATCAGGTGATAGACCTGCAAGCGCAGTACGGTATTGATACGGTCAACAATGACCGGATTACCGACATTAGCAATTGGGTTGAACCTACCGGTGTGTATGCAGCTGCGGCACTAACACCGGTACAAGCCAGGCAGATACGGGGCCTACGTTTTGCCCTTGTCTCTCGTAACAACCTTCGTGAGCGCCCCCGTGATGGTGTCAACTGTGATGCCACACCGCCAGAAGTGCAGGCTTCGCCTGTCATGGCTGTTTCGTTTCCAACCGGGCCCGCCATTTCGGTGGATATGCGGCGCGGCAGTGATGTGGCAGATGGCCCGAACGAGTGGCGTTGTTATCGTTACCAGGTGTTCACTGGCATCGTCCCGCTGCGCAATATGATCTGGAACTCGCGAGGCATCGAACAATGACCCGTAAGCTATTCTATTCGATGTCGTCATCGGCGCGCTTGCAGCACCAGCACGGTGTGGTGTTGTTGATTTCATTGATTGCGCTTGTCGCACTGACTTTGGCGGGATTGGCCATTGTTCGTCAGGTTGATACCGCAACTCTGATCACCGGTAACCTGACTTTCCGGCAGTCGAGTATTAATACTGCTGACCTGGCGGTTGAGCATATGGCTGATTCCAGTGCCGATGGTGGATTTGCCACACTGAATGGTATCAAGACGCGCTACCACAACAATTACAACGACTGGTATCGCGCCACCTTGTTTACCGAGGAGAATCCCACGGCGCCTTGTGCGAAGAACGATGCGAACTGTATCAAAACCTCGGGCATACCTAATGTACTACGCTCGGCGGGCAAATGCCGCAGTGCCAGCGATGCCAGTGCTTCTGCGTTACGGGCAGTGTGGGATGAGCAATCGGGCAATTGCGCCGTAATGGTGCTGGAACGGATGTGCCGTAATACCGGTCAGGCGACTGCCAACCACTGTGTGCTGTTCAACGAGGCGCAGATTAGCGGCAAATGGAAACAAGGCCAGACGGGTGATGGTACCGATAGTGGAGACATTACGCCGCCGCAGAACGGGGTGGGTATGCGGCTGAGTGTGAGGGTGGATGGCCCACGGGGTACGACCTCCTACTTGCAAACCATATTGATCTACCCCTTGCCGGATAGGTGACCGCATACTTTGCCGGATACAGATGGACCCCGTCATCACATCTCCACGTGTTAGTGAGAGGAAAACAGTCATGTCAGACTCCAAGTCATACGCCACCAAGGCCTTGGTGGCCATACTGGCCTTGTGCCAGGTAGTTAGCGTCGAGGCGGTGGTGCCTCCGCTGGGCAATACGCCATTGAACCAGACCAGCTCAGTCGAGCCTAATTTGATGTTTGTCTACGATACTTCGGGCAGTATGGCTTGGAGTTTTGTGCCGGATCATAGCTCGCTGGATGGCAATACGCTAAACAGCGCCAATGTGGTGCCCGGTACGGTGGGCTACAAAAACCATATGTGTAACACATTGGCTTTTAACCCATTGATTGATTACCAACCGCCTTACCGTGCGGACGGCGTGCTTTTCCCCCAGGTGAATTTCGGCGCAGCCCCCTATGAGGGATTGCGCCCAACCATGTCGAGCGGCACCAATACGGTAGCCATGCCGCATGGGGGGACAGGCTCGGTAGTAAACCTGGCGACGGAGTATTTCGGTTTCGATGTGGTCGAGTCTGCATTGAATAATGTGAATAGTAATTCACCGTTGGTGTCTGTAAGGCGTGGTAACAATAATAGTGGCAGCTCAACAGCGAACAATGGCAATACGTCTATAGGCCTGGTTGCAAGCAATATTACGAATACCTCACAGGCTCGTGTACAACGGTCGGCTATCGCCAGCCCGAACTGGACTGTCAGGGTGCTGCCTGAGACAACCGGGCATGGTTACCAAGTCAACGATATCGTTATTGTGCATCAGCCTTTGGCTGTAGCTGGTTTGTATCGGGTAACGGCCGTGTCCACCTCGGGTTCTGACCCCTATTTCGAGTTCCAAGTGCCGGGCACCGTTCCGGTTCCGACGACTACGACTTCGCCTGCGCAGAGCTGGCTTTTTCAGGAAGCGCAAAGCGATCAGCTCTATGTATTTGGTGCCAGCCCTAATTTCAATGCCTATATCGTGATGCCGGGGGTAAGAGCCCGCATGCTTGATGGCTATCGCAAACTCGAAATTACTACCAGTACGAATAATCAGTACAATGGTGTGTACGATATCTCCGATATCAATTTCGTGAATGGCTTCACTGGTTTTATCAAGTTTCCTGTCACTACCAACTTTTTGCCGGGCACCAACTCGCAGAATGTGGGTGCGTATTACAAGGTCACTGAGATTCCCAGCGAGGCACACTATTTTGCCTACACCGGCCCTGGCACCGACCTGACCTTTGATGATGATGTGTGCAAGGAAGCCCCCTCGGTTTCTGTGGTGCTTGGCAAGAAAGTGCTGGGCAACTCCACCAATTTTACGTATGTAAAAATACCCGGAAATGTTCCCGGCAGTACCAATACGCGCGTTAAAAATAGCGAAGGCGTAGAAGTGTCGCTCAGCAATGCGGTGCTCACCCAGCGATTTGCCAATTGGTTCAGCTATTACCGTCGCCGTAGTATGTTGATGAAATCCGCCGTCAGTACGGCATTCAATTCGGTAGACGACTCGTTCCGGGTTGGGTTTTTGTCAATTAATGCGGCGCCTAACCAGATCACTACTGCGGGCAATGCCATGTTCCGGCCGGTAGACAAGTTTTCCGGGACGGTGCGCACCAACTGGTATGAAACCTTGTTCGCCTCGGGTGAAAACTACAGTACGCCGCTGCGTGAGGCATTGGCCGGTGCGGGCCGTTATTTCGGCAATAAGTACAATACTACGGTAGTTGATCCAATGTACACGTCGGACCGTGGTGGCCTCTGCCAGAAGAATTTTACGATATTGTCGACGGATGGGCAGTGGAACAACACCACGCCGAACCCGTTGAATTGCAACAACTGTGCAGTGGGTCTGAACGGTACCCCAGGCAACAATACGGATAGCGTTTTTGATGCGGACGGTAATTCAGGCCCTGTTGCCTTCGCACCTTATCGGCTACGCAGCGACGGTGTATTTGATGGCCGAAGCGTGTCTGGCATGCTGGCGGATATTGCCCTGCATTACTATGCACAGGATATACGCCCCGACTTGTCGAACGAGAAGTTCGACACGACAAAACCAGCACCGTTCCAGAACATGGTTACCCATACCATCGGTCTTGGGTTGACCGGACGGCTGGCGTTCACTTCTGATTACAAAACCTCGACCGCAGCCGATAATGATTTCTACCGTATCAAGCAAGGAGTTGCTACCTGTTCTGCTGCAGGTGGTGGTACCGGAAGCAGTGTTTGTAATTGGCCCGATCCATCCGCAGGCGGTATGCAGCGTGTAGACGACCTTTGGCACGCTGCCGTGAATGGGCGCGGTACCTTTTTCTCGGCGAAGGACCCTTCCTCGCTGTCACAGGGGCTGGCTACCGCGCTGAACAGCATTCAAGCGGACGTTTTCAATGCGGTGGCGCCGTCATTTGCTAGCCCGGTACTGTCAGACAATGACAATGTGGCCTATGTCGCTTCTTACCGGAACGGCAGTTGGACGGGCCGCGTGGAGGCTAAGCTGATTAATCCAGATACTGGTGATCTACTTACCACGCCGCCGATATGGCGTGCACACAACATATTGGATGCTGCCGTGCTGGCGGATGGCGGCACGGGCTGGAGTACGCGACGTCGTATTGCAGTGGGCAATGGCGCTGGTGGGGCGGTTCCCTTCCGGTGGGCTAGTTTGCCTATTGCACATCAAAACGTGCTGGCTGATGGTAAGGATGCGGCATATGGCGAGAAGCTGCTGAATTACCTACGCGGCGACAAGAGTAACGAAGGTAGTGCCGGCAGCAAGTTGTTCCGCCCACGTGGCGATGACCTGGACGGCGATCCGACCATTGGTATTCTGGGGGATATCATCAATTCCCGGCCTATCGTGTTGGGTAAAGCGACATCGCGTTATAGCGAGGACTACCACGAGGGTTACAATGATTTTGTGGCGCTGGTCAAGAATCGTAAGCCTGTCGTTTATGTGAACAGCAACGATGGCATGCTGCATGCCTTTGATGCTACCTCGGCGGGCAGTGGTATCTCGCGGGTTGCAACTGCGGATTCAGGCAAAGAACTCTGGGCATATATTCCTGGCTTGCTGATGCATAGCGGCACGGATGAGGACGGTCGTAAGAACGGCTTGCAAAGCTACGCTTATGTGGAAGGCGGTACGCCACCTTTCCGTAAGCATTATCTGAATGATGCGACACCGACCGTCTTCGATGCGGACCTGGGTCATACAGGTGGCGTCAAGGGAGCCAAGGATTGGCGCAGTATCCTGATCAGTGGTCTGAACAAGGGGGGCAGGGGTTATTTTGCGCTGGACGTCACCAATGGCGGTGCAGTGACCACTGAGGCAGAGGCGGCCAGCAAATTCCTGTGGGAGTTCAAGGGTGACGCCGATATGGGCTACAGCTTTGGGCAGGCAACCGTCTCCTGGCTCAAGAATCAAGGCTGGGTGGTGATCGTGCCGTCAGGCTACAACAACAGCACTGGCAATGGTGCAATCTGGATACTGAATGCCAAGACAGGTGCAGTAATAAAGAAGTTCACCATTTCGGCTACTGGTTGCGGCGACAACTCCTGCTTTGCCGTGCCTGGTATTGGCCCGGGTAATCCATTGAACCTAGGCAGTCTCGCTACGTTTGTGACCAGTGCTGATGAGGAGCGCCTGTGGTCCATCTATGCGGCGGACATGCAAGGCAATGTCTGGCGCATGGATGTGTCAGACGACAATATGAACAACTGGAAGATTGTGAAACTGGCGGAACTGGACCGCAATACCGCGCCTACGGGGGTTTATGGCACCACGCGTCAACCGGTGACAGTCAATCCGGCCATTGCTTGGGACTCGGCTGCTGATGCTCGCTGGATCTTTATCGGTACGGGGCTGGACCAGAGCAAGTTGGATCGGGATGATCTGGTGCCACAGGCTAGCCAGGTACAGAGCATGTACGCCATCCGTGATGGCAAAGCACTGGCGCCACTTACAGGTGCTGAGCTGCCCGTGAAGCGCGACAAAATGGTAGCGGTTAATCGCGCAGGCACAGATGAAGTGGTGATGCCGTCTGACAAGCGTGGCTGGTATATGGATCTGGCGCCTTTCGAGGCGGCCTCACCTGCGAATCGGTTGGCTGAGCGCGTGGTGCTACAGCCATCGGCTGCGCTGGGCCAGGTGATTTTTGCTTCTACCGTCCCAACTAAGGATCTGTGCACGCCCGGCAACATCGCACGTGTTTATGCCCGTTCCTATCTTGCGGGTAAAGAAGGCCGTTCGTTCCTGCAGAATAGTGGTGGCAGTAGAGTTGCCTACATTGAGCTGATGACAGGGGCCGCAGCCAGCCCGCGCTTGGTACAGTTGAAGGGTGGTAAAATCGTGCTGCAAACTGCGGACGTGAAGGGCAGTATCACTAACGTTGGCCTGGAAAATGCCGATGTGAGTTTGCAGAGCAAGACCAGCTGGCGTGAACTGATACCGGATTGATCTACGGTATAGATACGCAGGAAAGCAGGGGCACCTCAGGGTGCCCCTTTTTACATGTACTTTGGGCAAGAGTTCGGTACGGTATAGCGAGAAGCCTGTTCAGATGGAGGGCCTGCTATTCATGGTGGTCTGAGCGTGTGCGGCGGCCGGGCCCATGTAGCGTAATGATTTACTGCGGCAGCAAGCTGCAAGCCGGTGCGCCGTTGAAGTCCGCAGCGGCTATGGTGCAGGTAATACTCCGCAGGACGGCGATTCACCAGGCTGGAAGGTGCGGCCGGCCAGGAGGAATATGCAGCTGTTGAAAATCAGGCTGACGGTTTCCAGCAGGGTAGGGGACTCGGTGTGGACGAATGTCTCGGGGTGATCCAGTTCTGCCAAGCCCTGGCGGTATGGCTGTTGCCGTCCTACTCCCAGGTGGCGGCCAGTCCGGGATGGCGGATAGCTGGCAGTTCGCGGAAGCGCAGTGAGCCGCTGTATTCGATGGCTTGCTGTGTGCTCATGGCGCAGTTGGCGTGGCGAGAGCATACAGATCGCCACCACGGGCGTAAGCGCAATAGGTGCCGGTGTGCTTGGCGCTGGCGCGCGCCATGCAAAAGGCCGGCAATGCCGGCCTTGGGTGCTGCGCTTGGGGTGGGTTTACCCCACCCCAGGGTAGTGCTTAGTTCTTGCTCTGGTCGACCAGCTTGTTGGCCTTGATCCACGGCATCATGTCGCGCAGTTGCTCGCCCACGACTTCGATGGGGTGGGCGGCGTTGAGGCGGCGGCGGGCGGTCATCTCGGGGTAGTTGGTCTTGCCTTCGAGGATGAAGCGCTTGGCGTATTCGCCGGTCTGTATGCGCTTGAGGGCGTTGCGCATGGCGGCGCGTGACTGCTCGTTGATCACCTCGGTGCCGGTGACGTATTCACCGTACTCGGCATTGTTGGAGATCGAGTAGTTCATGTTGGCGATGCCGCCTTCGTACATCAGGTCGACGATGAGCTTGAGTTCGTGCAGGCACTCGAAGTAGGCCATTTCCGGGGCGTAGCCGGCTTCGGTGAGGGTTTCGAAGCCCATCTTCACCAGCTCGACTGCACCACCGCAGAGTACGGCCTGCTCGCCGAACAGGTCGGTCTCGGTTTCTTCGCGGAAGTTGGTTTCGATCACGCCGCCCTTGGTGCCGCCATTGGCAGCAGCGTAGGACAGGGCCACGTCACGGGCGCGGCCGCTGGTGTCCTGGTACACGGCGATCAGCGAGGGCACGCCGCCGCCGCGCTTGTATTCGGAGCGCACGGTGTGGCCTGGGCCCTTGGGGGCGACCATGATGACGTCCAGGTCGGCGCGCGGCACGATCTGGTTGTAGTGGATATTGAAGCCATGGGCGAAGGCCAGCGAGGCGCCTTGCTTGATGTTGGGTTCGATATCGCGCTTGTAGACTTCAGGCTGGCTCTCGTCCGGCAGCAGTATCATGACCACGTCGGCGCCCTTCACGGCCTCGGCGACTTCCTTGACCGACAGGCCGGCATTCTCGGCCTTGCTCCACGATGCACCGCCCTTGCGCAGGCCTATGGTCACGTTCACACCGCTGTCCTTCAGGTTCAGCGCATGGGCGTGGCCTTGCGAGCCGTAGCCCACGATGGTGACTTGCTTGCCCTTGATCAGGGAGAGGTCGGCGTCTTTGTCGTAGAAAACCTTCATTGCGGTAACTCCTTGTTGGGTGTGAGAGGTGCCGGGGCGGCGGGTGTCTGCCCGCGTGTGGTGCCCCGCACGATCAAATTTTCAGTATGCGTTCGCCACGGCCTATGCCAGAGGCACCGGTCCGTACGGTTTCGAGGATGAGGGTGCGGTCCACCGCCTCGATAAAGGCGTCCAGTTTGGAGCTCTCGCCGGTCAGCTCGATGGTGTAGGTCTTTTCGGTCACGTCGAGGATGCGGCCACGGAAGATGTCGGCCATCCGTTTCATCTCTTCGCGGTCCTTGCCGGTGGAGCGGACCTTGATCAGCATCAGCTCGCGTTCGACATGGTCCGACTCGTTCAGGTCGATGACCTTGACCACCTCGATCAGCTTGTTGAGCTGCTTGGTGATCTGCTCGATGACGTCATCGGAGCCGCTGGTGACGATAGTCATCCGCGACAGGGTGGCGTCTTCGGTGGTGGATACCGTGAGCGAATCGATGTTGTAGCCACGGGCCGAGAACAGGCCCACTACCCGGCTCAGGGCACCGGCTTCGTTTTCCAGCAGGATGGAAAGAATATGTCGCATGGGTCTCTCCTCCTCAGCTCAGGTTGCCGTAGTCGCGCTCTTTTGCGACGGTGCCTTGTTGCAGGTGGCGCATATGCGGCGGCAGATCCATCTGGCTCAGGCCGCGGTTGTTCTGCACCATGGGGAAGACGTTCTCGGTCTGGTCGGTGATGAAGTCCATGAACACCAGCCGCTCCTTCAGCTTCATGGCCTCGCGCAGGGCGGGTTCCACATCGGCCGGGCGCTCGATCTTCATGCCGACATGGCCATAGGCTTCGGCCAGCTTCACGAAATCGGGCAGCGCATCCATATAGGATTCGGAATAGCGGTTGCCGTAGAAGAACTCCTGCCATTGCCGCACCATGCCCAGGTAGCGGTTGTTCAGGTTAATCACCTTCACCGGGGTGTGGTACTGCTTGCAGGTGGAAAGCTCCTGGATGTTCATCTGGATGGAGGCTTCACCAGTAATGCAGGCCACGGTGGCATCGGGATTGGCCAGCTGCACGCCCATGGCGGCAGGCAGGCCAAAGCCCATGGTGCCCAGGCCGCCGGAGTTGATCCAGCGGCGCGGCTTGTTGAACTTGTAGTATTGCGCTGCCCACATCTGGTGCTGGCCCACATCGGAGGTGACGAAGGCATCGCCGCCGGTGATCTCGTACAGGGTCTGCACCACGAACTGCGGCTTGATGATGTCGCTGCTGGCGTCGAACTTGAGGCAGTTGTGGCTGCGCCATTCCTCCAGCTGCTTCCACCAGTTGGCCAGGTGCTCGGCATTGGGGCGGGCGCCGGTCTGCCGCAGCAGGGCCAGCATCTCGTCCAGCACATCGCGCACATTGCCGACAATGGGGATGTCCACCTTCACGCGCTTGGCGATGGAGGAGGGGTCGATGTCGATATGGACGATCTTCTTGGGCGAGCTGAGGAAGTGCGAGGGCACCGAGATGACGCGATCGTCAAAGCGGGCGCCGATGGCGATCAGCACGTCGCAGTGCTGCATGGCCATATTGGCTTCGTACAGGCCGTGCATGCCCAGCATGCCCAGGTTTTGCGGATCGGAGCCGGAGAAGGCGCCCAGGGCCATCAGGGTGTTGGTGGCGGGCACGCCCAGCATCTTGACCAGTTCGGTGACCTGGTTGGAGGCATTGGACAGCACGGCACCGCCGCCGATGTAGATCAGTGGCCGCTTGGCGTCGCTCAACAGATTGACGGCCTTCTTGATCTGGCCTGGGTGGCCCTTGGCAGGCGGGTTGTAGGAACGCAGGCTGACCGATTGCGGGTAGTGGAACTCCGCGCGGGCCAGGGTGATGTCCTTGGGGATATCGACCACGACAGGGCCGGGGCGGCCGGTGGTGGCGATATGGAAAGCCTTCTTCATGGCGCTGGCGATGTCGCGCACATCCTTGACCAGGATGTTGTGCTTCACGCAGGGCCGGGTGATGCCGACCATGTCGACTTCCTGGAAGGCGTCGAGACCAATGGCGGGCGTGGGCACTTGGCCCGAGATCACCACCATGGGGATGGAATCTAGGTAGGCCGTGGCAATGCCGGTAATGGCATTGGTGGCACCGGGGCCGGAGGTGACCAGCGCGACCCCGACCTTGTGCGAGGAGCGCGAGTAGCCATCGGCGGCGTGCACGGCACCTTGCTCGTGGCGCACCAGCACGTGCTTGAATTTGTCTTGCTTGAAGATTGCGTCGTAGATTTCGAGGACAGCGCCACCCGGGTAGCCGAAGACGAATTCAACGCCTTCTTCCTGCAAACAACGGATGACGATTTCCGCACCGGATATTTCCATGATGTCTTCCTTGGTAAAGGGGACACTAAAACAGACCGAGGCGACGTGTGGCAGACAGCCCTACCCGGAGACTGGCCCGCACTGCTGTGCGGGTGGGTACGCGCACCCGACGCCTTGGAAAAGACGCCAGACCAACGCACCGTTACCGGGGCGACTGCGAATCGGCATCTGCCGACTCAAGCCAACTTGCAACGACAACCAAGATCTGCAACCAATGCAGCAGAAAAGCCGATAAAGCTTTTGTATATCACGGGCACGTAATGGCTACGCACCAGAACCAACCGGGCTGTCACCGCGCGCTGGCTTGTGGCTGGCGGGTGACCATCGAGACTTGCTGCCGATGTGGTGCCGGCAAGCGAGTTGCAAGCGGCACCGTCCGTGGCGGAGAGGATGGGTGTGACCATAGCCGACCTGACCGGGGCAGGTCAAGTGCCGCAATGCAACATGGGCGATGCTAAACCGCTGTTTGCAAAACGACTTCCGCGCACGTCACTGCTATCATCGCGCCCCCGCCTCTTGTTTACCCTGCGCTGTGCCCACTCCGTCCTCCATTGCCGATTTCCTTGCTGCTGCCGAGCACCGCGCCTTCCGGCAGGCCATGTTTGCCGTGCAGAACGAGGATGCTGCGCTGGACTTGGTGCAAGATGCCATGCTCAAACTGGTGGAGCGCTATGCCGGCCAGCCGGCTGAGGAATGGCCCTTGCTGTTTCAACGGATATTGCAGAACGCAATTCGGGACTATTATCGTCGCAGCAAGGTGCGCAACCTGTGGGTGGGCCTGCTGTCTGCCCTGCACCTACGCCAGGGCGAGGACGACGATGCTGAGCCGGACCCGTTGGACACCCTGGTCGTGGAGCCTGGCTGCGAAGCCTTGCAGCAGCCCGATGTGCAATGGGGACGTCGCCAGATGCTGGCCTTGCTGGAGGACGGTCTGGCACATTTGCCCTTGCGTCAACGGCAGGCCTTCCTGCTGCGTTATCTGGAAGAGATGGACGTGGCCGACACGGCGGCGGCCATGGGCTGCTCGGAAGGCAGCGTCAAGACGCATTGCTCGCGGGCATGCCACAGCCTGGCAGACTGGCTGCGAGAGAGAGGGGTGGAGCCATGAGCAAGTCGCAGTGGGAGGAAGACACCTTCGGCAAGGCCGCCGCCAGCCAACTGGCTGCGCAGCCGCTGTCGCTGCGGCAGCAGCACAGGCTGGCCCAGGCGCGGCAGGCAGCACTTGCACGGCAGCAGACCGGCCCATCGGGCTGGTGCATGGGCCTAGTGCGCTGGCTGGGGCTGCACCCGGTGGCTGGCCGACGCTTGGGCCAGGCGGCCTGGCTGGCCTTGTGCCTGGGCGTGGGCCTGTTCTGGTGGCAGCAAGGCAATGCGGGTTTGATCGACGACGATATCGATGCCCAGCTGCTGGCCGACGAGGTGCCCATGGAAGTGTGGTTGTCCGACTCAGTGGAGCACCTGGCCAGGGAGGCCTCATGATGCGCCTAGTGTTGCCCCTGCTGCTGTTCTGTACCGCCACGGCCGTGGCGGCAGCGCCCCCGGCGGATTGGGCGGCCCTGGCGCCGGCCCAGCAGGCGGTGCTGGCGCCGCTGGCGGCGGAGTGGGGTAGCTATAGCGCCGGCCAGCGGCAGCATCTGCTGGCCCTGGCCGAGCAATATCCCCACCATAGCGCGGCCGAGCGCAGCCGCATTGACGCCCGCATACGCCATTGGGCCAGCCTGAGCCCGGCCGAACGCAATCGGGCGCGTGACAACTACAAGAAGGTGCAGCGCCTGCCCTCGCCCCAGCGCGAGCAGGTAAAGGAAAAGCTCAAGCAGGTGCAGGCGGCCAACTGATCCGGGCCGCTGCTTGTTTTATCTGGGCTTGCGCCGTATCTTGGCGGGCTTGTCTTGCATGCAGGTTGCACCATGTCGGTAGAACACCCTCTTGCCCCCCGTTGGCGGCGCCTTGTCTCGCTTTGCTATGAGAGCCTGCTGCTGCTGGCCGTGATTCTGGTCGCCGGCATGCTGTTCCAGTTGATGTTCAGCCGGCTGGCGGGCACGCCGGCCCAGTTCGCCTTTCTGATTCTGGTGCTGTACGGCTACTTTGCCTGGTGCTGGCGCCGCTCGGGCCAGACACTGGCCATGAAGACCTGGCGGCTGCAACTGCGCAACCGCGCCAACCAGCTACCCAGCCTGTGGCAGGTCAGCCTGCGGTTTGCCCTGTGCCTGCTGGTCTACGCACCGCTGATACCGCTGTGGGCCTATACCAAGCACGTGCCGGACATGAAGTGGCTGCTATGGCCGGGCCTGGTCTGGATGGCGCTGCCCTGGCTGTGGGCGCTGGTAGATCGCGAGCAGCAATGCCTGCATGACAGGCTGGCCGGCATCCGGGTGGTACTGCTGCCCATACACCGCGCTGATTAGGTGACAGGGCAACGGCGCCAGGGCGCTGCCTTGCCACCGTGAGGGCTTGACGCTTGGGGTATAATTTCTGCCTTGATATTCAATGAGGTATGACATGCGCCCCTCTGGCCGCCAACCCAACCAGCTTCGCGATGTCCGCATCACCCGTCACTACACCCGCCATGCCGAAGGTTCGGTGCTGATCGAGATGGGCGGCACCAAGGTCATCTGCACTGCGTCGGTAGAAGAAAGCGTGCCGCCTTTTCTGAAAGGCAAGGGCGAAGGCTGGGTGACCGCCGAGTACGGCATGCTGCCCCGTTCCACCCATAGCCGCATGAAGCGTGAGGCGGCCAGTGGCAAGCAGAGCGGCCGTACCCAGGAAATACAGCGCCTGATAGGCCGCAGCCTGCGGGCCGTGGTGGACATGAAGGTCCTGGGCGAGCGCCAGATCAGCATAGACTGCGACGTGATACAGGCCGACGGCGGCACACGCTGTGCCAGCATTACCGGTGCCTTCGTGGCCCTGCAGGATGCCATCACCAGCCTGATGGCGGCCGGCAAGCTGGGCAGCAATCCTATCCGCCAGCATGTGGCAGCCGTCTCGGTGGGCATATACCAGGGTGTGCCGGTGCTGGATCTGGACTATCTGGAAGACAGCGACTGCGATACCGACATGAATGTGGTGATGACGGCGGCTGGCGGTTTTGTCGAACTGCAGGGCACTGCCGAAGGCACGCCTTTCAGCCGCGATGAAATGAATGCGCTGGTGAATCTGGCGGACGCTGGTATTGCGCAACTGATTACCGCCCAGAAAGCGGCCTTGGCTGGTTGAGCCCGGCTGGAGGCCGCCAAGCCCTCCGTGGGTAGCAAGCCTGCGCAGCACATTCGCCGGCTTGCGCTCACGGCTACGGGGGCAGTACTTTCATAGAAATCAGATAGTTGAACTTCATGCTTAACGTAATATCCCCCGCTGTTGCGGCGCCTATCCCTGCCAGGCGCATCTGTCTGGCCCCTATGCTCGACTGGACGGATCGGCATTATCGATTTTTCTTGCGCCAGATCACCCGCCACACCTTTCTCTATACCGAGATGGTGACCACGGGCGCCATCTTGCATGGGGACAAGGCGCGGTTTCTGGATTTCAGCGAGGCGGAGCACCCGGTGGCCTTGCAGTTGGGGGGCTCGGAGCCGGCTGATCTGGCGGCCTGTGCCCGGTTGGCTCAGCAGTGGGGCTATGACGAGGTCAATATCAATGTGGGCTGCCCCAGCGAGCGGGTGCAGTCTGGGGCGTTTGGTGCCTGCTTGATGGAGGAGCCGCAGCTGGTGGCCGATTGCGTCAAGGCCATGCGGGATGCGGTGAGTATTCCGGTGACGGTCAAGCACCGTATCGGCATCAACGAAGTGGAGCACTACGAGTATCTGCGCGACTTTGTCGGGACGGTGGCGGAGGCCGGCTGTGAGGTGTTCATCGCGCATGCCCGCAACGCCATACTGAAGGGCCTGAGCCCCAAGGAGAACCGTGAGGTGCCGCCCTTGAAGTATGACTATGTGCACAGGCTCAAGCGGGATTTTCCGCAGTTGGAGATCATCATCAACGGCGGCCTGGACAACTGGCAGGCGGTGGATGAGCAGCTGCAGCATGTGGATGGGGTGATGATAGGCCGCATGGCTTACCACGACCCCTATCAGTTTGCCGAGGTGGATGCCCGCTATTACGGCGATGAGCGGGCGGTGGCGAGCCGGGCCGAGGTGGCCCGTGCCCTGATGCCCTATATTGCCGAGCGCATGGCGGCTGGGCGCAGCCAGCCCAAGCATATCGTGCGGCATGTGCTGGGCTTGTTCCAGGGGCGGCCCGGTGCGCGTAACTGGCGGCGCATGCTCAGTGACAGCAAGGTATTGAATGGGGCTGGGCCGGAGTTGATTGAGGCGGCCCTGGCGGAAGTGGAACCGGTGGTGGCTTAGCGATGGAGCAGCGCATGTTACGGAAGACCCTGTTACCGCTGGTACTGGCCTTGTGTCTGGTAGGCACCAGCTGGGCGGCATCGCCGGTGCTGCTAGCTACCATGGGCAACAAGGTGTCGCTGTCTTTGGGCGGCAAGCCCTTGACCCTGAGCGTGGGGCAGCAGCGCGAGGGTATCAAGCTGATATCGGTGGGCGAGGACAGCGCGGTGCTGGAAGTGGAGGGCAAGCGCCAGAATGTGCGCCTGGGCCAGGAGTTCTATGCCGGCGGCAGCCAGGCGGAGCAGGCCCAGACCAATAGCTTTACCGTGTTCGATGTCGGCGGTGGCCACTTCATGGCCCAGATCAGCCTGGGTGGCGGTGGCGTCAGGGGGCTGATCGATACCGGAGCTTCCTTGTTGTCGCTATCGGGCAACCAGGCCAAGGCCATGGGGCTGCGCTTCGAGCGTAACCAGCCCATCATGCTGCGCACGGCCCAGGGCGTGCAGAACGGCTGGCGTACCAAGGTGCCCAGCCTGCGTATCGAGGGGGTGCAGCTCTACAATGTGGACGCGGTGGTGACCGATGGCGCCTACCCGGAAGTGGCGTTGATAGGTATGAGTGTGCTGGGGCAGTTTCATATGCAGAACGATGGCCAGCGCATGACATTGAAGAAGAAATACTGAGAAGACGGTTACATGGACAAGACAAAGAAACAGGACAAGGCCTTGCAGCAATGGTCGATCTGGCCGCCGGCCTTGCTGGCCCTGGTGCTGCTGACCCTGGGGCTGTGGGTGCTGCGCAGCATGGGCGTGGCCAGCCCGGTGCAGCTGGGCTACGTGCTGCTGGCGCTGGTGCTGACCTGGCTGCTGCTGCCCTACCTGGCCTACAAGACCTGGTGTGAGGGCGAGGCGCTGTGCTGGCGTTGGGGGCAGTTGAACCACGGGCCGGTACAACGTCTGGCGCTGGCTGATATTGCGGCGGTGGAAGTGGCGGCCCTGCCGGACAAGCCGACCCGGCCAGTGCGCAGGGAAGGCTCGGAAGAGCGCCATGGCGGCAATTTCACGCCCGACCTGAATCAGGGCGTAAAGCTGCAAACCCGTGATGGCCGCACCATCTGGCTGTGCTTGCCGCAGCCAGCGCAGTTCGCCAAGGCTTTGCGTGCCTTGCTGGCGACTGGCCATTGAATCCCTTTAATACCGTACTGCAAGCAGGTTGCGCATGAAGAAGCTCGTACTCGCCAGCAACAATGCCGGAAAATTGAAGGAGTTCCAGCGCTTGCTGGGGGCTCTGGCCATCGAGGTAATACCGCAGGGACAGCTGGGGGTGGGCGAAGCCGAAGAGCCGCACGCCACCTTTGTCGAAAATGCCCTGGCCAAGGCGCGCCATGCGGCGGCGGCCACCGGCTTGCCGGCGCTGGCCGATGATTCCGGCATCTGCGTGCCGGCCCTGGGCGGTGCGCCTGGGGTGTATTCGGCCCGCTATGGCGGCGAGCCAAAATCGGATGCGCGCAACAACCAGAAGCTGGTGGCCGATATGGCCGGCCAGGCCGACCGCCGGGCTTTTTACTATGCGGTGCTGGTGCTGGTACGCACGGTGGATGACCCCCGACCCCTGATTGCCGAAGGCCGGTTTGATGGCGAACTGCTGGCTGAACCGCGCGGCGAGGGGGGCTTTGGCTACGATCCGCATTTCTGGGTGCCGGCACTGGGCAAGACCGTGGCTGAGCTGACGCCGGAAGAGAAGAACCCCATCAGCCATCGCGGCCAGGCCCTGGCTGCCTTGCTGGACAAGCTGGCAAAGGACGCACTATGACGAGCCCATGGCCCAAGTGGCTGAAGGATGATGGGGCGGTGGTGAGCTGCTTCGAGAAGGTCAAGGTAATGGAAGAAAACCTGGGCGAGATACAGCAGATGACCCAGGACGCGTTCGAGGATGGCCTGTTGATGGAGGTCTCGGAAGCGCAGATGCGCGAGGCCCTGCACCGCATGGTGGATGCGCTGGTCAACCCCTACCGCAAGTCATGATCATCCCTATCCACCCCCATCCTGGCCCGGCGGCCGCCGTGGCGGCCCCGGCTGCGGGCTGGGCCTTGCAGGCTTTACCGCCGCTGTCGTTGTATATCCACTTCCCCTGGTGTGTGCGCAAGTGCCCGTATTGCGACTTCAATTCGCATGAAGCCAAGGGGGGGATGGACGAGGCGGGCTATATAGCGGCACTGCTGACCGACCTGGAGCACAGCCTGCCACTGATCTGGGGGCGGCCCATACACACCATCTTCATGGGCGGGGGCACGCCCAGCCTGTTTTCGGCCGAAGCCATGGACAACCTGCTGGCCGGCATACGGGCGCGCACCAAGCTGCTGCCTGATGCCGAGATCACGCTGGAGGCCAACCCCGGTACGGTGGAGGCAGACAAGTTCAAGGGCTACCGGGCGGCAGGGATCAATCGCCTCTCCATCGGCATACAGAGTTTTGATCCGACCCATCTGACCGCCATAGGCCGCATACACGATGGCGATGAGGCCAGGCGGGCAGCGGCGCTGGCGCGCGAGACCTTTGACACCTTCAATCTGGACCTGATGTTTGCCCTGCCTGGCCAGACCGTGGCGCAGGCGCTGGCAGATGTGGAAACGGCCTTGTCGTTCTCGCCCACCCACCTGAGCTGCTACCACCTGACGCTGGAGCCCAATACCTATTTCTACCGCTATCCGCCCAGCCTGCCGGATGACGATACGGCTGCCGAGATGCACGATGTGATCGCCGCGCGGTTGGCGAGCGCGGGGTTTGATCACTATGAGACCAGTGCCTATGCGCTGCCCGGCCACCGGGCGCGGCATAACGTTAATTACTGGCAGTTCGGCGATTACCTGGGCATAGGGGCAGGCGCCCATGGCAAGCTCAGCTTCCATGACCGCATCCTGCGCCAGGCGCGCTATAAGCAGCCGGCGGCTTATCTGAAGGCGGTGGCGGCGGGCAATGCGGTGCAGACCGAAGAGCTGGTGGACCACCAGGACCTGCCGTTCGAATTCATGCTCAATGCCTTGCGTTTGAGCGAAGGCGTGGCAGCTACCCTCTATAGTGAACGTACCGGCCTGCCGCTGGCAGGTATTGCGCGCACCCTGGCGCGGGTGCATGAGCAGGGTTTGCTGGATGCCGACCCTACCCGGCTGGCGCCCAGCGAGCTGGGTAGGCGCCACCTGAATCGATTGATGGAAGCCTTTTTGCCCGACCGTTGAGCCGGGAGACAGGAGCCTGCCGTGCTGCTGCGTGCCTTGCTGATCCTGCTTGCCTGCCTGCCACTGGCGGCCGAGCCGCTGAAACTGCGGCTGGTGACGGATGACTGGCCGCCGTATGAGTACGCGGACAAGGGCAAGGCCGATGGCTACAGCGTGGCCAGGTTGGAGGCCGTGCTGCGGCAGATGGAGGTGGTGCTGGTTCACCCCGACCGGGCCGTGCCCTGGAAGCGCTTGCTGGCCATGCTGGAGGCGGGGGAGGCCGATGTGGCGGTCAATGGCGGCAAGGTGGACAACCGGGAGGCCTATGTACACTTTTCGGCCGAGCCTTTTACCGAGACCCGCTGGACGGCTTTCAGCCGCCGCAGCGATGGCTTGCGACTGCAGAAGAAAGAGGATTTCAAGGGTTTGCGGGCCGGCTTGGTGCATGGCTGGAGCTATTCGCCGGAGATCGAGGCATTTCTGGGTAGCCAGGGCAAGTCGGTGGTGTCCTACGATCAGTTCAGCAATTTCCGTCGGTTACTGGCCGGCCAGGTGGACTATGTGATCGAGGAGCGGCAGGTGGGGCTGCACCTGGCCGCCAAGCAAGGTTGGCGTGAGCAATTGGTCACCGCCGATGTGATGAACCAGCCTATCCGCTTTTATGTGATGTTCTCGCGCAAGACCGTTACCCCGGAATGGGTGGCTCGCTTTGACGCGGCCTTCAGGGCTTTTCGTGGTAGTGCCGAGGATAGGGCGCTACGCAAGCGGTATGGCTTGGAAAGTCTGCCGTAGCAAGGCAAGATGGCAGCCTTGGTGGTGGCGCTGAGCGGCAATGCACCTCACCTTGTGGGCTAGTTCCGCCCTCGTCCCGGCGCGTGCTGGAAGGAGGGTGTGAGCAGGGCTTCCAGCTTCCTCCCCAATATATTCAACTATGTCGCACGAGGCCGCGTTGTTCATGCTGCCCGCCGGTTCCCCGTCGCGTCGTTTACCCAAGGAATACACCATGAGCAAAGAAATCGTCCATAGCGACCACGCACCCAAGGCTGTCGGTACTTATTCGCAGGCTGTGAAGGTGGGCAACACTGTTTACCTGTCGGGCCAGTTGGGCCTCGACCCGGTGACCGGCGAGCTGGCCGAGGGCTTTGAGGCGCAGGCCCACCTGATGTTCAAGAACCTGCGTGCGGTGGCCCAGGCGGCCGGCGGCGACCTCAAGGACATCGTCAAGCTGGGCGTGTTCGTGACTGACCTGGCCAATTTCGGCAAGCTCAACGAGATCATGGGCCAGTATTTTGATGCCCCTTACCCCGCCCGCGCCGCCATCCAGGCCGCGGCACTGCCCAAGGGTGGCCAGGTCGAGGCCGACGCGGTGCTGGTACTGGCCTGATTGCGCCTTGAAGTCGCCCCGGCACTGTCGCGCGGGGTGACTTTCTTGCACTGGCGAAAAGACCACAGTGGCCTGGCTGCGCTTGGCAGTCAGGCAAGCCGGCATGGCATGATCGCGGCCTTCGCTCCCTTGGGGGCGCCTTTGTCTGCGGGTCGTGCCATGCCTGTACTCCAGCCTTATTCCTTGTCGCTACGCGCGCTGCGGCGCTCGCTGCTGCTGGTGGCGACCCCCGCGCTGCTGCTGTTGGGGGGCTG
Source organism: Chitinimonas sp. JJ19 (assembly GCF_036961565.1). Taxonomy (NCBI): domain Bacteria; kingdom Pseudomonadati; phylum Pseudomonadota; class Betaproteobacteria; order Neisseriales; family Chitinibacteraceae; genus Chitinimonas; species Chitinimonas sp. JJ19. The sequence continues at coordinate 114,487 of NZ_JBAMDD010000012.1, forward strand.
CGAAGTGGCCAACCAGCCGCATAGCCAGGCCGACCTGACCGGCGATGTGATGTTCAGCTCGTTCCAGGAGCGGCCCAAGTTTCTGGACCCGGTCAGCTCCTATAACCTGAACGAAACCCCCTGGACCTACCAGACCTACGAGCCGCTGCTGCATTACCACTACCTCAAGCGGCCCTATACGCTGGAGGGGCTGACCGCCACTGAGGTGCCGGTACCGCGCTATTACGACAAGGCCGGCAATACCCTGCCTGACGATGCGCCCAGCGAGCAGATCGCTACCAGCATCTACACCATCAAGCTACAGCCTGGCATACGCTACCAGCCCCATCCGGCGCTGGCCCGCGATGCTGCCGGGCAATTGCTGTATCACGACCTCAAACCAGCCCAGCTGGCTGGCAAATACAGCATCTGGGATTTTCCGCTGACGCAGGCGGCCAGCAGCAGCCGTGAAGTAACGGCGGAAGATTACGTTTACCAGATCAAGCGCCTGGCCAGCCCCTATGTGCCTACGCCGTCGCCCATCTATAACCTGCTCAACCAGTACATAGTCGGCCTGCAGGATCTGGGCGAGCAGCTCAAGGCCGAGCGCAATGCCCAATTGCAGCAACGTGACCCGCGTGACCGCTACCTGCCCTGGCGCGATCTGCGCCAGGTTAAGCTGGAAGGTGCCCGTGCGCTGGATGCGCGTACGCTGGAGATACGCATTGCCGGCAAGTACCCGCAGTTCAAGTACTGGATGGCCATGACCTTCTTTGTGCCCATCCCCTGGGAGGCCGACCGCTTCTACGCCCAGCGCGGCATGGCGGAGAATTCGCTGTCATTGAATACCTGGCCGGTGGGTACGGGGGCCTTTATGCTGACCGAGCAAAGCGCCAGCCGCTATGTGATGGTGCGCAACCCCAACTACCGCGATATGCGCTACCCCAGCGAGGGATCGCCGGAAGACAAGGCGCAGGGACTGCTGGCCGATGCGGGCAAGCGGCTGCCCTTCCTCGACAAGCTGGTGTTCCTGCAGGAGAAGGAGTCTGAACCCGAGCAGGCCAAGTTCATGCAGGGCTATTACGATGTGCCCGATCTCAGCCGCATCGATGTGGGTTTTGTCTTCCTCAAGGAAGCCATGGACCAGACCGGCCGCTGGCAGGTGCTGCGTGAGCATGGGGTGAAGCTGGAGCCGACCATAGAACCGACCAGCTGGTATATGGGCTTCAACTGGCTGGACCCGGTAGTGGGCGGCGGCAAGAACCCGGAGGAAGCCGAGCGGCACCGCAAGTTGCGCCAGGCCATTGCCATTGCCACCGACTGGGAAGAGCACAACGCCATCTTCTTTGATACCTATGGGCCGTCGGTGCCGGCCATGGGGCCGATTCCACCGGGCTTGTTCGGCTACCGTACCGGCGAGGCGGGTATCAACCCGGTGACCCATGTCTGGCGTGATGGACAGGCTGTGCGGCGCCCGCTGGCCGACGCCAAGCGCCTGCTGGCCGAGGCGGGGTATCCCGATGGGCGCGACGCCAAGAGCGGCAAGCCGCTGCTGCTGTTCTATGACTCCAACGGCGTGGGTCCGGCTTACCAGGCCAGGCTGGACTGGCAGGTCAAGCAGATGCAGAAGCTGGGCATACAGCTGGAGATACGGGCATCGGACTACAACCGCTTTCAGGACCGCATGCGCAAGGGCAATGCTCAGCTGTATTTCTGGGGCTGGTTCTCGGACTACCCGGACCCGGAGAATTATCTGTTCCTGCTGAACAGCACGCAGTCCAAGGTGAAGTTCGAGGGTGAGAATGCCTCCAACTATGCCAACCCGGAATACGACAAGCTCTATACCCGCATGCGCGACCTGCCGGACAACGCCGAGCGGCAGCAGGTGATAGACCAGATGGTGGCGATGGTGCAGCGGGATGCACCGTGGAGCTGGGGGCTGTTCCCTGGCTCGCTGGGGGTGTACCAGCAGTGGGTGCACAACGCCAAGCCCACCTCGATTGCCAACGACAAGGTCAAATATATGCGGGTGGATGGGGCGTTGCGGGCCAGCAAGGTCGCGCAATGGAACCAGCCACGGGTATGGCCGCTGGCTGTGGGTATGCTGGCCCTGGGCCTGCTGCTGTGGCCGGCCTGGCGCATCTACCGCCGGCGTGAGCGCGCCACGGCGCGCACCCTGCGTATCAACAGCGGCCGCCGTGCCAGCAAGGGAGCGCAAGCATGATGACCTATCTGGTGCGCCGCACCCTGTATTCCATCCTGGTGCTGGCCGGTATCAACCTGGTGACCTTCTTTCTGTTCTTCTCGGTAAATACCCCGGACGACATGGCCCGCCTGCAACTGGGCGGCAAGCGGGTGGCGCAGGAGGCGGTGGAGCGCTGGAAGGCCGAGCGCGGCTATGACCAGCCGCTGTATTTCAACGCGCAGGCAGGTGGGGTGGGCAAGCTGACCCAGACAGTGTTCTTCGAGAGCTCGGCCAAGCTGCTGCGGCTGGATTTTGGCAAGACCAACGAGAACCGCAATATAGGTTGGGAGCTGGGCAACCGTATCGGCCCCACCCTGGCGCTGGCGATACCCATACTGCTGATCTCGGTGGCGCTGTCCATCATCCTGGGGCTGGGGCTGGTGTTCTACCGCCATACGGTGCTGGATACCTGGGGGGTGGTGGTGCTGGTGGGGTTGATGTCCACCTCTTCGCTGTTCTTCATCATCATGGGCCAATACCTGTTCGCCAAGCTCATGGTCATCACGCCGGTATCGGGCTTCAGCCCGCCGCCGGGCATGTTCAAGTTTCTGCTGCTGCCTGTGCTGGTATCGGTGATTGCCCACCTGGGGCCGGATACCCGTCTGTATCGCACGCTGTTCCTAGAAGAGCTGGGCAAGGATTATGTCCGTACCGCCCGCGCCAAGGGGGTGTCGGAATGGGCTGTGCTGGGGCGCCATGTGCTGCGCAATTCATTGATACCCATCATTACCTCGATAGGTCTGCTGCTGCCGGCGCTGCTGGCCGGGTCCATCCTGCTGGAGACCTTCTTCGGCATACCGGGCCTGGGCACTTTTGCGGTGGACGGGATCACCAGCCAGGATTTTTCCATCGTCCGGGCCATGGTGTTCTTCGGGTCTTTCCTCTATGTCATTACCTACCTGCTGACCGACTTTGCCTATGCCTGGTCTGATCCGCGGGTGCGCCTGAAGTGAGCATGCCGCGATGAAGATAGTTGTTCTGTGGACGGACTGGGTGGTGCTGCTGGTACTGCTGGGCACCCTGGCCTACGGCTGGAAGGTCATGCGCCAGCCGCATCTGGCGGTGACCTGGCGCAAGGCCTTCAATACGGCCACCGGCACCTCGGCGGCCACGGTGCTGGCTGTCTTTCTGGTGATAGGCCTGCTCGACTCGCTGCACTACCGCCCGGCCATCGCGGGCAAGGCCGATGCCTATGCCACCGAGACGCGCTCGGTGCTGGACGATATCCTGCACCATCAGCAAACGGGACGTGAACGCAGCTACTCGGCACCGCTGGCCTACCAGGGCTATGAGAAGGAGGCGACGGTGATAGACGGGCAGGCCACCCGGGCCTACCTGCGCCTGCAGCATGGCGGTGCCCATCTGGACCAGCCCGAGCAGCAATGGGCGGCCGATGTGCTGCTGCGCACCGTGGCTGGGGTAGGGCTGGGCCTGCTGTTGGCCGCTGCGGCTACGGCATTGGCCGTGCTGCTGCTGGCGCGCAAGCGGCGCCAGGGCCTGGGGCAAGCCTGGCGCAGTTTGCGGCGCGGGCAGGTGGGCTTCCCCCTGCGTGCGGTGTTGCTGACCCTGACCGTACTGGCCGTGCTGGCCGGCGTCATGGCCATGCTGGCGACGGCCTACCATGTGCTCGGCACCGACCGGGTGGGTAACGACCTGCTGTATGTGGTGCTCAAGAGCATACGTACGGCCCTGGTCATCGGCACCATGTCCACCCTGGTGACCATGCCCATCGCGGTGGGCCTGGGCATCTGCGCCGGCTATCTCCGGGGCTGGGTGGATGAGGCGATCCAGTATGTCTACACGGTGATCAACTCCATCCCCTATGTGCTGCTGATCGCGGCCGTGGTGCTGATACTGATGGTGTTCATCGACAACCACCCAGACCTGTTCCCGACCTCGGCCGAGCGTACCGATGCGCGCTTGTTCTTTCTGTGCATCATCCTGGGCATGACCAGTTGGACCGAGCTGTGCCGGTTGATACGGGGCGAGGTGATCAAGCTGCGCGAGGCCGAGTACATCCAGGCGGCGCAGGCGTTTGGGGTAGGCACCTGGCGGATACTGTCGGTGCACCTGCTGCCCAATGTGATGCACCTGATTCTGATCAGCATGGTGATCAATTTCTCCGGCCTGGTGCTGGCCGAGGCGGTGCTGTCCTATGTTGGCATCGGGGTGGACCCGTCCATGCAGAGCTTCGGTACCTTGATCAATACCGCAAGGCTGGAGCTGTCGCGTGAACCCACCATCTGGTGGACCTTGGCGACGGCCTTCACCTTTATGTTCTCGCTGGTGCTGTCGGCTAATCTGTTCTCCGATGCCATCCGCGATGCCTTCGATCCTCGCGCCACGCACAAGTAGGTCGTCCATCATGCTGCAACTCGATCAACTCCGTACCGAGATCCACTCCAGCCAGGGCATCGTGGTGGCCGTTGATGGCGTCAGCCTTGCCATCCAGCCGGGCGAGACCTTTGCCCTGGTGGGGGAATCGGGCTCGGGCAAGTCGGTGACGGCGCTGTCCATCAGCCGGCTACTGCCCGACAATGCCTGCATCGCTGCCGGTGATGTGCGGCTGGACGACGCCAGCCTGGCAGACCTGCCGGAAAGCGAGATGCGGGCGTATCGCGGTGGCCGCATCGCGATGATCTTCCAGGAGCCGGCCACGAGCCTCAATGCCGTGATGTCGGTGGGGCGGCAGTTGGTGGAGGCCATTACCACCCATACCGAGCTGCGGGGTGAGGCGGCGCGGGCCAAGGCCTTGGACTGGTTGCGGCGGGTGGGTATTGCCGAGCCGGAGCGGCGCATAGACAGCTATCCCTTCCAGCTGTCGGGCGGGCAGAAGCAGCGGGTGATGATTGCCATGGCGCTGGCCACCGAGCCGGCGCTGCTGATTGCCGACGAACCGACCACGGCGCTGGATGTGACGGTGCAGAAGCAGATACTGGATCTGCTGCTGGATCTGCAGCGCGAGCGCGGCATGGCCATGCTGTTGATCACCCACGATCTGGGCGTGGTCTCGCAGGTGGCCGATCGCGTTGGCATCATGTATGCGGGCGAGCTGGTGGAGTTGGGCAGCAAGGCGGCGTTTTTCGCCAAGCCCCTGCACCCCTATGCCACCCGCTTGCTGGGCGCCTTGCCGGATGTGGACAAGCGCGGCCACCTGCTGGAAGCCATTGCCGGCAGTGTGCCGCCGCTTTATCAGGCATTTGAGGGCTGCCGGTTTGCCCCGCGCTGCTATTCGGCTACGGCCCGCTGCCGTGGCGAAATCCCCCCCATGTACGAAATGGGCGGCGGGCATAGTGTGCGCTGCTTTGCCTATGCGCCCGAAGCGGCCGTGCCACTGGTGCGGCCCCCGTTGCGTGATATGGGCGAGGGCCGGGCGGCCAGGCAGCTGGGCGACCAGGCGCTGCTGACGGTAGAAAACCTGCGGGTACGGTTTCCTATCCGCTCGGGTTTGCTGCAACGGGTCAGCGGCCATGTGGATGCGGTGCACGAGGTGTCGTTCTCGCTGCGGCCGGGCGAGACCCTGGCACTGGTGGGGGAGTCGGGTTCGGGCAAGACCACCACGGGCAAGGCCATATTGCAGCTGCTGCGCGGCACGGCTGTGGTCGATGGCCAGGCCATGCTGGGCGATATCGACCTGATGCGGGCCGGCAAGGCGGAGCTGAAGCGCGCCCGGCGGCAGATGCAGATTATTTTCCAGGACCCATTCGGCTCGCTCAATCCGCGCATGCGGGTGGGCGAGATACTGGCCGAGGGCATACAGTCGCTGCGGCCCGAGCTGGACCTGGCCGAGCGCCGCCGCCGTGTGGATGCCTTGCTGGAGCAGGTCAGCCTGCCGCAGTCGGCATTGACGCGTTTTCCGCATGAGTTCTCGGGTGGCCAGCGCCAGCGCATCGCCATCGCCCGTGCCCTGGCGGTGGAACCCAGCCTGATTGTCTGTGACGAACCTACCTCGGCGCTGGATGTCTCGGTGCAGGCGCAGATACTCAACCTGCTGAAAGAGCTGCAGCAACAGCTGGGGGTCGCCTATCTGTTTATTACCCACAATATCGGGGTGGTGGAATACCTGGCCGACCGGATTGCGGTGATGCAGGCCGGCCGTATAGTCGAGACCGGCGAGAGTGCCAGCCTGCTGATGAGCCCTAGGCATGACTACACCCGTACCCTGCTGGCGGCGGTGCCCAGAGTGGTGGTGGGCGAGGCTGATACCGAGGTGCTGCTGCCCGCTTGAACGGGATGACTGCGAGCAGCGGGGTTTCCAGCTTGGGTGTCGACCGGCCATCGCCTGAATGCAAGCGATGCCATGGCTTGCATAAGCTATAGGGACGCTGCCCCAAGGAGACTGCCATGCACCGACTGCTGATCTGCCTAATGTTGGCCTGCTGTACCCTGTCGTTGCGCGCCGAACAGGTGCTGACCGGTAGCTGGGGCGGCGAGGTGGCGGGGCAGGCAGTGAGCCTGAGCCTGAACGGCAAGGGGGGCGGCAGCCTGGATGGCAAGCCCATACGCTACCAGGTGATGGGTGGCGTGTTGCTGATTGAAGAGGACGGCGAGGTGACGCCGTATCAGTTCCGGCTGCAGGGTGGCCAACTGCTGATTGCCGGTGGGGATATACCGGGCGTGCTGAGCATGATACGGGTCAAGCCGGGGCAAAAGCCGCCGCGTGGCAATGCCGCCCAGGCCCAGGCCGGTGGCTTGCGGCAGGAGCTGGTAGGCAGTTGGTGCCTGGTGCGTAACTTCAGCGCCAGTGGCGGTGGTGGCTCGCAAAGCTCGACCTGTTTTGAGCTGCGGCCCGATGGCAGTTACAGCTATAGCAGCGAGCGCAGCATGGATGCCTACGGCGGCGGCATGTGGGGTGGCACCAGCTCAAGCAGCAGCGACAGTGGCCGCTGGACTGCCACTGGCAATAGCCTGACGGCCCATTCACACAAGGGCGGCAGCACCACCTACCCGCTGGAAAAACGCAACCACCCCAGGAACCATGACCCCATGCTGTGCCTGGATGGCGACTGCTATGTGACGCAGTGGCAGCGTGCGCCGTGGTAGGGCGCATTCCGGCGTCGGCCCGCGGCGGGGCCAGTATCAAGGCCGGCTGGCCAGATTGTTGATATAGCGGATGCCCAGCAGCTTCAACACCAGGTTGCGGAAGGCCTTGCCCAGGGGGTAGGCGATCTTGGCGCCCAGGCGGTGGCCAAACACATAGTAGTTGAGCCGATTGAACAAGCCGGCTGGTGTGCTGAGCAGGGTGAGCATATGGATGGCATCAGCACCGTAATAGATGGCATCCTGAAACTTGAGCACCATGCCCTGATCGATATCCAGCCCGGCCGCCGTGATCTCGTCCATCAGCTCGCCGGGCTGGCGGGCGTCGACCAGATGTAAGGTGCCGACGGTCTCGCGGATACGGATATAGCGGCAGTAGACCGTGCAGACAGGGCACTCCCCATCGTATACCAGCCATGCATCCTGCTGCTTGTTGCCTGCGGTTTTCATGGGACGACTCCTGCTGTGAGGCTTGCGGATTGGATGGCCACATTGTATTCTTACATTTAACTAATTAGCTAAATAAATTTCTTGTGGCGCCACTCATACCGGGCGCTCGCCTGCGGCTGCCAAGGAGCTGTCATGCCTGTCATCAACAACGCCATCTATGACCACGTAGCGCACACCTGGTGGGACGAGGATGGCTTTATGTCCTTGCTGCGTACCGCCATCAATCCTCCCCGCTTTGCCTATTTTGAGCAGGCTTTGACTGGCATATTGCAGCGCCAGCCAGCGGGCTTGACGGTGCTGGATGTCGGGTGTGGCGGTGGGCTGCTGTCAGAGCGGTTTGCCACGCTGGGCTGCCAGGTAACTGGGCTGGATCGCGCAGCGGCAGGTCTCGCGGCCGCCAAGGCCCATGCCGAGGCCAGCGGCTTGCGCATTGATTACCAGCAAGGCAGTGCAGAGCAACTGCCGTTTGCAGACCAGCAGTTCGATATCGTCTGCTGCTGCGATGTGCTGGAGCATGTGGATGACGTGGATGCCGTGCTGGCAGAGATCGCCAGGGTGCTCAAGCCGGGTGGGGTATTCTTCTTTGACACCATCAACCGTACCCTGCGCAGCAAGCTGCTGGCCATCAAGCTGGCGCAGGACTGGCCGCTGACGCGGCTGATGCCGGCCGATGTCCATGTCTGGCACCAGTTTATCCGGCCGCAGGAATTGCAGCAGGGCTTGGCGAGGCATGGGCTGGGCCAGGTGGTGATGGCTGGCCTATCGCCAGTAGGCAACCCCTTGCGGCCCTTGTGGGGGCTGCTGCTGCACAAGCTGGGGAGGCTGAGTTTTGCTGGCCTGGGTGAGCGCATACGCCTGGGGGCGACGCGGGATATGTCCGTCTCGTTTATGGGCTACGCCCTGCGTGAGGCGGCGGGCTGAGGGGCACCGCTGGGCGCGGGTGTGAGCGGCGGCGCGGCTTACGGGCGCATGCTATACAGCATGAACGAGGATTTCGTCCTGATTGCCGGCCACCATGTTGCTGCGTGCCTTGCTGCTCACCTGCCTGCTTCAAGCTGCGTGCCTGGGCGCACCATGCAGCAAGGTACTACGCGTACCATTCGAGAGCTGGCCGCCCTATTCCTATCTGGACGCGGGCGGCAAGCCAGCGGGTTTCGAGATAGACATGCTGGATGCCATCGCCAAGGCAGCGGGCTGCAAAGTGTCTTGGGTGCAAGACCTACCGCGCAAGCGGCGCTGGCTGTACTTTACCCAGGGCGAGCTGGATGTGCTGCTGGCTGCCTCCGACAACGGACTGGCCTCGCACAACGCCGTCGCCATGTTTACCCGCCCCTATCGACCGGAAATCATTGCCGCCTTTGTGCTGGATGACCGACGGCCCCACCCCCACGTGGGTTCACTGCAGGCGATGCTGAAGCACCGCGTACCGCTGGTGACCCAGACCGGGAGCGATGGCGGCTACCCCTTGGCGGCGCAGTTTCTGGCAGCGGGCCTGGTGACGCGGTATGAGGAGTACCGCAAGGGGGTACAGTTGCTGCAACTGCGGCGTGGCGAAGTATTGATAGGCGACCAATGGGCGGTACAGCATGCCGCTACCGAGCAGGGTGTGCCCATACGGCGGCTGGATATCGCGATTGCCAGGGGCGAGGTGGCCTATATGCTCAACCGCAAGACGCTGACGCAGGCAGATTTGAACGCCATCAACGAGGCGATAGTGCAACTGGGCCGCAACGGTACGCTGGAACGTATCCGGCGGCGTTGGTTGGTTGGGCTGTAGGGGGGATGACAGATGGTGGCCGCGTTGCGTGGGGCATACCGGGCATCTGGCGCTGTGTGGGATGCGGCTGGTCATGAGCGGGAACCGGAGGCCGACACAGTTAGGGTAATATCTGCGGCGACTACGCTGGCAAGCCAAGTATATGTGCGGTTCCGACCTTTTCACATATGCATTGTTCCACTTGGTTTAAGCAGAAACCGATCAATCATAGGGTATAGATAGAGGTATATTGAGGTATCACCAACACAGTTGACCATCGCCGTGCCGAACCGCCCAAAGCTCTATCACATCTGCCATGTGGATCGACTACCTTCTGTTGTCGCTCAAGGTGGGTTGTTGTCCGACGCCAAAGTGCAGCAGGCCGCCTTGGGCGGCACAGTGATCGGGATGAACAATATCAAACAGCGGCGGTTGACTGAGCTACAACTGACCAGTCATTCGGGGTTGTTTGTGGGGCAGTGCGTGCCTTTCTACTTTTGCCCCAGGTCGGTGATGCTGTATTTGATACACAAGCAAAACGCCGAGCTAAGCTATCAAGGTGGTCAAGGCCCCATCGTCCACCTAGAGGCAGATTTGTATGACACGGTGGCATGGGCCAACGCCCAACGGCGACGGTGGGCCTTCACGCTGTCGAACGCCGGTGCCTACTACTTCGAAGACCGCGCCGATCTGCAGCAGTTGGGGGAGCTAGACTGGGAGGCGATCAATGCGCGGGATTGGCGCGGTGCTAAGGAAGGCAAACAGGCGGAGTTCCTGTTGGAACAATCCTTTCCGTGGCAATTAATCGAACGCATTGGGGTGATGTCGCAGCTCATTGCCACGCAGGTTGCACATGCGCTACCGGTTGGAGGGCACAGACCCCCGGTACACGTTATGTCTACCTGGTATTACTGAAACGGAAACTTGACATGATCGAACTTACTAGTGGCGACATCCTGAAGGATGACTCTGACGCCATCGTCAACACCGTGAACTGTGTCGGTGTGATGGGCCGCGGTATTGCACTGCAATTCAAGAACGTTTGGCCGGAGAACTTTAAGGCTTATGAGGCAGCATGCAAGCGTGAAATAGTGCAACCAGGCCGGATGTTCATCTTTGATACGGAGCAGCTGACGGCGCCTCGCTACATCGTCAACTTCCCAACCAAGCGTCATTGGCGCGGCAAGAGCCGCATGCAGGACATCGAGGCGGGCTTGCATGCGCTGGTGGAAGATATTGCCCGCCTGGGCATTCGTTCTGTGGCGATTCCACCGCTGGGTAGCGGCTTGGGCGGACTGGAGTGGACTGAGGTGCGCTCCCGTATCGAGGCGACCATGCAGCCGCTGGCAGATGTTCGCGTGCGCATTTATGAGCCGAACGGAGCGCCGCAAGCGGACAAGATGCAACACAATCGCGATGTACCTCGTATGACTGCAGGTCGCGCAGCCCTGGTGGAGCTGATGAACCGCTATGGTCAGGGGCTCCTGGACCCTGCCATCACGCTGCTAGAGGTGCATAAGCTAATGTACTTTTTGCAGACCGCAGGTGAACCCCTGCGATTGAACTATGCAAAGGCAATCTATGGGCCATATGCGGAGAACCTGCGTCACGTACTGCAGAAGATCGAGGGACATATGGTGAGCGGCTACGCGGACGGCGGAGATGATCCGGACAAACCTCTGACCTTGGTACCCGGGGCCGTCGAGGACGCAGGAGCCTTTCTGGCAGAACACATCGAGACGCGTGCAAGATTCGACCGTGTCGGTGACCTGGTCGCTGGCTTCGAGACGCCCTTCGGTTTGGAGTTGCTGTCAACCGTGCACTGGGTTGCAACCCATGAGACGAAGAGCGCATCACTTGACGAGGTGGTCTGCGGTACCCATGCATGGAACGACCGCAAAAAGCACTTTACCCCTCGCCAGATTGGTATTGCGCTGAGCGTGCTTCGAACCAAAGGTTGGCTTGCGACCGCAGAACGGGCGAATGCATGAGGCTGCATTCTTAACCCTACCTCGACTTCCACTAGCAGGCGATAGAGGCAGGCGACTAGTTCCGCGCAAGGCGAGCGTCTAGATATTGCATTACGACATTTCACTTGTTCGTTCCCTCGAAATCTACATCAAGCCGACGCCCGCCACTGCGGCTGGTCTAACGCTGTCGACGGCGCCTGGAGCATAATCGCCTCAGGTAGTCGCGGCCTTGGTGTCCGGTTTTCGCTCAAGACTTGCCCCATCCGTTGCGGCGGCGGTTGTCCGCTTTGGCCGATAACCCGACAAACCCATTGTAGAGCAGATGAACGCACGATCTGAACGGCAACCAACTGAGGTCACAACAGGCGGAGTTTGATGGAAGCGGTCAAGGTTGACCGGCGCGAGTGGTCAACTCGACCGGCATTCGCATCTGCCAGTGTGTCTTCGTTGAGGCTATCCGAGCCGATGGCGTCCATGCTAGCGATGCCTGCCTTCATTGTTTGCAGCAAACCCATGGCATCGCTCATCGAGAGATTGAGGCCGATTCCTGATCGGGCTGTGCAGTTGTCATGTTCGGCTCGCTGTTTATACCGGGATACAAGGGCTTGAAGGGGCTTCCACCCCGTTGTTTTCGTCGCTGCGCGGCGTTACCCAAGAGTCACAACGTCTTGCATATCAAACCTATGCAGCGCTGAGGGTTTCACTCGCGCCTCGTCTTGTTTGGAAAACTGGCTTGCTGGAGGCTGCATCGCCGCCGGAATCTGGATTGGTCAGGCCGGGCTGCTGCGTAGTGCTCGGGTCAATGAGTAGCCGAGATCAAGCTGAGCTGACCATCCTGATAGCGCACGGCTTGCCCTACCCAGGCGGGATCGACCTGGGGGAGCACGGCGGCGGGCTTGCGTAGTTCGCGCAGCAGGGTGGCGCCGTGCGACAGGCGGCCACCCATGCGGGCGATGACGGCGCGGGCTTCGCGGTAGTAGGCGTGGCGGCCGGGGTCTAGGGTGGCTTCCAGCAGGATGTCCTGGCCCAGTATGCCTTCGGCGGCGCCGGGATAGATTACGAAACCCTGTGCCTGTGTGTGGTCGGCCTGGCCGTCTTGCCAGAAGGCGCCCGGCTGGGTACGGCTGGCTGGGTGTGGGGCGTACCAATAGGCGCGGTCGGACTCGGGCATGGCGTGGTGCAGGCGGAAGAAGATGCGCATGAGGTTATCGCGGTACCACTCGCGTACCTGCAGATAGTAGCCGCGCATGCCGGGCAGGCCCAGGCGGTGGGCCATCCTGATGGCGGCTGGCCAGTGTGGGAAAGGCTGCAGGGGCAGGGGGGTGTAGGCGGGTCTCGCGGTGGCGGGGTCGGTCTCCCACGGCAGGCGGTGGGGGGCGTGGCCCAGTGTGGCGTAGGCGGTGGCCGGCTGGCCCAGCAAGCTGCCGCCGCTGCCGGCCAGGGCGGTGCCTATGCAGAGATTGCCTTGCACCACAAACACATAGAAACGGCAGAACCAGTCGGCCAGTTGCTGGCCGTTGGCTGCTTGGGCCCGTAGTTGATCCAGCTCGGCATCAAAGCGCTGCAGGCCGGCGGCGAGATCGGGCAGGGCGGCGCGGCTGCGCTGTTGCATGCGCCAGAACAAGGGCAGTTGGCGTAACAGTCTGGCGGGCCGCAGGGGGAGCTTGGGGGCGCTACCGCCTACCTCGTCGGCGTAATGCTGCGAGGGCAGGCCCCAGTCAGCCAGTCGCGCCAGGAACAGGTCGTTGTTGATATAGGAGGCATCGCCATAGCGGGCGGTAAAGGGCTCGGCATCCTGCAGCACCCGGGCATCCCAGCGGGCCATGATGGCGGGTATGCTGCCGGCGGCGCGGCGCTGGGCGTATTCGACCAGGCGGCTGGGCTGAGGTGGCAGGATTTCGGCGATATTGGCGGCGGTCAGGTGGCGGCGCCAGCCGTAGTCGCTGATGGGCCGGTATTGCAGCAGCCAGAGCTGCTGGCCGTCCCAGGCCCATTCCACATCGCCGTGGACGTAATGGAAGGCACGCAATACTGCCTGCAGGAATTGCCACAGCGCTTGCTGGCTGAGGCCGTGTTGGGTGGGGAAGTGGCCGCTGGCCCAGTCGCCACCCAGCCGCGACAGGATGGCGCGCTGGGGATTCAACTGGCCGTCGGCCAGGCCGGCAAGATGGCCTTCTACCCATTCGACTTCGGCGGCCAGGTGGCGGACGAAGGCGATGCCCGAGAGCACGGGGGCGACAAAGCGCTGCACCACCACTTCTTCTACGCCGGCCTGGCGCAGCAGTCCGATATGCTCGGCTACGGCGGCGCAGGGAACCTGCAGATAGGTGGTGGAGAGCCCGGCATTGGCCTGGTCGGCCTGGTCCTCGGCGTGGCTGGAGGAGCGCACGGCCCAGGTGGCGTCGGGCTGGCTGGCCAGCAAGGCGGCCACGCGTGGGTCGTCGGCGTGGCTGACGCTGACGGCGGCGGGCACCGGCAGGCCGGCCAGCGCAGCCAGTTGCAGCCGGCCGCCCTTGCCGTGGGCCACGAAGCCTGGTTGGCCCGACTCCAGCCAGGCGACGAATTCGCTAGGCTGATCGATCCAGGGGTAGTGGCCCCAGCCGGGCTGGATGCTGACGTAGAGATCTGCCCGGGCCAGGATGGCCGACCAGGCTGAGGCCTGCTCGCGGCCCAGTACGGCATCGTACTCTCCCCACACCAGTTCCAAGCGGTCGCTGACCCATTCCAGCAGGGGCAGGGCGGTATCGGCCCGTACCATGTCCCAATAGGGCAGAAAGGCGCGGCAGCGGCGATAGCCCCTGCCCATGCGGCGGTATTGGGCGGCGGACCAGCGCTGGCGTGAAAACTTGCGGGCCAGCCAGTGCGGTTTGTAGGCCAGCAGCCAATAAGCCAGCAGGCGCATGGGCTTGGGTGCCATCAGCGCCGGCAGGCGACGTTGCCAGAGGAAGGCGCCGACCGGAGCCAGCAGCACGGTGCGCTGGAAATGGCCGGGGCGGCGGGCCAGTGCATGCATGACCAAGAGGGCGTTGACCCCGACGGCGAGGATGTGGCTGCCGGGTTGGGTGGCGGTCAGCAGCGCTTCGGCATAGCTGGGGAGGTCGTGTAGCGGTGGCGCCGGGTTGTCGCCAAAGCCGGGAAGCTCCAGCGGCTGGGGGTGGTAGTGGCGGAAAAGCGGTAGTGCATCGCCCCACCAGTCGGCGGCGCCGCCGTTGCCGGCCAGCAGGTAGAGGATGGGTTTAGCACTCACAGGTGTGTTCCAGGTAGCGTTGCAAGGCGTGCAGTCGGCGTTTTGTCTCCCAGCTAAAGTACCGCAGCATCAGCGGTTCCAGCCAGCCCCAGCCGCGTGCAGCCTTGATCTGGTAGCGGAAGTTGGCGGTGACTTGCTGCTCGCCGGTCTCGACAAATGCCCAGGTGCCAGCAAAGCTGGCCAGCACCCGCGGCCCTTTCAGCATCCTGATGGCGGCGCGTTCCGGCGGTAACCAGGCGACGTACTCGACCACCATGGTCAGGCCGTGCCAAGCGGTGACGGTGATGATACGGCGACCATTGGTGGTGGACTCACTCTCAAGCTTGGCGGCGAAAGGGCCCCACTGTTGGCGCAGGGCGTAGTCCTGGGAGGTGTGAAAGGCGGTGGCTTGCTTGCAGGACAGCACGGCGCGGTGTTCGACGATGGGCATGGTTTACTCCGCTTGCAGCCAGCCGATATAGCGCAACAAGCGATGCTGGCCGATGGCGATGGTGACATCGAAATGAAACCGACCGGCCGCTGCCCATTCGCGGGCTTGTACCTGTAGTGAGAGTGCCGCAGGCAGGGGTAGGCCGAGAAAATGCGTATGTCGGCTGTGCTGATGCAGGCCCTGGGTGTCTACCTGGTTGCTCAGCAGCAGACGCAAGGGGCCGAAGGATTCGCTGAGCCCCACGGGATGCTGGCGCTGTTGCGAGATCATGGGACGATTGCCGAAGTAGCGCTGCCAGGATTCACTTTGGCCCTGCGCTACCAGCCTTACGGCGATGGCGCGCTGCGTGCCTTCGGCGGGTAGGCGTGCCAGCTGGAGCAGGCCACGCAGCAAGGGGTGCGTGCTCCAGCTGACATCGACCTGGCCGCGCCACCAAGGCCCAGGCTGGCCGTGGAATGCCTGCAGCAGCGCGGGTAGGTGCTGGTAGTCGGGGCCGAGGGCGGTTTGGTAGAGCGTGGGCATGGTGGGCGTGTCGCTGGCTGGGTAGGCGGGTTTTAGAGCCTGTTCAAAGTCTTTTCGCCGCGTCGCTGATCTGGAAAATGGTTAGGCACAAGGCGTGGTGCGCAGGCAATAACGAGTTATTGCCAAGCGCCACAACGCAGTGAATGGCCGTTTTCCAGATCAGCCCTACGGGTTCGCAACCTTGCCGGCGAATGGCGGCGTTGCAAGCCGCTGACGGTACCCGTACCGCTGCGCGGCTTGCGCCTTGCCCTTCATCCGGCAAGGTTGCGAACGACGCGGCGAAAAAACTTTGAACAGGCTCTTAGATCAGCGCCCGCAAGGCACCGGCCAGGGTGGGATGGCGGAAGACATAACCGTGCGACTGCAGGCGGTGTGGCACCACACGCTGGCCGTCGAAGAACAGCTGGGCCATCTCGCCCATGAGCAGGCGCAAGGGGGCGGCGGGCAGGTGCAGGAAAACCGGCCTATGCATCAGCCTGCCTATGGTCCGGGCAAAGTCGGCCTGGCTGACGGCCTCGGGCGCGACCGCATTGTAGGTGCCCTGCATGGTGCTGTCGCTCAGTGCCCTGGCGATCATGCCCAGTACGTCATCGCGATGTACCCAGCTCATGATCTGGCGGCCATCGCCCATGCGGCCACCCAGCCCGAAGCGATGGGGCAGCAGCAGGGGAAGCAGGGCGCCGCCTGGGCCGAACACCAGGCCCAGCCGCAGGGTGACCAGGCGCAGGCCTTGACCTTGTGCTGGCTGGGCGGATTCCTCCCAGCGGGCGCATAGCTCGGTCATGAAGCCTTGGCCGGCGCGGCTGTCCTCGTTCAATAGTTCGTTGGCCGGCCGTACGCCGTAGTAGCCGATGGCTGAGGCCTGTATCCAGGTGGCGGGCTTGTGGTTGGCCCTGGCCAGCCAGGCTTGCAGAGCCTGGGTAGTGCCCACCCGGCTGGCCAGCAATTGCGCCTTGCGCTGGGGGCTCCAGCGTGGGCCGACCACCGGGGCACCGGCCAGGTTGATGATGGCGTCGAACTGCTCGCCGCTGTGCAGTTGCTCCAGCGCGGGTACGCAGCGGGCGCGGCCCTGGAACAGATAGGCGGCATTCAGGGGATTACGCGCCAGCACGGTGACGTTGTGGCCGGCCGCCAGCAGCTGCGATACCAGGGCTTCGCCGATAAAGCCGGTGCCGCCAGTGACCAGCACCCTTTGATGGGGCAGGCCGGTAAACGGGTTGGGGGTGGCGGCGGCTTGCCCCAACTTGCGGGCGGCCAGGGCATCGCGCACGCCGGAGAGGGCCACGCCCGCGGCGAATACGCTGAGCAGGCAACCACGCCAGCCGCTATCGAGGCTGACCAGGGCGCTGGGCAGGCTGGCCCAGTCGGCCAGTTGCCAGGCATACAGCCCGAACAGGGCGCCGCCGTTGATGGCCAGCACGGTATGCAGCACGCGTTCGGTGCTGGGGAGCTTGCGGCTGTTGTCTTCCACCACGAAGTCCCACAGGGTGAGGCCGACTTCCACCAGCACCAGGGCGGCAATGGCCGCAACCCAGAGGCCATGGAACTGCACATGGGCCAGGGCGGCGAAGACTACGCCGTAGAGCAGGGCGCGGATGGCATGCAGGGTCAGCTCCTTGCGGGCGCCGGGGCGCTGCGGCAGGCCGACGGTCAGTTCGTGGTGGTACACGGTATCGAAGGCGCCCATCAGGCCCTGCAGTATCAGCAGGTTGAGGACCCAGTCCAATGGGGTGGCGAACATGATGTATTCCTTGTGAATCCGTATTCGGAAAAGCGAGCCCTACCAGGCCATGGGTTTGTGCACCATCAGCCAGTAGACAACGATGAGGGCGCTGAAGGCGGGGAAGCCGAGGACGGTCCAGATGCGTTCGTAACGCCAGTAGTTGGGCGGCAGCGGGGTGTTGTCGCGTGCGGCGTGCTGGGCCATGTCGCGCATGCGTAATTGCAGCCACACCACGGGCAGCCAGCAGGCGCCGGCCAGGGCGTAGAGGGCGATGGAGACGACGATCCAGAACGAATCCATGGGGAAGCCGGCCAGGTGGATCATCCACATGCCGGAGAGCGGCTGGATAATGACGGCCGGGGTGGTGAACCACCAGTCGGCGCGGGCCACCCAGCGGGTGACCACGGCGATGGCCTGCACATTGCCGCTGCGGTTGGCAAAGAACATGTAGAAGGCGGTGCCGAAACCGGTGCCGAACATAAAGGTGGCCGAGAGTATGTGCAGCCACTTGAGGGTGAGGTAGTCCATGATCAGCTCGCTTTGCGGGTGGCGGGAGTCAGGGCGGTCAGCAAGCCCAGCAGTGCCAGGATGGGCAGGTTCTTGCTGATGGGGCCGAAGGGATGTAGCCACCACTGCGGCAGGAACAGGCTGATAAAGACGGTGTAGCCCAGGATCAGCGCGATCTGTGCCTGCCATAGGCGGCGATGGGGGTGGCTGAGGGTAAGGACGCCCAGTAGCAGATCCAGCCCGGCGCCGCCCCACAGCGCAGCCGGGTGCCAAGCGGCGGGCAGGCCAGCATCGGCCAGTAGTTGCAGCCCCAGCGGCGCTTGCTGGATGGAGACGACCGCTGTCAGCAGCCAGACGAACGCCAAGGCCAGGCGTAGCCAGGGCTGCCAGGCGGCTGTGACGGCTGTGCTGCGCAGGGCGGGGTGGCTGTAGGCCTGTGGCAGGTGCATGGGGCGGCCCAGCAACTGCTGGATGGGGCCGGCATCGGCGCAACTGCCGGCTTGCAGCATGCTGAGGCTGGCCGGGTTGAGCAGGCTGCCTGGGCACAGGGCAGCCAAGCGGCTGATGCCGCGTACCCAAGGGCTTGGGAGGGCAATGACGGGCGCGCGCGCCATGCCCATACCGGCCCGTAGTGCCTGCAAGTAATCATGCCAGGGCAAGGCCTGCGGGCCGACCGCTGCCAGGGTGATGCGGCCCAGGGCGGGGCGGTGAATCAGCTGGAGCAGGGCGTCTACCAGATCGGCCAGATGGATGGGCTGTACCGGGCCGGCATCGGCTGGCACCAACAGGCAAGGCTGGGCCGCCATTTGGCGGAACAAGGTACTGCTGGCGCCCTGATCGGCATAGACCAGCGAGGGTTGTACGATGGCCCAGTCCAGTGGTGCGGCACGCAGCACGGTATCGGCGGCAGCCTTGCTGCGCCAGTAGGCGGTGCTGGCCTCTGGGTGGGCGCCCAGGGCAGAGAGCTGGATGACCCGTTCCACCCCGGCCACGATGGCGGCGTTGAACAGGGCGATGGGGGCCTGGGTGTGGAGGTGGGCGAAGGTCTGGCTGCCGGTCTCGGCGAAGATGCCCACGGTGTTGATGACCAGGTCGATGCCGTCGAGCAAGGGCAGCCAGTCGTCTTCGTTCAGGAGTGTGGCCATATCCGTGGCATGCCAGTGCAGTTGGCCGACTGCTACAGCGTTGGCAGGGGGGCGGCGGCATAGGGCGTGTACCGTATGGCCCTGTGCCAGGAGCCGGGGGAGCAAGGCACTGCCAACTAGGCCGCTGGCGCCGGTAAGCAGGATGTCCATGATGGCTCCGGGAGGTTTTGTTGCGGCAATTTCTGTAAAGACAGAAATGGTTTGCCAAATTTTTTAGCGATAGCGGGTGGCGCAGACGCCATCGGCGCAGGTAAAGCCCATCATTTCGCTGGCACGGTAGCGGTTGCGGGCAAACCAGCGGTACAGGCTGCGCCACAGGGGCTTGGTGAAGCCTATGGTCAGCGGCCATACCAGCCAGGCCCGGCCTACCGCAGTATAGGCAGCGGCGATGCAATCGATGCCGACCAGCATCCTGCCCTGGTCGTCCAGGCCATGCAGTTCGGCATCCAGGGCGGCCATGGTGACGCCATAGCGGGCGGCATCGAAGCCTTCGGCGTGCATATCGCTGAAAGCCAGGCGGCCGTGGCGGTCCAGTTGGGCCAGGCGGCGCATCTCGGCGGCACAGAGGGGGCAGCGGCTATCGTAGAACAGGGTGAGGGTAGTCATGGTGCTTACTCGCTTTTCAGGGTAGGTCGTTGCCGTCGTCGGTGCTCAGGAAGCGGGCCATCTTGCCGCCCATCTTCAGAAAACGCTTGAGTGTGGGGGGAGGCAGGCCTTTGAAGTCTTCGTAGGCGCGCATCAGGTCCTCCATAAAGCTCAGTACTTCATCCATGCGGGCGCGAGTGACGGCTTCGAGTTCGCGGTCGCTATCTGCTTCCAGCGCGCACTCGCGCAGTACCGTCAGGGTGGGGTCCAGCTCGCGCTTCTTGCGCTCTTCCATCACCACCCTGAAGATTTCCCAGACATCCTGATGGGCCACAAAGTGATCTCGACGGTCGCCCAGGTTATGGGTCACCCGGGTCAGGCCCCAGCTCTGCAGCTCTTTGAGGCTGGTGCTGACATTGGAGCGGGCGACACCCAGGGTCTCGCTGATTTCCTCGGCATGCAGCGGATGCGGACTGAGGAAGAGCAAGGCGTGGATCTGGGCGACGGTGCGGTTGACACCCCAGCGGGTGCCCATTTCACCCCAGTGGAGGATGTACTTCTGTGCGGTAGGACTAAGCTTCATGATGAGTTCAGTAATTTCTGTCGTTACAGAAATTAAATACCAAACAGGAAGCAGGGTCAAGCGTGAATTGTGGGCAGGGGTTGCAGGGCGGGCCTGGCGATCGTGGCCGCAAGCGCCGCTAGCCCGCGTGCTGAGCCAGCCGTGGCGCGGTGGCCCTACTCAAGCCGTGGTGGCAGCCTGGTATGCCAGCCCCAGATAGGCCTGTACCTGCTTGGCCGGGATGTCCTGGAGGGTAGAGAGCTTGATATGGCGGCGCAGCTTGCCTTCGCCTTCCAGCATCTGGTGCGGATCGGGCAGCGCAGCGCCGTCGCCAAACTCCAGCGAGACATGCTTGGCGTAAGAGAAAACACCGCAGAATGGCTTGCCAGCGGAGAACAGCAGGCCGCCGTATTTCACTTCTTCGCTTACGCCTGAGCCCAGGCTCAGCACCGCCTCGCGCAGGGTTTGTACCAGGGTGTAGCGCGCTTCATCAAGTGAGCGGATGTCGTCCAGCAGTTTTGCAACGCGATCAGCGCTCATATAGGCCCTTGGTGTGGAGTGTGCCTTGGTCGGCTGGCTGCAATCTACGCTATCAACGGGCCCATGAAAATAGCGAGTAAGCCTACTGGCCTGATGCTGCTGG